>JBMHBX010000048.1:0-7022 GCA_049890215.1 Puniceispirillaceae bacterium (SeqCode) | reverse complement strand
AGATTGGAAAATGTCGCAAAGCAAATATCTGATCTTGCCGCCTCTTTGAAATAAGCCTACATAGAGGCCAGATATGAATAACAGCCAGATAAGACTGGCTGATTTGTAATAGGTAATTTGGCTAGACAGTGCGTTAGGTCTTTCAATCCCTGGGACCATAATCTTCTGTAGGGAGCTGCCTCTGATTAGGCTGAGGTCTGGTTATTGCGGTGCCCACCTGTTTTACAGGTCACAGAGGATGAATCACACCGACGGCTGTTCCGGCCATCTTATCTATCGCAAAACAAAGACAGAAGTGCGACCATGACAAGCATTGATGAGATCAAAAAGGAGATGCGCAAAAACGCAGCCCAAAGGCGCAAATCCGCTTTTGACGCCATGCCAGATGCAGCCACAAAGATTGCCCGCTTTGCAGATCAGATTTGGCATGCTTTTTCGCCCTCTGTCATTGCCGCTTTTTGGCCTATAAGGACCGAAATTGACCCGGTTCCCTTGCTCGAAACTCTGTGCGCCAGAGGTGCAGACGGGTGTCTGCCTGTCACGCCCGAAGAGGGCAAGCCGCTTATCTTTCACCAATGGCGCGTGGGCGAGCCCCTTTGTGATGGTCCCTATCAGACAAAACAGCCAGATAATTCGGCCCCTGTCATGCGCCCTGATCTTATATTGGCGCCTCTTCTTGCCTTTGATTCTGATTTTTGGCGTCTTGGCTATGGCGGCGGTTTTTATGATCGCACACTTGCCGGCTTTGAAGCAGAGGGTCACCACGCTGTTGTAATTGGTATTGCCTTTGATGAAAGCGAAGTTGAAACAGTGCCTACAGGGCCTTATGACAAGGCACTCTCCGGTATTTTGACCCCCTCTGGTTTGCGGCTTGCACCACATAAAGCCGGACAAGGAGCGTAACGTAAATGAAAGTGTTGTTTTTAGGCGATATTGTCGGCCGCTCTGCGCGTCAGGCGGTGATTGAAAAAGTGCCACAATTGCGTGACGAGATGGCGCTTGATGCGGTGATTGTGAATTGTGAAAATGCCGCAGGCGGCTTTGGTGTAACGCCTGCCATTTGTGAGGCGCTGTTTGACGCTGGGGTGGATGTGCTGACGACTGGCAATCATATTTGGGATAAGGCTGAAATCTCACCATATCTGCAATCGCAGCCACGCCTGTTACGCCCTGCCAATATGGCAAGAGAATTTCCGGGCTCTGGCAGTGTGATACACAAATTGGATAATGGCCTGCGCTTAGGCGTCATGAATGTGATGTGTAATTTATTTATGGCAGATAATGACAATATGTTCGCAAGCCTTGAAAAACAGCTTACAGAAATGCAGCTTGGGCGTGATGCAGATTTTATTTTGGTAGATGTGCATGGTGAGGCCACTTCTGAGAAAGTCGCAACAGGCTTGTTTTGTGATGGCAGGGTGTCATGTGTGGTTGGCACGCACACGCATATTCCAACCGCTGATCACCGCGTATTATCTGGCGGCACAGCCTATCAGACAGATGCCGGCATGTGCGGCGATTATATTTCTGTCATAGGGATGGATCCGGACGTTGCTATCAGCCGTTTTACAGGACGCAAATCAGGCAGGCTGGCAGTGGCGATGGGTGAGCCGACTTTATCAGGTCTTTTGATTGAAACAGATGATGCGACTGGCCTTGCTTTATCTGCGGTGCCATTTCGCCGCGGCGGTGTCTTGCATCCTGCTTAATTCTCTTGCTCCTTATTTGCGCTATTTGCTATGATTGCCAGAGATTTTTGTAAGATTTTTCATAACGGTGGTAATCACCCGGTTAAAGATGGATAGATGACAGATGGCAGGCCATAGTAAATTCAAAAATATTCAGCACCGCAAAGGCGCACAGGATAAAAAGCGGGCAAAAATATTCTCGCGCCTTGGAAAAGAATTGGCAGTTGCCGTCAGAGGCGGTGTTGACCCTGATTCAAACCCGCGCCTTCGTACCGCGCTTGCGGCATGCCGCGCAGCCAATATGCCAAAAGACAATATTGAGCGTGTCATCAAAAAAGCAGAGGGCGGAGATGATGTGCAATATGAAGAAATCCGCTATGAAGGTTATGGGCCGGGCGGGACGGCGTTGATTGTCGAGACCATGACAGATAACCGCAATCGCACTGCCTCAGAAGTGCGCGCAGCCTTTAGCAAATATAATGGCTCTTTGGGTGAGACAGGCTCTGTCAGCTTTATGTTTGATAAGGTTGGTGAAGTGTTGTTCGAAGCGCATGTTGCCAGTGCAGATGACATGTTTGAAGCCGCTCTGGAGGCAGGGGCTGAGAATGTGGAAAGTGATGATGATGGTCATGCCATTATCTGTGCGGTCGAAGATTTTAACGCTGTTCGTGATGCGCTTGAAGAGGCGTTTGGCGCCCCGATGGAAGCAGCGATTACATGGAAGCCGCAAAATCTTGTTGATGTAACAGCAGATCATGCCAAAGGATTGCTGAAATTGATGGAAGTGCTTGACGATAATGATGATGTGCAGGCCATTTCCTCAAATTTTGATATCTCAGATGAGGTGCTTGCTGCGATTGAAAGCTAAATCGTAAGGCTGATGATTGTCTGACAAAGCCATATGGTAACAAGAAAGGGCGCTTATGCAAATGCTTGGTATTGACCCCGGCCTGACATGCACTGGTTGGGGTATCATAGAACAGCATGGGAATAAGCTAACCCACCTTGGTCATGGGCAAATCAAAACAAGCCCGCGTCAGGATGACCACCGCCGCCTGCAGATTATTTTTGATGATATTTGTGCTGTCTGTCAGGAATATGGCCCTATGGCGGCGAGTATTGAATCGGTCTTTGTGGCGAAAAATGCCAATTCAGCTTTGAAATTAGGGATGGCAAGAGGGGCCGCTATGGCAGCTTGCGCCTCTCAGGGCCTGCCTTTGACAGAGATAGCGCCTCGCCTTGCAAAAAAAGCAGTGACCGGCACAGGGACGGCTGATAAAAAACAAATGCAGGCGATGGTTGGCTATCTTCTCGGGATAACGCCCAAAGGCGCTGATGCGGCTGATGCTCTTGGCCTTGCCATTGCCGGCATTCATGATGCCGCTAATGGTTTGCTTGTTGGCAGTAAGGGGCCGCAAATCGCACAAGTGCCCCGCGCCTCACAAAGGCCGTCTGCCGGTAAAGGGCTTGCGGCTGCCATTGCCGCTGCTTTGGCCAAAGAGCAAAGATAAGGACAGGCATTGTTATGATTGCACATCTTTCTGGAACAATTGCGCATAAAACAACCTCTCAGGCAGTGATTGATGTCGGCGGCGTTGGCTATCTTGTCACCGCGACCGGCCGCACGCTTGATGCCATCGGAGAGACAGGCGGTGCAGTCAAACTTCTGACCGAAATGATTGTACGCGAAGATTCCATGACCTTATTTGGCTTTAGCTCTGCGCATGAAAAAGAGACGTTTTTGCTTCTTCAAACTGTACAAGGTGTCGGAGCAAAAGCAGCTATCGCCATCTTAACAGCCTTATCACCTCATGATGTTGAAGAAGCGATTATGGCAGGTGATAAGGCCATGATTACCAGAGCAGACGGGATTGGGCCGAAAATTGCCACCCGTATTGTGAATGAGCTTGGTGAAAAATTAGGGAAGCTGAAAAGCATGGCTGTTGCCCCTTCATCTGGCAGTGCCAATGCGGCGGGGGCTGAAAACAAGATGCAGCAGGCCGCGGTGAGCGATGCGTTATCTGCCCTTATTAATCTTGGCTATGCGCGCGCTGAGGCATGGTCGGTGTTACGTGATCTCTCACAAGCAGATGGTGGTCTTGACAGTGCGGCACTGATTGGCGCAGCGCTTAAAGAGCTTGGAAATAAGGAGCGCTAGCTATGAGTGATGATCATCGCCTGTCATCTGGTTATCAGATTGATCAATCAGAAGCACATGACCATGCGCTTCGCCCAAAGCAGCTTGTTGATTTTATTGGTCAGGGCGCCGGGCGCCAGAATCTGGAAATGTTTATCAAAGCAGCGGTGCAACGCACAGAAGCTATGGACCATATTTTGCTTCATGGTCCGCCCGGTCTTGGTAAAACGACCATGGCGCAAATCATTGCCGCAGAATTAGGGACAGGCTTTCGGGCAACCTCTGGTCCTGTCATTGCCAGAGCAGGTGATTTGGCCTCTTTGCTGACCAATCTTGCGCCAAATGATGTGTTATTTATTGATGAGATCCATCGCCTGAATCCGGCAGTTGAAGAAGTGCTCTATCCGGCTATGGAAGATTTTCAGCTGGATTTGATGATTGGCGAGGGGCCATCTGCGCGATCTGTTCGTATTGATTTGCCGCCTTTCACACTTGTAGGGGCCACAACAAGGGCAGGTCTTTTAACAACACCTTTGCGTGACAGATTTGGTATTCAAATGCGTATGCAATTTTATACCGCAGAAGAATTATCACTGATTTTGCGCGCACAGGCAGCCAAATTGCAGCTTTCCATGTCAGAAGATGGCGCCATGGAAATTGCCAGACGCGCCAGAGGCACACCGCGTATTGCTGGCAGGCTGTTACGGCGTGTGCGTGATATCGCGCTGGTCGAACAAGCTGATATCGTGACAGCCGGAGTCGCTGATAAAGCGCTGAACAGGCTTGATGTGGACGCCGCAGGGCTTGATCAGATGGACAGGCGCTATCTGCATTCATTGGCTGATAATTATGGGGGCGGCCCTGTGGGGGTTGAAACATTAGCAGCCGTGCTTGCTGAACAAAGAGATATGCTTGAAGAGGTGATTGAGCCTTATTTGATGCAAACCGGCCTGTTAATGCGTACGCCAAGAGGACGTTGCCTGTCACGTACAGGCTGGGATTATCTTGGCCTGACGCCGCCTCCTACCGCTGCGGTTCAGCTTGATTTGCTGGCCCATGAGGATGAGGATAACAGCTGATGATACATCATGATGCGGTCTCAGATAAAAGGCAGGCATTTGACGGAGTCATTCCTGATAATGCCTCTGCTGTCCTTGATGGGTGGCTCTTTGATGATGCGCATTATTATGCGTTTCTTGTGCAATTTGAAGATACAGATGCAGGCGGCATTGTTTATCATGCCAATTATCTTAGTTTTGCTGAGCGTGGCCGGTCAGCATGGTTGCGCCTTATTGGTGTATCACAGGATGAAAATCTCTATGATCGCAAGATGGGCTTTGTCGTGCGGCGTGCCAGTCTTAGCTATTTCAGCCCGCTTCGCCTTGGTGATGAGGTGATTGTCGAAACACGTCTTAAGGATATCAGCAAAGCGCGTATCACAGCAGAACAGCTGATCATTTCTGCGCAACAAGTCAAAAAAGAGCCTGATGGTCATATTTTTGCCAAGGTTGAGGTAGAGATTGTGATGGTGAATGAAGGTGGACGGCCTATTCGGTTTCCCCTATCAATGCTTGAAAAGATGAGTGCAAACACCAAGAGCTGAGATAATCACATTAACAAGACCGCCATTTGAAAGATGGTATAAAGAGCCTTTTGTCACGATAGCTAGAGCGTGCAAAAAGGGCGAAAATAGAGGGGGTTTTTATGGCCGAGATTGATTTAACTGTGGCGCAATCAGCGCATGATTTGACCATTATGGGGTTGTTTTTAGCAGCTGATCCTCTTGTCAAATTTGTGATGTTGTTATTGGTCGGTGCCTCTGTCTGGTGTTGGGCGATTATCTTTGAGAAGATGGTAAGCCTGCGCCGCGAAGCCAACAGATCACTTCATTTTGAAAATGAATTCTGGTCTGGTGGCTCTCTTGATAATCTTTATGATGCGACAGGTGCTAATCCGAATAATGCCCAAGCGCGTGTATTTGCCGCTGCCATGCGTGAATGGCGCCGCGCCTCAGCCAAAGGCCTGACAGCGACAGGACGCGCTGATCTGAAAGCCTCTTTGTTAGACAGAATTGACAGATCAATGAATTTTACCATCACAAGAGAGATGGATAAAATGGAAAAAGGCATGAATTTCCTTGCCTCTATCGGGTCTGTATCACCATTTGTAGGCTTATTTGGCACAGTCTGGGGGATCATGAATGCCTTTCAGTCAATTGCTGAATCGAAAAACACCTCTCTTGCGGTGGTTGCCCCCGGGATTGCAGAGGCGTTATTTGCCACAGCGCTTGGCCTTGCCGCAGCTATCCCTGCAGTTGCTGCCTATAATAAATTTTCCGGTGATTTGCAAAGAAGAGGTGCCCAGCTAGAGACCTTTGCGTCTGAATTTTCGACCTTGCTTGCACGTCAGCTTGATGAGGGAGGCAAGTAAGATGGGTGCATCTTTGAACAAGCCCTCAGGCAGGGGTGGCAGATCGCGCCACCGCCCGATGGGCGAAATTAATGTTACGCCTTTTGTTGATGTAATGCTTGTCTTGCTGATCGTCTTTATGGTGACAGCGCCCTTGCTGACAGTGGGTGTGCCTGTTGATTTGCCTAAAACACGCGCTGGCCAGATATCAGCCAATGCAGCGCCATTGGTTGTGTCAATCAAAGCAGATGGCGCGCTTTATCTGCAAGAAACAGCAATAGAGCCGGATGCTTTGATACCACGGCTTTCAGCTGTCTCTGAAGCCAATCCGGATGTGCGCATATTTGTGCGCGGTGACAGGCTTGTTCCCTATGGTGAGGTTGTTGAATTAATGGGACGCATTCAGACAGCCGGCTTTGAGCGTGTGGCACTGGTCGCCCAATTACCACAGGACGGATAATATTTATCAATGAGTCGCTTTGCTCTTATGTCAGTTGGGTTCCATGTCATGGCAGTTACTTTGATGACTGTCAGCTGGCCGTCTTTTGATACAAAAGATCCCAATGATGCGCCTCTTGTGATTATTGATATGGTGGATATCGCAGAGATCACAAACATCGCGGCACAATCAGATGGCACACCGCAAGATGATGTCGATCAGGAAAAAGCACGCCCGAAACCACCCCCCCCGCCGCCACCACCCCCCCCCCAACCACAGGCCGCGGCGCCAGCGGCGCCCACACCAAACCCAGAGGTAAGGCAAGTTGATGCCGCCGCGGCGATCTTGG
>JBMHBX010000047.1:0-8268 GCA_049890215.1 Puniceispirillaceae bacterium (SeqCode) | reverse complement strand
TCAGCTGATAAGGCAATTCTTGGTGCAAATTCAAAAACAGCTTCTCACGCATTACCTCTGCTGCCATCAGGCGCATAGGCAAATCAGACAAATCATCAGGGTCAAATAAATAAGGTCCGCTCATCATCTCATCAGCCAGATAAACGAGCAAATCATCAAGCCCCTTATCTTTGTCAGCAGAGACCATAAAGACTCGCGAAAAATCCATCATCTCAGATAATTCTTTTGTCCGCTCAAGCAATTGTTCAGGACTAACAAGGTCAATCTTATTGAGAACCAACGTCACAGGCCTGGCAAGCTCTTTGAGGGATGCCATAATCGCAAGCGTATCATCATCAACTTTTTTGCGCGCACAATCATGAAGAAGCAACAATAAATCGGCATCATCAGCCCCCTGCCAGGCAGCGCTGACCATGGCTCTGTCTAACCGGCGCTTTGGCTTGAAAATGCCAGGCGTATCAACAAAGATAATCTGGCTGTTTTCATGCATAACGATCCCTCTAACGCGGCTGCGGGTCGTTTGCACTTTGGGTGTGACAATAGAGATTTTTTGTCCCACCATAGCATTCATCAAGGTTGATTTACCGGCATTTGGTGCGCCTAATAATGCAACAAAACCAGCTTTCGTATCCTGCGTCATAGTGACTCTTTCTTTTGTAATTCTTGCAGCAAATGACGCGCTGCATTTTGTTCTGCGATTTTTTTTGACGCCCCGCTTGCACGCATTGTGCCAATATCAGCAATCATCACCTCACAGACAAAGGTCGGCGCATGGTCAGGCCCTTCTACGCTCACCACCTCATAAGATGGCAAGGCCCATCTTCGTGCCATGGCCCATTCCTGAAGAGCTGATTTCGGATTTGCCATACCATCATCAGAGCTTGTTGCCGTGATATCAAGATGGCTAAAAATAAAGCGCCGCGCCTCATCAATGCCACCATCAAGAAAGATAGCCGCAATAAGCGCTTCAACCACATCTGCCATCACAGAGGCCTGTTTGGCGGCTTGGCGCGTGGCATCAGTGACTATCAGGGACGATAAATTCAGTGTTTTTGCAATTTCAACCAAAGCATTTTGCTGGACAAGCGCATGAAACCGCTTTGTCAGATCGCCCTGATCATCTTGTGAAAAATGGCTGTATAGCGCATGAGATATCTCAAGACCCAAAATCCTGTCACCTAAAAATTCAAGCCTTTCATAATCACCATGTTGAGAGGCAGGCGCACTTTTATGCGTTAAGGCTGCCTGAAGAAGGCTTATATCTTTGAATTGGTAACCAATTTGATCTTGCAATTTTGCAAATAATACCGGGGGCTCTGAGGTCATGATTACTTTATGCCATTGGCAATACGCTCATATCGTATCGCAAAGGGCCACTTCCAGATTTCCCACAGGCGCGCAGACTGATCGACACTAAAGAAGATGAAATCAGCACGACCAATCAAATTCTGATAAGGCACAGTGCCCACATCCAGAAAGCGGCTGTCTTTTGACTGGTCACGATTATCACCCATCATGAAATAATGCCCTTCGGGAACTGTATAAACAGCCGTATTATCCATGCGGTCATTATCACTAATTTCATGAATAATATAGCTTTTGCCATTATCCATTGTCTCTTCAAAAGCTTCAATCGTTACATCACGATAGCCAAGAGACACAGTTTGTGTGCCAACAGACCGGCGTGGCACCAATGTATCATTTATGTATAATTTGCCTTCTTTCACCTGCACCCTATCCCCCGGCAGGCCCACAATACGCTTGATATAATCGACAGACACATTTGATGGCAGGCGAAAGACAACCACATCACCTCTTTCAGGCTTATCAGCAATCACACGCCCTTCAAATGGCACAATACCAAGAGGGAAAGAATAGCGTGAATACCCATAGGAAAATTTCGACACAAACAGATAATCGCCAACAAGCAATGTCGGGATCATAGAACCAGAGGGAATATTAAAAGGCTCAAACAAAAATGACCGAAAGCCAATGGCAATCACAAAGGCAATACCAAGAGTCTTCAAATTTTCCTTAAAGCCGTCTTTTTCCTTTTTCTTCGCCATTATCATACCTTGCTTTTCATAAATTTCCGTTACAGCAAAACCTAGGCGCTCGCGATACAAACAGCAAAGGCAAAAGGGGTGTCATCTGAGAGTGACAAAGACAGGGTAACAGGCGCATTTGCATAGCCATCTAACGCCTGCTGACATCTTGTTGACAGCCTCACTATAGGGCGACCAGCCTCATCATTCAAGATTTCTGCATCCTGCCAGGAGGGCGGCGGCACGATATGTGCTTGAATCGCCTTATAAATAGCTTCTTTTGCCGCAAAACGCTTTGCAAGATACGCTATTTTCTGAGGGTGGCGCGCAAAAATATCCTGTTCTGCAGGCGTTAATATTTTGACGGCAAATTTGTCACCATGACGCTGATAGGCTTTGTCAATTCTGTCTATATTGCAAATATCATTTCCAACACCAACAATCATGCGGGCACCTTTTAGGACTTGCCTGCCGCATTTGCCTGTGCGCGTGCCTTTGCCATTGTCATTTTCATAGTTGAAATCGCTTCTTCAAGGCCGGTGAACACAGACGCGCTAATTAAAAAATGGCCAATATTTAATTCACGCATCTCAGGGATAGCCGCAATATCACCTACTGTCTCAAAATCAAGGCCATGACCGGCATGCACCTCAAGACCTAGAGAATGCGCTAACCGAGCCCCCTCTACTAATCGTTTCAATTCTGATTGACGCTCTGCCCCCGGCGTTGCATGGCAATAGGTACCTGTATGCAATTCAATAATATCTGCCCCTAATGCGGCGGCAGCCTGAATTTCCTTTTCACTTGCCTCAATAAATAAAGAAAGCCTTAGATCCTTTTGTTTTATATTACTAAATAATGGCTCAAGTCTTTTCTCATGACCGAAAACAGCCAACCCACCTTCGGTTGTCACCTCTTCTCGTTTTTCTGGGACAATACAACAGGCATTTGGCCTGAGATCGCATGCAAATGTCACCATTTCTTCAGTTGCCGCCATCTCAAAATTCAGCGGTATATCAATCGCCTGCCTTATGTCTGTGGCGTCTTTATCTCTAATATGGCGCCTGTCCTCACGCAGGTGAATGGTAATCCCGTCAGCACCGGCTTTTTGCGCCAATAACGCAGCAGAGACAGGGTCAGGATACACCCCGCCTCTGGCATTACGCAAAGTGGCAACATGATCAATATTCACACCAAGGCGTAAAGAGTCTTTTTGATTATCCTGCATTATAACACCGTGCTTTTATCTTCAGTTGCGGGCTTTGATGGATGATGAACTCCCAAATCAGGCGCCACAGGCTCTTGGCGCAAAGAGGCCTCAGCCCGCTTTTTTGCAAGGCGTTTTTGCCTGTGATTGCGCCAGCTATAAAGCCCCCAATATGAGAGGCCATAATATATCGGAAATGTCAAAATCCCAAGAGCTACCCCGCCCATGGTAATTTTATAAAAAAATGCCACAGGCACATCTGAGGCAACAGCCGCATCAATATTTGATAACCACGGCTCAAGACCAAATTGCACAATGATAAGGTTTCCTAAAGACGCATTGGCGGCCCAAATAAACGGAAAACTCCATGGGTTTCCAACGATTGTGCCAATGGCAGACGCAAATAAATTTGCGCCGATAAGATAGGCTAATATAGCAGCCAGAAAGAAATGAAATCCGATAAAAGGCGTCATGGACGCCGCCGCCCCACAGGCAAGGCCAAGTGACAGGCTATGAGTCGAAGCAGACATGCGCGATATGCGCTCCCGCAAATAGAAAAAAGACCTCTGAAAGCCTTTTTTGGGCCACATAAAATTGCGTATTTTCTGAACAATGCTAGTATTACGACTGCGAAACATAAACCTGACTTCAAAGCGTGTGGCGAGAAACTGATTCAACATATTTGTTCGAACCAAGAACCGCAAGAATTGATTGCAGATGAGTCAGATTTTGCACCTCAATATCGACCAAAAAAGTGAAAAAATTATCATCTCTTGCCAGAGACTGGATATTGGTAATATTCGCATCTTGTTGTCCAATGCCAGAACATAAGGCAGCAAGCGCACCTGGCTCATGAATCAACGTAGCTTCAATTTTGACAATATGATGACGCACTTCATGCCTGTTCCACTGCACATCAAGCCATAATTCAGGCGCCTCAACAAATTTTCGCAAAGTATCACAATTGCGGCCATGCACAGTAATGCCCCGGCCGGTTGTCACGATACCAACCACATCTTCACCAGGCAGAGGATGACAGCATTTTGCGATATGCACCGCCATGCCATCGACTGCCTCTGCTATAAAAAAACTATCAGAAATTGAATGAGCTCTTTTTGCCTCTTGCTTTTCTGACTTCAAATCGCGTTCAATTTCGGGGTGAAGTTTATAAAAAACATCTTTGACATGGCGGCGCCCTTCCCCAATATCAGCGAACAAATCTTCAATACGCGCCAAACCAACAAGGCCGAGATTGCTTTTGATAAATTCATCATCAAGCTCTTTTTCATGATACCGAAATTCTCTGTCAAGCAAGGCACGACCGACACGGCTAAATTCGATAAATTGTGTCTGGCGCATAAATCGCTTAATCGCTGATTTCGCACGCCCTGTTTTGACAAAAGCCTCCCATTCTGGTTTTGGCTTGGCATCTTTATCTGTGATGATCTCAACCTGATCACCATTTTCAAGCTGTGTGGCAAGCTGTCTTGGCTTTTGGTTAATAATGACACCTGTGCAGATATCTCCTAATTTTGAATGCACTGCATAGGCAAAATCAACCGCTGTTGCCCCTTTTGGCAGACCTATCAAATCGCCGCGCGGCGTAAAACAAAACACCTGATCAGCATAGATTTCCATCTTGGTATGTTCCAGAAAATCACTAGGCGGTGTATCAAGCTCAACAAGAGATATCAAATCCTTCAACCAGTTATATTCCGGCACAGCGCTATCAACACCACGCGCCTTATAAGACCAATGGGCTGCCACACCACGCTCTGCGGTATCGTGCATTTCAGGCGTTCTTATTTGGATTTCAATTTTACGGTTCATCGGGCCAATGACGCCGGTATGAATAGACTGATAGCCATTTCGCTTTGGCGTTGAGATATAATCCTTAAATCGCCCCATCACCATAGGATAGGCGCCATGCAAACTCCCCAATGCCTTATAGCAATCATCAATGGAGGGCACGATCAAACGAAAGCCCATCACATCTGCCAAATGTTCCATTAACAGGTTTTTTGTCTGCATTTTACGCCAGATCGAATAAGGCGTTTTGCGGCGACCAAATACCTGACACTCAATCCCTGTTTTCGCCACTTGAGATTGTAATTCCTGGCATATGCGTGAAATCACATTATCAGTACTTGCGGCCAGAAAATCCAGCCTGTTCAAAATTGTCTGACGCTGTTCAGGCACCAAAACAGCAAAGGCACGATCTTCGAGCTCTCTTTGAATATGCGTTAAGCCAATGCGCTCTGCCAATGGGGCATAGATATCTCTTGTTTCAATGGCAATACGGCGTTTTTTTTCCTCTTTGGCAAAGGACTCAATGGTCTGCATATTATGCGTTCTGTCAGCAAGCTTCACCAAAAGAACACGCACATCGCGGCTCATAGCCACCACTAATTTTCGTAAGTTTTCAGCCTGTTTTGTTCCTTCAGACTGCAATTCAATGCGCGTTAATTTGGTAACACCATCTACCAAAGATGACACATCAGGCCCGAATAAGGCTTCAATTTGTGATAAGCTAACATCACAATCTTCAACCGTATCATGAAGCAAAGCTGTGATAATCGTATCCAGATCCATATGCATATTTTCCAGGATCTTAGCCACAGATAACGGATGGGTGAAATAAGCCTCACCAGAGGCACGCAATTGGCCTTCATGAGCTGATTGACCAAGCTCATAAGCAGATAAAAGCCGCCCCTCATCCAATTTTGGATGATAGGCTCTTATATGGCTTACTAAATCTTCAAATGCATTTTGCATGAAAAGCGATGGTCTCCTGTATTATGACAGGATTAATCATCACCTTCTAAAGTGACAAGGTCAACATCCTGGAAGCCAGAAACCTCTTCAGAAGGCGCTTCATCCAAAGACCCTACCTGCATACCAGCATCGCCGAACGCATCATCAGACTCAGCACCAACCATCTCTTCAAGATCAAGCTTTGCCATCTCAGCCGCCTCATCTGCGCTGCGCTCATGCTCTTCGTTTTTGTTCAAACGTTGCATATTTTTGATGATACCATCACGCATACGCTCAGGGTCAATTGTCTCAGAAGCGATTTCGCGCAAAGCAACAACTGGGTTTTTGTCATTGTCACGGTCGATTGTCAGCAATTCACCTTTTTGAATTGACCGTGCACGCTGTGACGCAGTCAGCACCAGATCAAAACGATTTGGGATTTTTTCGATACAATCTTCAACGGTCACGCGTGCCATGCTTTGCTCCTGAGATCACAATTGTGGAAATTCGTTCTGTTTGATACAGTTTTTTGCATAAAATAGCAAGCTTTTACGCTTTCGGGCGTATATCCTGCCCTTCTGGCATTTCAGCTATCAAATCATGCACCTTTTTTGCCAAGACAGGATGGCGCCATTGCGGGTCCAAATCAGCTATCGGGTATAATACAAAAGCACGTTGATGCATGCGCGGATGCGGCAGCGTAATCTCATCATCTTCGATGATTTGCCCATCATAATCAATCAGATCAAGATCAAGAATACGCGCCTCATTTCTTACCTGACGAACACGCCCGAAATGAGCCTCAATATCATGTAATCGCCTCAACAAATCCTTGGGCGCTAAGGCGGTGGAGACGGATATCACAGCATTCAAAAACCATGGCTGATCAGACACAGGCACAGGCGCTGTCTCAAACCAACGTGAAACAGACACAATTTCCAACGGCTCATCTGCCAGAGTGGCAATCGCCTCAGCCATGACATCTGGCAAGGACTCATACCCCTCAGGCACCAAATTACCACCAATGGCTATCAAAGCTTGTTTCATGAAAGCCCCCTGTTTGTTCTAATCAAATCCGCGAAAACATGCATTAAAACGCAATAAAAATAACCCTTTACAGGCTTAAATTATCCCTTTTATAGTCATGGTATATTACATAATTTTTTACGATTTTATTTATTTAGAGGATTATTGATGACATTTCCACAAAGAACGGCTTTGTTTATTGACGGGTCGAATTTCTTCGCCACGACCAAATTACTGGATATTGATATTGATTATGCCAAAATGCTGGCAGAATTTGCAGGCAAAGGTGATTTGATACGCGCTTATTATTATACCGCCTTGCCTGATCCGACTGAGACCTCACCTATTCGCAAATTGATTGATTATCTTGATTATAACGGCTTTCAGGTTGTCTCAAAACAAACCAAGGAATTCATTGACCATGCGACTGGCAACAGACGCATTAAGGGGAATATGGATATGGAACTGGCGCTTGATATGCTAAAATTAGCGCCTCATATCGATCATGCCTATCTGTTTTCAGGCGATGGTGATTTTTGCCGCCTGTTACAAGAAGTACAAGATTTAGGTGTCAAAGTAACCGTTGTCTCTTCTTTGAAAACACATCCTGCCATGGTCGCTGATTCTCTGCGCCGCAAAGCAGATCATTTCATTGAATTAGAAGATATCGCCCCCGCCATCACAAGGCCGCGCTCTCATTAAGCACACGGGATATCATAAAAAAAGGCGACTGTGATTATGTCATCTCATCTTGACTATGTTGCACCTGTAAATTGCAAAAAATGCCCACGCTTATATAATTTTATTCAGCAACAAGCCGAAAAATTTCCTGATTGGCATAATGGCGCTGTGCCGTCTTTTGGCGCAATTGAGTCAGAAATATTAATTGTTGGCCTTGCCCCCGGCCTGCTCGGTGCCCATGCAACAGGGCGCCCTTTTACAGGTGATTTTGCCGGCGATACACTTTCTGTCGCTTTGTTAAAGCATGGCTATGCCTCAGGAACCTATCAAAGATCAGCTGATGACAGCCTTGCCCTTCACAATGTGCGCATTACCAACGCTGTCAAATGTGTCCCACCACAAAACAAACCGAACGGGGATGAGATAAACACCTGCCGTGATGCTTTTTTAATTCCTGAAATCAAAAGGATGACAAAGCTGAAAATCATTCTGGCTTTGGGCGGTATCGCGCATAAGGCGCTGATAAAAACCTTTGATAAACGCCAGGCAGATTTT
>JBMHBX010000046.1:0-3115 GCA_049890215.1 Puniceispirillaceae bacterium (SeqCode) | reverse complement strand
TCATGATCACGACCATGACCATGACCATGACCATGACCACCATCACCCAGCGGCAGATGAAGGTCTAGATGATGAAGCCAAAGCAGAAGCAGCCTCTGTAGCGACACGCCGTGTGCGTCTTGGTTTGCTTCTTACAGAAGTCGGCACTCAAAATGATGTGCAAGTTTCTGAAGAAGATACAAGAATGGCTGTGTTTGAGCAGGCACGTCGTTATCCAGGTCAAGAACAGCAAGTGCTTGAGTTTTATCAGAAAAACCCAGAAGCAATGCAACAGCTTGCAGGCCCAATCTTCGAAGATAAGGTGATTGACTATATTCTTGAGATTGCCAAGGTCACAGAAAAAGAAGTGACTGCAGAGGAGCTTTACGCAGCCCCTGAAGAGGCAGCGGCAAAGCCAGCGAAAAAGGCGGCTAAGAAAGCGGCTAAGAAAGCAGCCGCCAAGAAAACAGCCGCTAAAAAAGCACCTGCCAAGAAAGCAGCTGCGAAAAAAGCGGCAGCAAAGAAAAAATAAATCATCTCAGCACTATTGCTGAATGTTTAATATAAATATGATTTAGGGGTTGGCGTCTGGCACGTTAGCCCCTAAATTTATATAAGGGGGCTTTTTAGCGTTTCGCCTCATTCTTTTTCGTGTCTATCTCTTATCCATTTAGGCATGTCTGCAACTTGGACGATTATGAAAGATTTCAGTATGTTTCCATCTCATTCTCCAGAACAGGCCGCTCTTATCCCTATGGTCATTGAACAGACCAGCCGTGGTGAACGTTCATTTGATATTTATTCACGTTTGCTGAAAGAGCGCATTATCTTTCTCAATGGGCCTGTCGAGGATAATATGGCCTCTGTTATTTGTGCCCAGCTGTTATTCTTGGAATCAGAAAATCCCAATAAAGATATTTATATGTATATCAATTCACCTGGCGGTGTGGTGACATCTGGTTTAGCGATTTATGATACAATGGAATATATCCGCCCTGATGTGGCGACTGTTTGTATGGGCCAAGCGGCATCTATGGGCTCTCTGCTTTTGACAGCTGGCGCGGCTGGCAAGCGTTATTGCCTGCCTAATGCGCGTATTATGACGCATCAGCCATCAGGCGGTTTCCAAGGCCAAGCAACAGATATAGAAATTCATGCGCGCGAGATCATTAATTTGCGTGGGCGTTTAAATGGCATTTATGAAAAACATACAGGCCAAACAATGAAGCAAATTGAAAAGATTATGGAAAGAGACACCTTTATGTCTCCTGATGAAGCAAAATCACTAGGTCTTATTGATGAGGTGGTATCACAAAGACCAAAATCTGACTAAATATGTAAATTTTTATCTGCAGACAGCTTTTTTGTTGTCTGCAGAGCTTAGCCGCGCTTAAACTGATAATCAGCAAGCGGCTAGGGATGGGGACGCAGCGCGTGTATCAAGGAGCCTACCATGGCAAAAACGACAAGTGATGATAACAAATCCACATTGTTCTGCTCTTTCTGCGGCAAGAGCCAGCATGAAGTGCGCAAATTAATCGCAGGACCAACAGTCTTTATCTGTGATGAATGTGTTGAGCTTTGTATGGATATCATCCGTGAAGAGCACAAGGCTGCTTTACCGAAAAACCATGAAGGTGTGCCAACACCAGCTGATATTAATCAGGTGCTAGATGATTATGTAATCGGGCAAGCCAAAGCAAAACGTGTTCTGTCTGTGGCTGTTCATAATCATTATAAGCGTCTGGCGAATGCTGGCAAAACAGGTGATTTGGAAATCGCAAAGTCAAATATCCTGCTTGTTGGTCCAACAGGCTGCGGTAAGACATTATTGGCACAATCATTGGCGCGTATGCTAGATGTGCCTTTTACAATGGCAGATGCGACCACTTTGACAGAAGCAGGCTATGTCGGTGAAGATGTTGAAAATATCATCCTAAAACTATTGCAGGCCGCTGATTATAACGTTGAAAAAGCGCAGCGCGGCATTGTCTATATTGATGAGGTTGATAAGATTTCGCGTAAATCAGATAACCCGTCTATCACCAGAGATGTCTCTGGTGAGGGGGTTCAGCAAGCTTTGCTAAAGATCATGGAAGGCACTGTGGCCTCTGTGCCACCGCAAGGCGGGCGCAAACATCCTCAGCAAGAATTTTTGCAAGTTGATACAACCAATATCTTGTTTATTTGTGGCGGTGCTTTTGCAGGGCTTGATAAAATTATCGCCAACCGTGATAGCGGTGCAGGCATTGGTTTTGGCGCAGATGTAAGAGGCCCAGAAGATAAGTCATTAAGTGATTTGCTTGTTGATCTTGAGCCAGAAGATTTGATTAAATTCGGCCTTATTCCTGAATTTGTTGGTCGTCTGCCTGTGATAGCCACGCTCGAAGATTTGGATGAAGATGCGCTGGTGCGTATCTTAACAGAGCCGAAAAACGCATTAACAAAGCAATATTCAGCCCTATTTGATATGGACGATGTGCGTCTTGAATTCCGTGATGAAGCCTTGCGTGCGATTGCCCGCAAAGCGATTGAGCGTAAAACAGGCGCGCGCGGTCTGCGTTCTATCATGGAAGGCATTTTGATGGATACTATGTTTGATATCCCAACAGCCAATGATATCGAAGAAGTGGTCATCAATGAAGAGGTCGTGAATGACAATGCAAAGCCTCTTGTTGTTCACGCTGCCAGCCCGAAAAAGGCTTAGGGCATAATTATTAAAAGGCGATAAGCTGTCCCATAGGATAGAATATCGCCTTTTTTTATGGATTATTTGCGCAAAAGAGATGGTCTTGCTCTTGAAGTTCGCAGCAAGAGACCACATCTGCTATAGAATAGAGTTTTGTTTCAAGGGAGCGTGAATACGCCATGACACAGCCAACAACATTAACACTGCCTGTTTTGCCTTTGCGCGATATCGTTGTTTTTCCGCATATGATTGTGCCTTTATTTGTTGGTCGTGAAAAATCAGTCAAAGCCCTTGAAGCTGTCATGGCTGAAAATAAAGAAATCCTCTTATTAACGCAGCGCCAAGCCTCAACAGAGGACCCTGAACAGGCTGATATGTATGAGATGGGCACGCTGGGCCACATTCTGCAATTGCTTAAATTGCCTGATGGCACTGTTAAAGTATTGG
>JBMHBX010000045.1:0-2554 GCA_049890215.1 Puniceispirillaceae bacterium (SeqCode) | reverse complement strand
ATATCATGCATCCTTTGGGCCTTCATAAATAATCATTAATTCATACGCATAAAGGGCAGAGGTGGTTGATCTGAAATCATCTTTGCTTTTCGCTTTCACCTCTCCTTGTGACAGGTTATAATCAAGCAATTGCCTATTATTAAAATGCACAAAGCGGGAGCAAATCTCACATGATGACAACAGATCAGTCAGATGATTCAGCAACAGAGACTACAGGCGCTGGTGACAATAGAGCGGATGAGATGTCAAATAGTGACACGGTATCCGTGCCTGAGGCCCCATCATCTGTTGTGACGCTACCCTCATATCGTATCATTGAAGGCACATCACCTGCTCTGGAATTTGAATGTCCAGCTCAGTCGATTGTTACAGCTGCCTCAGGCGCGTTTTTGGCGAAATCACCTCATATTTCTGTTTATCCATCACCAGATATCCTCGATATGGATTGTTATGAAAATACAGGCAACGATACGGAAATACTTTATTTATCGCCTAGTTCGACTGGCTCATTAATTGCTTTTGACATGCAATTGCACCGCAGGGGTTTGATCTTATCTGCGGCGAGTTTCTTTGCGTCTACAGAAAATATCAATGTTGAGACATTACTTGATTTAGAATTATCAGGCATTCAAGGGCCTTACCGTCTTCATAAGGCAACAGGCGAGGGTGTGATCATGGCCTTTATGAGTGGGGACCTGTTCCCTATCAGTCTTGAGGACAACACAGACCATCTGCAAGTGGATGCCCGTGCTTTGGCCGCAATGGAAACATCTATCAGCTTTGAGCTTGAGCAATTATCAAATGGCCAATATGTGGCCTCTCTTGCAGGCCCAGGTCGTATCTGGCTGCAATCGATGCCAACTCAATAAATTGTGACATTTGTCAAAGGACATTTTGCGATGAGCCACGTTATTTTTCATCATTATCCTCAATCACCTGTTGCGCATAAGGTGCGATGCGGCTTTGGTCTCAAGCAAATGGCATGGCAGTCAGTCGAGATACCAAGAGTGCCACCAAAGCCTTTGTTAATGCCGTTAACTGGCGGCTATCGTCGCACGCCTGTTGCACAAATAGGCGCTGATATTTATGGTGACAGCCAGAATATTTTTCGCATGCTTGATGAAGTTCAGCCAAAGAACCCGCTGGTGACGGGTTTATCTATGACATTGGCCAGCTGGGCAGAGAGTGTGTTGTTTTCATTGGCAGTTCGGATTGTCATTACACATGCAATGGACGATGCGCCAGAAGCTTTCGTAAAAGATAGAGGTAGCATTTATTTTGGTTCAGGTTGGACAAAAGAACAAATGAAGGCTGATTTGCCAGCCTTTGAAGCGCAAATGCAGGCAGGTCTTGCAATGCTAGAGGCGCATGCAGCGCAATCAGGCGCGTTTCTGTGTGGTGATACCCCCAATCAGGCAGATGCCAATTTATATTATATCACATGGTTTTTGCATGGCAGATGGGAGCGTGGTCCAGCTTTTCTAGCTCAATTTCCTCATTTGATGGCCATTCACCACAAGCTTGATGATATGGGGCAGGGCACAAGTAGCGACTTATCAGCTGAAGAGGCCTTATCTGTGGCAAAACAGGCCATGCCTGCAAGTCCAACAGGTATCTTTTGTCAAAACCCACAAGACTTGTCTGTAGGAGATGAGGTGATTGTCAGGCAAGCTGGCGATACAGCTGACCCTGATATTAAAGGCAGATTGCGCCTGCTTGACGAAACGCGCATATCTCTTGATTTGCATCATGATGAGGTAGGTGACATTGCGCTTCATCTGCCTGTTTTGGGTTATATGATTAAGAAGGCTTGATGCGTGATCTCAATGTGATGGGGATTTGAGCAGCCATAAAGAGGGCGGTCGCCGGCGCCACAACAAAAATCTTAAAGCTCACCCACCCTTCATCAGTTAATGAGCGCCACGCCCATTCATTAGACGCGGCCAAAACAAGCATGAAAAGGCCCCATCGAAGCGTTAAACTTTTCCAGGCTTGATCTGTAAGAAAAAATTGGCTGCCAAAAAAATATTTCATCATGGGTTTGCCTAATGCTCGCCCGCCTAACAGCACACAGCTAAAGCTGAGGTTAAAGAGGGTTGGTTGGATTTTGATGAATAAGCTCTCATCGGCAAGCAAAGCGGCAAAGGTAAAGAGCGTTGAAATACCCACTGAAAAAAGTGCAAATTTCGCTATTTGTTTTTCTGTTAAATAAGTGAGTATGAGGACAATGATAGCCACGATAACAGAGGCCGCTGCGCCGATAAAAATATTATAGAGTTCCGTGCCGATAAACAGGCAGATTAAGGGCAGAATTTCAGCAAAAAAAGGTAATAGTCTCATAGACGAAAAAGCTCTGTTTCGTGTTGTTTTTTTAAAAGATGCCTGCCTCAACCCCTGCTGATAGCATGCCAGCTAGTTCCGCGACATCCTCACACATCTTATCATTATACGTGCCATGTAAGATGATTGGTTCTTTGATGAGGCGCCAAGATTGCGCCTGAGCATAGGATTCAAGCGTCCGTTTTGTGGCAGTGCCATCAAGGCCAGCGCGAAT
>JBMHBX010000044.1:0-4530 GCA_049890215.1 Puniceispirillaceae bacterium (SeqCode) | reverse complement strand
CTGAAAGCGTTATTGAAATGGCCGCAGCTACACTGGGCATGGATAGCTCGCACTCTTTTTGTTTTGCTACTAAGTTTTGCACATATTGTTTTCAGCTTTTTGACGAAAAGCAAGGATGATTAACCTTATGAATTTGTCTTTTATCGATCGGTCACAGTGGATAATATTTAGTCTTTTTAGCGTTATCATCATCTTTTGCAATGCAGCGGATACCGTTTCTAAAAATATCTTTTGGTTATCTTCCTTTGCTTTGTTCTGTTACCTCGGAACGCAGGTAAAGCGCGTTGCGAACGGCAGATGGTGGCCGTTTTTATCGCTTGCACTGCTCAGCCTATCTTGGCTTGGGTTTCTTGGTTTGGTAACAAGCAGCAAGTTATTTTTCGGTGAAGATTTGGGGTTATTGAACCCCGATATTTCTGGCTACTTCCTGCTGTTCCATCACTTCAAATATATCATTATCGCAGGGTGGCTGTCTGTCCTTAGCCTTGCCACCGCCTATATTTACATAACGATGTCCCAAGACCAGCGTATCTTCATGACAAGACTCTTATTTGTGTTGTGGTGTCTGTCAGCGTTATGTGGACTTTTATTTTACTGGTATGGATATCAAACGAATCTGAACAATAATTTTTCAGGTATCTTCAAAGATAGAAATATTTTTGCCACTTGTTATGTCTTGATGCTTGCCTTGTACCTGTTTCAGGCGAAGCCTTTTGAAACAAAGGCAATGACCATCTTATCCTGTGTGCTGTTAGTCTTAAGTTTCGCATTGATTAGCTATACGCAATCACTCACAGGGCTGATAGTGAAATTAGTGCTCATAGTGTGCATGGTATTCTCACGAATACAGTTGCGGCATAAATTATTTATCCTCGCTGCCATGATGGTGGCATTTGTGCCATCTGCGCTTGAGGTCATACTGCGCCTGAGCAAGTTTTTAATCGCGGCCATAAATGCAGATTTGTTGCTGGATATGATAAACACCAGTACCAATGATAAATATGCAGTTGAAACAGATAGTGGTGTGACGATCTATTATAATTCAAGTCCTGCTATCCGTTTCTCGCTTATCATGAACGGTGCAGCAGTTGCAGCAAATCATTTCGTGGCAGGGGTCGGTCTTGATAATTTGAGGTTCTTTACACAGGTTAAGGGCTTTGAGAATGGGACTTTTGCGCATATGAATTACATCGATATATTGGCCTCTGGCGGCGTGCCGACCTTTATTTTACATTATGGTGTCTTTTTCGCCTTGCCTTTTTATGTCCTTGTGAAAAAACAATGTCGCCAGATTTTGTCTGATAATGGGTGGCTGGTGCTGTTTATTTTCTTGTTATTATTCTCAATAACCACACATTTGACGATTAGCACCTACGCTATTTTCTTTTTCTATTTCCAGTCACAAATTTTGTTCATATTGAGCATTACGACATTGCTGAAGGCGCGTTCTGCTCATACGTAAAGAGCTGAGCTGTAGCCGTTTTTGACAAAATGCTCACTGACTGTCATCCTTTTGGTATGATGAGGCGTTTTTTTCGTAAAGTTGCATTCGGCCTAGGGCCTCAAGATAATCTGCCAGATAACCCGCTTTTTTGGGCAAAAGAGCAGTTAGACAGCGTGCCAGATATCTCATGGGATGCACCGCTTCTGACGGGGGATGCGTATCTTAAAACATATGGTGAATTTGTTTATACAAGGCGTGAGGTCTTGCGACCGAAATTTCGCAATGACCGAAAGGCTTATGAAGACGCCAAGGAACAGCTGGCCTTTGAGACGGGTGAGAAATATTACGAGTCACTTGAATTAGCCGTACGCCATCACACAGCGCTTCATAGCGGGGCACCTGTCTTTGAACGCTTTTGGCTGTTCTGGTGCAATCATTTTGCGATTACCGATAAGGATTTTATGCCGCAATTCACAACAGGCCCGTATCATCGCGAGATTATCCGCTCACACATGACAGGCAGTTTCAAAGCGTTGACACAAGCGGCAACGCTGTCATGGGCGATGATCCATAATTTGGATAATTCAGAGTCTGTTGGCCCCAATTCCCAACGCGGCAAATGGCGCCGTGAAAAAGGTAAACCTGCCACCGTCAATGAAAATCATGCGCGTGAACTACTCGAATTACACATGCTGTCTCCTGAGGCAGGCTATACACAAAAAGACGTGATTGCGCTCTCTTATATCATGGCAGGGTGGCGCCATGATTGGACGAAAAAACGCCAAGAATGTAACCCTGTCAAATTTGATCAAAAGTCACATGAGCCTGGCAATCATAAAGTGCTTGGCAACAGTTATAAACAACGTGGCATTACGCCTAAAAATAAATTGCTAGATGTGATTGTTGATTTGGCAGCGCATCCAGCTTGCGCGCATTTCATTGCCAAAAAGCTGTGCCGCCATTTTATCTGTGATAACCCCACGCCTGAAATGATAGCGCCTGTGGCGCAAGCCTTTATCGATAGCGATGGTGATTTGCCAACCTTGCATAAGGCTGTGGTGCAAGCTGTTTTTGATCACGGGGCAGATTATCAGAAGTTTCACAGCCCCGAAATATGGCTATTGCAGATGGTCAATATGACAGGCGCTAAATGGCCGCCAAGCCCTGAGATGATGCGTTATGATTTTAAAACAAGGCCAAGTCATATTGTGCGTATGCCAGAAAAATATCTAAAGGAAATTGGTCACAACCCCTATCGCCCTGATCAGCCTAATGGCTGGCCAGATACTAAATTAGAATGGCTATCGCCTGAATTGCTTATCAGGCGCATGACCTTTGCAAGACGCTTTTCCGAAAGTCGTCATAAACCCAAAGAGCTAGATTTTGAGGCTATGGTTGAAAAAAATTTCGATAATGCTGATGAGGTCATGGCAGCGGTACATGGCGCAAGCGTTACACGCCGCGAAGATAGGCGCATGCAGATTTTATTTCCCTCACTATGGATGTTGATGTCATGACGATTGCAAGACGAGAATTCATTGGTGGCCTATCAACGCTCAGCTTGCTTGGTTCACCCTTATTCCATGCCAGAGCAGAGCGGCTGAAAAAACGTAATTTGATTGTGATCATGTTGCGCGGCGCAATGGATGGGCTGACAGCCGTGCCTGTGCGTGACCCGCTTCTAGAAAAAGCGCGTCCTGATATTATGGTGCAAGGCAGCCTTGCGCTTAACGCTGATTTTTCACTTCACCCGCGTCTAAAGCGGTTTTATGAACTCTGGCAGCAGGGCAAAGCAACGGTGGTGCATGCGACGAATATTCCCTATACCAATCGCTCTCATTTTGAGGGGCAAGATGTGATGCAATCAGGCGGTCATGTGCCTTATGGGGATGCAACAGGCTGGCTGGGTCGTGGGTTATCAACGGCCCAGCTTGACGGGGTGGCGCTATCTTTGCCGATGCCGCTATTACTGCGTGGTGGCACAACGCCTGATAATTATTATCCAGCAGAGTTTCCGATGCCAACTGAAATGGTGATGTCGCAAATCGCCGATAGCTATCATCATGATGATGAAATAAAAGCGATGATGAGCAAAATCCAATCACGGCCACGCTCGATGTCATTTTACACCTCGTCCAATATTGATGATCTGGCGCGCCAGGCCGCGGGCCAGCTTGCCAAGCCAGAAGGGCCACGTGTCGCCGTCTTTGATATTGGGGGCTTTGATACCCACGCCGCGCAAGGCGGGGCAGATGGGGAGCATGGTGAAAAATTATGGGAATATGATCGTATCTTGCGGATTTTGACGCGTGACCTCAAAGATGAACTTGATAACAGCCTTATCATCACCTTGACCGAATTTGGTCGCAAATTGCACCAAAATGGGGGCTATGGCACAGAGCATGGCTATGGTACTGCGATATTGATGGCAGGGGGGCTGGTAAAACAATCACAAATCTATGCTGATTGGCCAGGCTTGCGTTCTAAAGACCTGTATGAGGGGCAAGATTTGATGTCGACACTTGATGCGCGGTCTGTCTATTGTGCGGCGATGGCAACTTGTTTTGATACTGATTTTGAACAATTGCGCCGTGACGCTTTTTATGGCGATGCCCTGCCAGATGTAACAGATGCGCTCTTTCATGTCTAAGCAGGCACGTTTCGCATGATAGCACTGGATTTTGTAGCACTAGTGCCCTAGTTCTAGGGGTAGGAAAGTCAGTTAGCTTAAAAGAGACCCCCCGCATGCTTGTTGTTGTATCACCTGCTAAAAAACTTGATATGAATACCGTCACCTTGCCAGAGGGGCATAAGGCAACAGCGCCGTCCTTTGCCGATGATGCGCGTTACCTTGCAGATATCGCTGCAGGCTTTGACAAGCAGGGGTTGATGTCTTTGATGGGGATTTCACAAAATCTGGCAGAAGTGAACCTAGCGCGCTTTCAGGCTTTTGGTAACCAAGAGCGGAAACCAGCCGCCTTTGCCTTTGCTGGTGATACCTATCAGGGGCTTGAGGCTAAGACCTTAGAGCCGCATCATATCGCATGGGCGCAAAATCATTTACGCATTTTATCTGGTCTTTATGG
>JBMHBX010000043.1:0-22266 GCA_049890215.1 Puniceispirillaceae bacterium (SeqCode) | reverse complement strand
TGATGCGCTTGTGCAAGCGCGCGAACGCCTTCTTTACGAGGCCCTGAGCAGAGCCATCATTGGTATTGAAGAGCCACGCTATTATAAGGGTGAGATTATTGGCTATGAGCATAAGCCATCTGATTTGTTATTGCGTTATTTACTTGCGCACCCGCAAGAGGCCTTTTCGCAAAATAGTCAGACAATAAGCAAAACTTATGAGGCCTCTCTTGATGATTTGCGTGCCAAATTAAAACGCTTACTTGGCCGTCACCTTGAAGGTGAGGGGTAATGACTGACGCTACGGCAATTTCCGCCTTTGTTGATAGCCTTGGTGATGATGCCACAGGCAGTTCAGATGCTGTCTCTTATGGCTTGCAATACAGCATTGGTGATATCTCACTAAGACTGGCACAAAACACAAGCACCACAGAAGATGATAGCGGGGCAACAACAGTTGATACATCAAGCCTTGGTTTTGGCCTGAATTTCGCTGTTAGCCCTGATCTGAAGCTTGGTTTTTATTCAGCTGACTGCGAAGATAAGGGTGGCGCTGATGATGCAACAATTGAGTTCTCTGAATCAGCTGTCTCTTTGACCTATACGGTGGCACCTGGCTTGTCGACAAATCTGTCTTACACAGATTATGAAAATGGTGACAAATCAGGGTCAAACACAGCAGCTTATATCAAGGTTGCCTTCTAGAGCCTTTAATAAGCTGAAACCCGGGAACAGTCGTTCCCCCAACATTTCCTCTCTTGCAAGAAAGCCCGTCTGGTCTCAGGCGGGCTTTTTTTATGCCTCATAAAAAGGATAGCTATGTCAAAAATTGATCAATTATCAGAACGGCTTGCCGCGCTCCATGTGGAAATGGAACGCCGCTTTGGCCAGATGACCACCGCTTTGTTTCTGATAGGGGCGGCGGTGATTGTGGCCATTGGCCCGCAGAGCCTTGTTGCGCAAATCTTGCTTGGGATCATCAAATGAGTGTCTTTTTTGCAACAATTGGAAAAATCCTTCTGGATTTGGGCACAGATTATGCCCGCGATAAAATCGCGGCACGTCAGTCATTCCGGCAGGCGCAAGACATAAGATTGCAACAGGCAGCGCAATCACAGGCTGACTGGCAGGCCTTTATGGCAGAAGCCTCCCGTCATTCCTGGAAAGATGAAGCATGGACATTATGTTTTATCCTGATTTTCCTGATGTGTTTTATCCCTGCCTTACAAGATTATGTGGCAACCGGATTTGCGCTTCTCGGGCAGACGCCGCAATGGTTTCAATGGGCGTGCCTTGCCTCTATTGGCGCTAGTTTTGGTCTGCGCGGCTTTGATAAGTTTCAAAAATCAGGGAGGCTTTCATGACACAGCCCACAAGCCGTGATTATATCAAAGATATAGCAGATAAGCTTGTGCGCCATCATGAAGGGGTACGCACTCACCCCTATCAGGATACAGTTGGCAAAATTACCATCGGCGTTGGGCGTAATCTGACAGACAGAGGTCTGAGTGTTGATGAAATCAATCAGATGTTCCAAAATGATATGATCATCGCGGCTGATATATTGGATATTTGGTGTCCCTCATGGCGCGGCTTTACCGCTAACCGGCAGGCAGCTTTACTGTCTATGGCATTTAATCTTGGCGGGCCAAGACTGAGTGATTTTGTGAAGTTACATCAGGCGCTTGTGGCAGGTGATTTTGAGGAGGCCGCTACACAAGCCCTTGACAGCCGATGGGCAAAGCAGGTTGGCAGGCGCGCTGATGAGATTGCGCGTCTATTGCGCTCAGGCTGAGGAAGACAAAAGACACAAAAAATTCAAAATACGCAAAAAATTACAGGCTGCGCGCCACTGTGTAATAGGCAGCCTGGCTTAACGCCTCTTTTAAGGTCTCATCCGCTAAATCTGAAATCGCATTCACTGCCTTATCAGCATAGGATTTGGCCTCTGTTAGTGCCTCATCAATCGCACCATAGGTCTCAAGGAAGCTGACAGCTGTTTCAAAGTCACCATCATGGATGTCTCCTTCGCCAATGGTGCGTTGCCAAAAGGCTTTTTCTGCCTCATCGCCTTGTTCATAGGCCAGAATCACTGGCATGGTGATTTTCCCATCATTGAAATCATCACCACTATTTTTCCCCATCACCGACAGATCTGAGCGGTAATCAAGCGCGTCATCCACAATCTGAAATGCCATGCCAAGTGACAGGCCATATTGGTGAAGCTTGTTGATCAAAGATGGCTCTGCACCTGCGACTTTGGCACCTGAGGCAGCGGCGGCGGCAAACAGGATAGCTGTTTTGCCTGTTATCACATCCAGATAATCTGACAAAGGGCTGTCTGGCTTTCCTGCCATGGTCATTTGTTTGACTTCGCCTTCGGTGATCCGTGCAGAGGCAGATGACAACATGCCAAGCACAGCAATATCATCTGTTTCGACCATGAGTTCAAACGCTCTGGCAAATAAAAAATCCCCCACCAGAACAGAGGCTTCATTGCCCCATAGCGCATTGGCGGTATCACGCCCGCGCCTTTTATCACTCTCATCAATCACATCATCATGAAGCAAAGTCGCATTATGAATAAATTCAACTGAAGCTGCCAGAAGAAGCGCTCTGTCATCAACAGTCTGCTGATTAAGTTGCGCCGCATAAGCACCTGCCAGACATAGCAAGGGCCGCATGCGCTTTCCGCCTGCGGCAATCAGATGATTTGCCAGTTGCGGTATCATCGGCACATCAGAATCCATGCGGGTGATTATCACCTCATTCACTCTGCTCATATCATCTTTGAGCAAAGTAGATAACGCAGTGATAGAAGGCGTAAGCGGCTGTGTCATGATTCGCAAATAATTGTTGTTGTTGCCTCCTTACATAGGGCAGGCAAGCCGCATAGACAAGCAAAGATTCTGTCAAATTCACTTCCCCTTTTTCTGCCTGCCTTTCGAAAGCAAAAGGGCTGCCATATGCCCAAAGCGACCTTCTGATGATAAATCAGCTATGGGGGCGCTGGTGCATAGTGACAAAGGTGGCCATTTTAGTGATAATAAGCGCTATGATATGCATCGTTAAAACAACCAATCTGGCGCGGCTGACTTATTTGAAATCTCTGTTGGCAAGTGAAGATATTCCCTTTTTTGTCTTTGATGAGCATATCTCAGCGCTTGAGGCAGGCATTGGGGCATTTCCGCGCCGTTTGATGGTGCCAGAAGAATATGAGGCTGTGGCAAAGCGTCTGCTGAATGAGGTAGAAGAAGCTTATGACGATTAATGTTGATCTGGCGACACTGCCGCCTTTGCCTGAAATGGCCCTTAGCTGTGATGGTATTTTGAACAGGCAATATCATCTTTATCAGCCGAAAAAAGGATATCGTTTTGGTACAGATGCCATCATGTTGGCCGCGGCCATTGCCCCTTATTATGGTGAGCGCCTCGCAGAATTTGGCGCTGGCGCCGGTGCGGTAAGCTTTGCACTCTCTCATTTTCATAAAACCTGCCATATCACAGCGATTGAAAAAGACACAGATATGGCAGCGTGCCTTCGTCATAATATTGCCCGCCACGGCTTATCAGAGCGCATAAGAGCGATGGCGCATGATATTACTGACCTGCCGCCGATGCTTTTGGCCAGCTTTGATTGCGTGGTGGCAAATCCGCCTTTTCATCATCCTTCGGGGACAAGGTCGCGCCATGCGCGCCGCGCGCTTGCCCATCATGGTGATGAGTCAAGTCTCGATGACTGGATAACAGCAGGTCTGTCAGTGCTAAAGCCAAAAGGGCGCCTTGTGATGATATTGCGCGCTGACAGAGCTGATGATGTGATTATCTCATTGCGTGAAAAGGGGGCAGGCGGTATCTCTTTGCAGCCTTTATGGCCCTATCAGTCAAGCCCGGCCATTCGTGTGATTATCACTGCACAAAAAGACTCCTCAGCCCCTTTTTCTGTGCGCGAAGGATTGGTATTACATCATCCGGACGGGGCGCTTACCGGGCGTGCGCAAAAAATCCTGTCAGGTGAGGGAAGTGGTTTTTTGTCTGTGCCAGAAGTGATAGAGACATAAAAAGCAATAAAGAGACTTTGCGTCTGTTATTGAAATCAAAAACGGCCATGAAGGGCATAAGATGATGATTGGAAAATTACTGTCTAAATTATTATTCTGGCGATCAGGAAAAGCGGTGGTTGCGCTTGTGCGTTTGCGCGGTGTGATCGCACCTGCCACTGGCGGTATGCGCAAATCACTGAATCTTGAGCTGTTAGAGCCACAACTGAAAAAAGCATTTGCTATTTCAGGGGTAAAGGCGGTGGCTTTGGTGATTAATTCGCCTGGCGGCTCGCCTGTGCAATCTCAGCTTATTGCTGATCGTGTGCGCCAGCTTGCCAATAAAAATCAAGTGCCTGTGATGGCCTTTTGCGAAGATGCCGCTGCCTCTGGTGGTTATTGGCTTGCTTGTGCCGCAGATGAAATTTATGCAAGTCCTGCCTCTATCATAGGGTCAATCGGTGTTGTCTCATCTGGATTCGGATTTCCTGAATTGCTCACAAAATTAGGGATTGAGCGCCGTGTTTATACCGCAGGAGAGTCAAAGGCGATGCTTGATCCGTTTAAGCCGGAACAAGAGAGTGATGTGGCGCATTTGAAATCACTTCAGGCCAATTTGCATGAACAATTCAAAGATTATGTAAAATCGCGCCGGGGCGGGCGTATCACAGCTGATGATAGTGAGGTATTCACAGGCGCTTTTTGGTCAGGCAATACCGCTCTGGAGCTTGGTCTGATTGATCAGCTTGGCACAACGCATCAGGTTCTGGAGCAAAAGTTCGGGGCCGATTTCAGGCTAGTGACCATTTCGGCCAAATCCGGCTTCTCATTAATGTCCGCCTTGTCATCTTCGCAAAATAGCCAAGCCGCGCAGGTGGCGGACCATCTGGTGGCGCATGTTGATGAACGCCTGTGGTGGTCTAGGCTTGGCCTTTGAGCGTAACGAGTAATGAGATATATCTTTGGTTAGGATAGGTTATGTTATCACTTGGTAAAATACTGGGACTCGCTGTCATTTTATTTGTTATCTGGCAGGTGTTTCGCTTTCTTGAAACGCAAAAGAAAATCAGAGAATCACAATCATCTGGCAGAGGTGATGGTGCTGAGGGGGCGGCTTCTGTTGATATGGTTGAATGCCCTGATTGCGGTAAATGGTATCAGGCCGCAAATCAAAGCGCACATCAATGTGACAACGCCTGAAGATAGGCCAGTTACCCGATTTCATTTATGTCATCTTATTTCGCGGATAAACATTGATTTTTGGCGTCACTCTCGGCTAGTGTGTGCCCAAATATCGCAATGCCAAAAAGTTGTGTGAGACCACGTTATGGCCATCCGAACTGATTTTCAGTCAATCATCTTAAATTTACAGCTTTATTGGGCTGATAAGGGCTGTGTTATCTTGCAGCCTTACGATATGGAAGTGGGGGCCGGCACGTTTCATCCGGCAACAACCCTGCGGGCGCTTGGGCCGGATTTTCACTGGAACGCTGCCTATGTCCAGCCATCACGGCGTCCGACTGACGGGCGTTATGGCGAAAACCCGAACAGGCTTCAGCATTATTATCAGTTTCAGACCATCATGAAACCATCACCGCCTGACGCACAGGCGCTTTATCTGGGGTCTCTTGAGGCCATTGGTCTTGATGTGCATGCCCATGATATCCGCTTTGTTGAAGATGACTGGGAATCGCCAACATTGGGTGCGTGGGGTCTTGGATGGGAAATTTGGTGTGATGGTATGGAAATATCACAATTCACGTATTTTCAGCAGGTAGGCGGTATTGAATGCGACCCTGTGCCTCTTGAGCTGACTTATGGCCTTGAGCGTCTGGCGATGTTTATTCAGGGCGTTGACAATGTCTATGAGCTTGACTGGGATGGTGTGCCAAAAGACAAAGGCGGCAAAGGTTATGGTGATATTTTCAACCGGGCAGAGGTTGAATTTTCAACATGGAATTTTGAACAGGCAGATACAAATGCATTATTTCAGCATTTCAAAGACGCTGAACAAGAATGCCGCCATTTGCTTGGACTGGACAGGCCTCTGGCCCTGCCGGCTTATGATCAATGTATGAAGGCAAGCCATTTGTTTAATCTGCTTGATGCGCGTGGTGTCATCTCTGTGACAGAACGCCAGAGCTATATTGGCCGGGTGCGTGCGCTTGCCAAAGGGTGCTGTGAGGCATGGGTAGCAAATGGCAGCCAAGATAAAATGCAGGAGGCAGATTAATGGCCTCATTATTTTTCGCAATTGGATGTGAAGAAATTCCGGCACGTATGCAGGCAGGCGCCGGGCGCGATCTTGAACATTTTCTGATGTCAGCCCTTAAGGATGCCGGCCTTGAACCGGAGGGAGCAAAGGTGTTTTACGGACCACGCCATCTTGCCTTATCCGTTGACAGCATTTTGACCAATCAGCCTGACAGAGATATTGAAAAGCGCGGGCCTCGCATTGATGCACCAGATAAAGCAATTGATGGTTTCTGCCAGTCTGTTGGGATGACACGTGATGAGCTTGTGCAGGAAGAAACCGATAAAGGGTCATTTTTCTTTGCACGCAAAACCGAAAAAGGGGCTGAGGCAAAAGCGATTTTGCCTGATATGATCACAAACATTCTGGCACAATTTCCCTGGCCAAAAAGCCAGAGATGGGGCACATCACGCAAAACATGGGTGCGCCCCATGCACCAGATAAGCGTGTTGCTTGACCATCAGATCATTCCCGGTGCGTTTGACTTAGGCGGGGATATGGTCATAGATTTTGCCAATCACGCACAAGGTCACCGCTTTCATGCGAATGAGATGTTCTCATTTGACAATTGCGCCGACTGGCAGGCCAAAATGCGTGACCATTTCGTGATTGTCGATGCACAAGAAAAAACAAAGCAAATCACAGAAGAGATCGCCGCCAAAACCAAGGCTTATGATATTGAGGTCATAGATGATGATGGCTTGCTTGCTGAGGTGACAGGTCTGGTAGAATGGCCAAATGTGATCATCGGTGAAATCGCAGATGAATTTATGGCACTGCCTGAAGAAGTGCTTATTACCTCTTTGCGTGTTCACCAGAAATATTTTGCAACCAGATTTACCTCTGGCCCGCAGGCAGGCAAAATCGCGCCTTATTTCATCACCGTTGCCAACAGGCAATCATCTGAGGTGAATGATGCCCTTATCAAACAGGGTAATGAGCGCGTCTTACGGGCCAGACTGGCAGATGCGGCGTTCTTTTATGCACAAGATAAAGCAAAGCCGTTAAGTGATTTTGCGCCATTGCTTGGTCATGTAACATTTTATGACGGCCTTGGGTCTGTTGCAGATAAGGGTGAGCGTATCACAGCTCTTAGCGCTGAGATTGCAAGCACGATTTCAGGCGCTGATGAGGTACTTGCCCGTCAGGCAGCCGCGCTTGCCAAAGCGGATCTGGTAACAGATATGGTTGGTGAATTTCCGGAATTGCAAGGGATAATGGGCGGCTATTACGCAGCGCATCATGGCGCTGATGAGGCTGTGTGTGAGGCCATTTCGCATCATTACAGACCAGCTGGTCCGTCTGATAATCTGCCGGCTGGCCCGATTGGCCTTGCTGTGTCTCTGGCTGATAAAATTGACACGCTTGTCGGCTTTTTCGGCATTGGTGCCAAGCCAACCGGCTCAAAAGATCCCTTTGCATTGCGCAGAGCGGCTTTGGCTGTTTTGCGGATGATTGATGAATGTGATCTCTCATTACCTTTTGAGAAGATTTGCCAGTCTGCGGCAAAGGCTTATGGGTTTGATGGCGTTGATCCAGATTTGGCCGAGTTTGTTCATGACCGCCTGACAGTGATGTTACGTGATGGCGGGGTGGCACATGATGTTGTCTCTGCGACTTTGTCAGGCGCAGCCCTAGAGCAACCACGCCTTGTGATGATGAAAGCGCGCCAGTTAGATCAAATTTTATCTGGCAAGGCAGGCGCTGATCTGATGGCAGGCTTCAAACGCGCCAATAATATTTTGGCAGCTGAATCCAAAAAATCATCTTCAAAGCTTCCGACAAATATTGATGAGGCGCGTCTGGTTGAAACAGAAGAGGTCGCTCTTTATCAAGCGGTGAAGGCGATACCTGATATCACTGTTGAAACTGAGGCAGATTTGCAGATGCTGATTGCTTCTCTTGGCGGCTTGGCAGCGCCAATTAATGCGTTTTTTGAGGCAATTATTGTCAATGATGATGATGAGGCTGTTCGGGCAAACAGGTTGGCATTATTGCATTTGATCATCAGCCAAATGGGCAAAGTGGCTGATTTTTCAAAAATTGAACGCTAAGGGAGCGTGTCACAGATAATTGGGGTCATAAAACGTTTATTGTCATGAAAGAGGGACTAATAGAATGGCAAATCGTACTGAGAATGAAACCAAATGGGTATATTCCTTTGGAGCCTCGGCTTGTGATGGTGATGCGTCAATGCGTCATTTGCTTGGTGGTAAAGGTGCCAATCTGGCGGAAATGGCAAGCATTGGCCTGCCTGTGCCGCCTGGCTTTACGATTACCACCGCTTTATGCAACCAATATTATGAAGATGGCAAAACCTATCCTGAATCGTTGAAAGGTCAGGTAGAGCAAGCGCTTTTGCGTCTTGAAGAAGAGACAGGCCTGACATTTGCTGATCCCAAAAATCCGTTATTATTATCTGTCAGATCAGGTGCCAGAGCCTCTATGCCCGGCATGATGGATACGGTCCTGAATCTTGGTTTGAATGATGCAACATGTGACGGGCTTGCTGCCAAATCAGGTGATGAGCGCTTTGCGTATGACAGCTATCGCCGCTTTATCCAGATGTATAGCGATGTTGTATTGGGCGTGGATCATGGCTTGTTCGAAGACAGGCTTGAAGATATGAAGATGGCCAACGGCCTGTATGAAGATACAGATCTAAGTGCAGATCATTTGCGTGACTTGGTGGCCCAATATAAACAAATTGTGCAAGACGAGCTTGATGCGCCTTTCCCGCAAGATGCGCAAGCACAATTATGGGGCGCTATTGGGGCGGTGTTTGCAAGTTGGATGAACCCGCGTGCCAATACCTATCGCAAATTAAATAACATTCCGGCTGCATGGGGCACCGCGGTCAATGTTCAGGCTATGGTGTTTGGCAATATGGGTGATGATTGCGCAACAGGTGTTGCCTTTACCAGAGACCCGTCAACAGGCGCCAATGAATTTTACGGCGAGTTTTTGATCAATGCTCAAGGTGAGGATGTGGTCGCAGGTATCAGGACACCTTTGCACCTGACAAAGCAGGCACGCCTGCAAGCTGGTGAGGATGAGCTGTCTTTAGAAGAGGTCATGCCAGAGGTATTTAGCCAGCTAAGTGATGTGCGCACCAAATTGGAAACGCATTATGGGGATATGCAGGATCTGGAATTTACCATTCAGCAACATAAGCTTTATATGCTGCAAACACGCAACGGGAAACGCACCGCCGAGGCGGCAATGAAAATTGCGGTTGATATGGCACAAGAGGGCACAATTTCAGTTGAAGATGCTTTGCTTCGCATAGAGCCTGAGTCGATTGATCAGTTGCTTCATCCAACTTTGGATCCTACGGCAGAGCGTGATTTGCTTGGACGCGGTCTGCCTGCCTCACCGGGGGCTGCTTGCGGCCAGATTTGTCTGACAGCTGATAAAGCAGAACAATTGGCAGCACAGGGCCTGTCTGTGATTTTGGTTCGTGTGGAAACAAGCCCTGAAGATATTCATGGCATGCATGCGGCGGCGGGCATTCTGACAGCCAGAGGCGGTATGACATCACATGCCGCGGTGGTGGCACGCGGCATGGGACGCGCTTGTGTATCTGGCGCAGGCGATTTGCGCATTGATATGAAAACAGGCCAGGTCCATATGGCAGGCAGGCAGTTTGCTGAAGGGGATATCATCACCATTGACGGGTCAGCAGGCGAAGTTTATGCCGGCACTGTGGCGACAGTTGAGCCGCAATTATCAGGTGATTTTGAAACCATCATGACATGGGCCGACAAGGCCCGGCGCATGAGCGTGCGTGCCAATGCTGAAACAGAGCTTGATACAAAAAAGGCACGTCATTTTGGTGCAGAGGGCATTGGTTTATGCCGCACAGAGCATATGTTCTTTGATGCTGACCGCATTATTTCTATGCGTGAGATGATCATGGCAACAGATGCGCAAGGCAGACAGGCCGCGCTTGATAAATTATTGCCTATGCAACAGGCGGATTTTGAAAAGCTGTTTGACATTATGGCAGGTCTGCCAGTTACCATCAGGTTGCTTGACCCGCCATTGCATGAATTCCTGCCGCATTCTGACAGCGAGTTGGAAGATGTTGCAAAAGTCGCAGGCATTACAATTGATAAAGCACGCCAGAGAGCGATGCAATTGGCTGAATCAAACCCTATGCTTGGTCATCGTGGTTGTCGTCTTGCCATCACCTATCCTGAGATTTGCGCTATGCAGGCAAGGGCAATTTTCCAGGCGGCTATCGCCATCGCACAGACTGCCAAAGCGCCTATTCCGGAAATTATGGTGCCGCTTGCCGGCTCTGCTGCAGAGATAGCCATTTGCCGTGCCATTATTGATGAGACAGCGCAATCGGTATTTGCAGAAACAGGAAAGCAGATTGATTATCTGGTCGGCACCATGGTTGAATTGCCGCGCGCCGCTCTTCTGGCAGATGAATTGGCACAAGAGGCAGAATTTTTCTCATTCGGGACCAATGATTTAACACAAACAGCCCTGGGCATAAGCCGGGATGATGCAGCATCATTCCTTCATGCTTATGAAGAAAAAGGCATTTATGAAATAGACCCGTTTGTGTCCATTGATCAAAAAGGTGTCGGCGCCCTTGTTCGCACAGGTGCTGAAAAAGGAAGAGATGCACGCACAGATATCAAATTAGGCATTTGTGGTGAACATGGGGGTGATCCTGCCTCTATCAGCTTTTTTGAATCTGTCGGCCTTGATTATATTTCCTGCTCACCATTTCGGGTGCCAATTGCCCGTCTGGCAGCAGCGCAAGCAGCTTTGCGACAAAAATCTTAAGAGAATCGTGTTTATCTAATAAAAAAGCCTCACAAATTGTGAGGCTTTTTTGATATCTGTCAGTGTCAAAGTGACAATGATTATTTGATGCCAAGACCTGCAAAGCGCTTATTAAAGCGGGCCACCTGACCTTCTGAGTCAAGCACACGATGCTGACCAGTCCATGCCGGATGGTTCAGGCTGTCGATGCTAAGCTTCATTTCATCTCCGGGCTTACCCCATGTAGAGCGTGTCTTGCGCTTTGTGCCATCTGTCATCACAAGTGTGATTTCATGGTATTCTGGATGAATATCTTTTTTCATCATCTTACTCCTGTCAGGTGATCATAACGTGCCGTCTGCCATCATCATCACACATCAAATTCTGTGGTGAGAGGATGTATACCCACCTTCATCTGTTTTTGCAAGCAAGACTTTATGGATTAGCGCTCTTATGCGATATGATGAGAGGCTTTGTTGCCCTACTTATGCCATTTTGTTGATTGCATGATAAAGTCAGACTATATCAAGGGGGCACGCGCCCTTTATGGCATCAACGCAAAATTCAGGTGAGCTGTTCTATGTTACGCCCTCGTTCTGTTTCTCATCATTCTCTGGCCTCAAGTGAAGGGGATGATAAAGAGGCCTCATTGTCATCTTTGCGGTTTTTTATACCTTATGCACTTGCCTATCGCGGCAAATTAATAGGCGCTGCCTTGTCTTTGGTGATGGTATCAGGGGCAATGTTATCAATGGGGCGCGGTCTTGGCTATCTGGTAGATAAGGGGCTTGGCGCCGGTGATCCTGCGATTTTGGATCAGGCTGTCATTGTGACAGTGGTGATAGCGGCCATATTGGCTTTTGGCAGTTATCTGCGTGCCAGTCTTGTGAACCAGATTGGTGAGGCCATTGTTGCTGATATTAAAAAGGCGCTGTTTTCGCATTTGGTGAGCCTTCATACAGGGTGGTTTGAGACAGCCAGAACAGGCGATCTTCTCAGCCGGATCAACACAGATACCACTGTCATGCAGACAGTGCTGACCTCAAGCTTGTCTATGGCGATTCGCAATCTGATGATCTTAATTGGTGGCATTATCTTGCTGATTATCGCAAGTCCAAAGATGTCTTTGGTGGTCGGCCTTGTTGTGCCGACAGTGGTGGTGCCTGTCATCTATATGGCACGGCGTTTGCGAAAGGCGTCTAAATATGCACAAGATAAAATAGGTGATGTGTCTGTTCAGGCAGAAGAATCTTTATCTTCCATGCGGCTTATTCATGCCTTTGGTCAGGAAACACAACAGCAAACTTTATTTGCCTCAAAAGTAGAAGAGGCTTTGAAGGCAGCGCTTCGGCGGGTGCATTTGCTTGGCATTTTATCAGGCACAGTGATCTTTTTGGTTTTTTGCGGCATTGGCATCATCTTGTGGATTGGCGGGCAAGATTTACTGGCAGGCACTATCTCAGCAGGGGATTTATCGGCATTTATTTTTTATGCATTCCTGATTGCAAGTGCCACGGGCAGTTTGTCAGAGCTTGGCGGCGGTCTGCAACGAGCAGCTGGTGCGGCAGACAGGGTTGCGGCGATATTGCAGACAAAGAACGCTCTGCCTCAGGCAGATAGTCCTAAGTCCCTGCCTCAGCCAGACAAGATAACGGTATCATTGGATAATGTTGGCTTTTCTTATCCTGCGCGAGACGACTCTGCCTTAAATAATATCACAACAACCATTCAGGCAGGTGAGAGAATAGCATTAGTCGGGCCAAGCGGGGCCGGTAAATCGACTTTGTTTCATTTGCTTCTGCGGTTTTATGACCCAAAGGAAGGTACAATCAGATTTAATGGGGTTGATAGTCGCCAACTGGCATTTTCTGATTTGCGTGCTGCGATTGGTCTTGTGCCACAAGAGCCTGCCTTATTTTCTGCAAGCTTATATGAAAATATCTCTTTTGGGTCTCCCGGGGCTGATATGGCCTCTGTCAGACAGGCAGCGCAAAAAGCAGAAATCTTATCTTTTATTGACGATTTGCCAGATGGGTTTGACACCTTTGTGGGAGAGAAAGGTATCAGATTATCAGGTGGCCAAAAACAAAGGATTGCCATTGCACGTGTGATGCTGCGCAACCCGCATTTGTTATTGCTTGATGAGGCAACCTCGGCGCTTGATTCTGTCTCAGAGGCGGCGGTGCAAAAGGCGCTGACAACCCTTATGGAAGGCCGCACAAGCATTGTGATTGCCCACAGGTTATCAACAATTATTGACGCTGACAGACTGCTTTTGATTGATAAGGGGAACTTGATTGCGCAAGGCACGCATGAAAGCTTACTTGCCACCTCACCTTTATATCGTGAACTGGCACTGCATCAATTTGGTTAAGTCATCAGGCCGGAAAATGACATTAAGGCACTGCAAGGATTTCAGGCCAGTCCAATGAGGTAAAAACGCCTTTTTGCAACATTGTTTGATGTGGGTCTGTCACAACAAATTGACCCCAAATTGTTATCTCGCTCGCATGCGCCTCATCAGGGATCAATCTTGCAAATGTGACAAGGCTGTCAAGGAGCGCGCCATCATAGTGCAAGATAGCAGAGGCGGTGCTGATGGTTTGGTGACTAAAATCAGGATTGGAAAATGTGAACATGATGTCTGATTTTGCATCTGTGAGTGTTACTTTGCCTGAAAAATCAGATGTTGAAAATATCATTTGTCCTGAAAAGGCGGACGAATGGCTGTTGTAAAAAACAAGCGCCTGTAAGGGGCGTGAAATCAGCAAATTGGCAGGCAATTGCCTCTGATCCTCCGGCCAGATGATATAGCTAATATCAAAAGGGGCTTGCGACAAAATCGGCCCTGTGACTACAGACGGCATATCAGGAAGCGTGAATATCGCTTGAATATCTGTCTTTTTAACTTTGCTTATATCACTCAGATAGGGGCTGTTTTTAGCTATCAGATAGAAATGGTCTGCTGTGGCAAAACGCACTTTCATAAGAGCGTTATTATCAGGGCCATCAGGTGATACATCTGTCAGGTGACGCTCATATGCCATGAGGCTCTCATCAGATTGCCATGCCTTGTCTGTCAAAGTCTGCAGCCTGAGAGGCAAAACGCTGTCACTGCCATCCAAAACGATGGGCGCTAACCTGTTAAAAGGCGCTGTGATAGTGCCTGAATTGACAGGCGCTTCGGCAGCGTATGCGTATGAGGCAACGCTGGTATAGAACAAAAAGGAAATGACGCGCGATCCTGTTTGAAAGAGCATGTTTGGGGTTTAATTTTTTGTAAGCCGCTGTGTGAATTTGAATTCAATACGCCGGTTTCGCCGTCTTGCGTCAAGTGAGATGCCTTGTGCAATAGGCTGAAACTCTCCATATCCTGTGGCAGCAAGACGTGCCGGTGGCACACCCTGATTGATGAGGTATCGCACGACTGACAAAGCACGCTCAGTTGATAATTCCCAATTATCAGCATAGACGCCTGATACAGGCACATCATCTGTATGACCATCAACCTGCAAGACCCAGGGGATATCATCTGGAATGGTCTGTGAGATCTCAAGTAAGGCATTGCCAATTTCTTCAAGCTGACCTCTGCCATCTTCACCCAGATTTGCAGCGCCTTGGGCAAATAACACTTCTGATTGGAAGATAAAGCGGTCTCCGACTATGGTAACATCAGCTCTTGTGCCAAGAATATCACGCAAACGGCCAAAGAAATCAGACTTAAACCGTTGCAATTCCTGCACCCGGCTTGCCAGAGCCTCATTGAGGGATTTGCCAAGAGAGGCGATTGTTACCTTATCTTGCAAAGATTGTGCCTCTTTTTCGGCCAAAAGGGCGCGCAGTTGGTTTAACTCATTACGTAACGCTAATGAGGCAGCGATAAGACGCTCAATTTCCAGTTTGGCTTCATCATTCAAGCTTTGCTGATTAGCAAGATCAGCTTGTGTCTGTGCCAATGTGGCGCTGGTCGCCTGATTTTGTGACACAAGGTTGCTTGTTTGGGCGGAAAGGTCAGCTATCATTGCCTCTTTTTCAGCAAGGCTGTCTTGTGCGCTAGACAATGAGGCGGTCAGTTCCTCATTACGGCTTGCCTGCTGCGTTAATTGCGCATTAAGGGCCTGCAATTGTGCTAATTGGTCTGCGGCTGTCTTATCACTTTTGGCAAGTGCCGTTGAAAGAGATAAGATCTCTTCTTGTGCGTCACGCAAAGCGTTGTTGGTCACAGATAGCTCACTTGCCAATCTGGCGCTTTCATCACGTTCTTTGCCAAGCAGGGATGAGATGGTGTTCAATTCTGCACGCAATGAGGTCAAAGAGGCATCTTTGCCAGACAGCCGATAAGCCAGATTGGCTTGTATCAGCACAAATACCATCAGCACAAACACAAAGACCATTAACAAGCTGGCAAGCGCGTCTACAAAGCCGGGCCAGGTATAGTCATTTGGGCGGTTGCGTGAGGCAAGGCGTGATACTGACATATTCAAACTACCTTGCTAGTCTTTTTTCGCTCTTAATTCAGGTTGCAGCCCGTCACGCGATAAGCTTGTTGATAACGCTCTTATCTCAGCCCGTAATTCATTATGATGTTCTGCGCGTGATAAAGCGATTTGCGTAGCGATATCACCCATTGTCGCTTGCAATGCGGCTAATTGTTCACGAAGGCGCCTGTCATCTGCGAGCAATTCTGACAATTGGTGCATATTCTGGTTCATCTTCGACACCTGCTCCAGCATTTGTTGTCTGTCTGTCTCAGAGGCATTGATGGCCCCTGCCAGTGTGATAAGAGCGCGTGAGGCTTCTTCACTCATCCCTTGTGATAAAGACGAGGTGCCAGATTGTTGTTGTCCGGCAGGATCATTATATTTGGCAAAGGCAGACAGCCAATCTTCAACCTCATTGAAAAACCGGCCAATGGCCTGGCCAAGTTGCAAATCAAGGAACCCCAGAACAAGTGATCCTGCCAGACCAAATAAGGAAGACGAAAAGGCGGTTGCCATCCCTGATAAAGGCGCATCAAGGCCTGAACGCAATTGCTTCATCAGAGCTTCAAAATCTGAGTTTACAAGATCTAATCCTGAGACAACAGATGACACAGACCCGATGGTTTGCAACAACCCCCAAAAAGTGCCCAAAAGGCCTAAAAAGACAAGCAAACCAATAATATAGCGTGAAATCTCTCTGCCTTCATCAAGCCTGCCGGCAACGCCATCAAGAACAGAACGCAAAGACAAGGCTGACAGACGTGAATCACTTCTTGCATCTGCCAGCATCACATTGACTGTTGCAAGCAGAACAGGTTTTTGCGCATTAGGGTTTAGCGTGCGCGTGCGCTGAATATCACTAAGCCATCTTACTTCGGGAACAAGGCGTAAAACCTGTAAAATCACATAAATGATCCCAATAAGCGCAACCGCGATGATAAGAGAATTTAAGGCAGCATTGCCCATAAAGGCAGATGTCAGAGGCTTGATCAAAATACCAACAACCAGAGCCACAATGACCAGAAATAGCATCATGCGAATAAGATAGCGCCGGGGATCAGTCATTTCACACCTCACAACTTTAGGCCCATTTTGTGCGCTTTATCCAACATAAAGGCGCACTGCCAACCATAAAACATAGCCTTACGACTAAACAATGGCAGGAATGTGGTAAAGTGAAAAGCTTTATATGAGGCAGCTATCTGTTTACCGGGCCGAGATGGTATCGCGCCCTTCGCGCAAAAGCTTTAGCAATGGCGTATGCAAAGCTGAATTGGCAGCAACGATATTGCCTGTCTCAAGCGCTTTGTCACGTGATTGAAAATCTGAGACAAAGCCGCCTGCTTCTTTGACCATAATATAGCCGGCCGCGATATCCCACAGATTCAACCCTGTTTCCCAAAAGCCGTCATAGCGCCCTGCTGCAACCCAGGCAAGATCAAGTGCTGCTGCGCCAAAGCGCCTTATGCCTGCAGATTTTTGCATGACTGCCTGCATCTCCGCCATGAATAAAGCGTCTGATTGCGCGGTGCCGCGTCCTAAAAACGGAATACCTGTTGCAAACAGAGCCTCACTGAAATTGCGTCTGCCTGATACACGGATACGGCGCTCATTCATAAAGGCGCCTTTGCCTGATTCAGCAAAAAAACATTCATTTCGTGTTGGGTCTAAAATAAGGCCTGCAATGATTTTGCCTTGTTTCATCACAGCAATTGAAATCGCAAAATGCGGAATGCCATGCGTGAAATTTGTCGTGCCATCAATGGGGTCAATGATCCATTGCGGTTGTTCATCATCTGCGCCGGCGATCTTGCCGCCTTCTTCCATCAAAAAGCCCCAATCAGGCCGCGCTTTGGCAAGCTCTGCATGGATGACTTCTTCTGCCATCAAATCAGCGCGGGTGACAAAATCAGCAGCGCCCTTTTTGGTGACTTGCAGATTTTCAACTTCACCAAAATCGCGCATCATGCGCCGGCTGGCGGCATCTGCGGCTTTGTACATCACATTGATAAGGGCAGAGCGACCGGCCATGATGATTATCCTTTGTATCTTTCAACGTAAGTGGCATCTTCGGTTTTAACGATGATTTTTGTCCCTGTCCCGATATGAGGGGGCACCATGACCCGCATGCCATTATCGACCACGGCAGGTTTATAAGATGATGACGCTGTCTGACCTTTGACAACGGCATCAGCCTCAACCACTTCAAGGACCACCTGATCAGGTAAGGTGACAGAGATAGGCTCACCTTCGTGGCTTTGTAATGTTACTGTCATGCTGTCTTGTAAAAATGACGCTTGTTCACCAATCATATCTGCGTCAATTTCAAATTGCTCAAATGTCTGTGAATGCATGAAGATATGTTTGTCTCCTTCAGCATAAAGATAGGTGCATTCTGCTTCATCCAAAATGACGCGTTCAACTGACTCAGTGGCTCTGAATCGTTCATTTAACTTGGTGCCGTCTTTGATATCTTTGAGTTCAATCTGTGCAAAAGCGCCGCCTTTGCCTGGCTTTACATGGTTTGTTTTGACCGCCACCCACAGGCGTGATTTATGTTCTATTACATTGCCCGGACGAATTTGATTTCCGTTTAATTTCATGGCTGCATCCCCGCAAATAAGCTCTGTTGGCTGTGGTTTTGGCAAAAATTCATCATATTCACAACTATTTTGTGAAAAACAGACAACTCTTTGATGGTGCGCCTCATGCTAGCTGCGCATCATCAGCACGGCTGTATCAATCATTCGATTGGAAAAACCCCACTCATTATCATACCAGGCAAGCACTCTGACAAAGCGGCTGCCAAGGACTTGTGTCTGTGTGATATCAGCAACAGATGAATGCGGATCTGCGTTAAAATCAATTGAGACAAGCGGGCGCTCATTAATGCCAAGCACACCTGCCAAATCGCCTTTTGAGGCTGCGATTAGCGCCTCATTCACCTCTTGGGTAGTGACGTCTTTTTGCGCCATAAATTTGAAATCCACAGCAGAGACATTGGCAGTAGGCACTCTGATAGCTGAGCCATCTAATCTGCCTGCTAATTCTGGCAGGACAAGGCCCACTGCTTTGGCAGCGCCTGTTGATGTTGGCACCATTGACTGGGCCGCAGAGCGTGCGCGGCGTAAATCCTTATGCCTGTTATCCAGAATATTCTGATCATTCGTGTAAGCATGAATTGTTGTCATATAGCCAGTTTCAATGCCAAACGCCTCGTGAAGCACTTTGGCCACAGGGGCAAGGCAATTGGTCGTGCAAGAGGCATTTGACACTATCTGATGGTCTGGTGACATATGATGCGCGTTTACGCCATAGACAACAGTCAGATCACTATCATTGGCAGGCGCTGAAATCAGGACTTTGCGTGCGCCTGCCTGAATATGGCGCATGGCATCTTTTTTGGCGTTAAAAATTCCGGCACATTCAAGAACCACATCAATGCCAAGCTCTTTATGCGGCAGGGCTTCAGGCTCTCTTATCTGAGTCATCCTGATAGGGCCCTGTCCGATATCAAGCCAGTCATCGCCATAGCTGACTTCACCATGATAGCGGCCATGTGTGGAATCATATTCAAATAAATGGGCAGAGGTTGCGACATCACCAGGCGTGTTGATAAGCGCTACCTCAACGTCATTGCGCCCTGATTGGGCAAGCGCGCGCAAGGTCAGGCGGCCAATACGGCCAAACCCGTTAATCGCCAATTTGATTGTCATTTTTTATCTCCCGGCTCTTTGTCATTCCAAAGTGCGTTCTGGCATGTGATAAATTGCGTATTTTGACTGGCTAAGACAATTTGGCTTTGGCCGCTGTGACGATGGCCTTTGCTGTAATGCCAAATTCCTCATATAAAGTGCCGGCAGGCGCTGACGCCCCAAAGCCGGTCATGCCGATAAAGGTGCCTTTTCGACCAATCAGATCTGACCAGCCTTGCGAGATACCTGCCTCAATTGCGATCTGCACTGTATTCTCACCAAGAAGCTCATTGATATAGGCCTCATCTTGTTGCTTTAGGATATCAAGACATGGCACAGAGACGAGCTTTGTTGGAATGCCGTCTGCCTCAAGTGCCTGGCGTGCTTCATCTGCGATAGCAACTTCTGAGCCAGTGGCAAGTAAAGTAACTTTGGCCTTTGTGCTTGCGTCTGTTAATACATAGCCGCCTTTGGCTGATTTATTCATCGCAACATCTGCGCCAAGACGCAATTGTGGCAAGCCCTGACGGCTAAGTGCCAGAACAGATGGTGTTTTGTGAGACGTCATGGCAATCTGCCAGGCCTCTGCTGTCTCTACGATATCTGCCGGGCGGAAGACGTTGACATTTGGCATAGCACGCAAGCTTGCAATATGTTCAACTGGCTGATGTGTCGGCCCGTCTTCACCAAGACCAATAGAATCATGTGTCATTACATAAATCACACGCTGCTCCATCAAGGCAGATAGCCGGATAGAAGGGCGGCAATAATCAGTAAAGACCAAAAAGGTGCCGCCAAATGGCACAAGGCCGCCGTGAAGCGCAATGCCATTCATAGCAGCTGCCATGCCATGTTCACGCACACCATAATGAACATAAGTGCCTTTATGATTGGTCGCATTGAAAATATCGTGGTCGCCAACGCGCGTATTATTGGAGCCTGTCAGATCAGCAGAGCCGCCAAACATGGCAGGCACAGACGGCAGTAACGCTTCAATGGCTTTTTGGCTTGCCACTCTGGTTGCGACTTTTTGCGGCTCTTGTGCTAATTTGACTTTATAAGCTGCGATCGCCTCATTGACATCCTTGTCAAATTGACCAGATAGCATCGCTTCAAAGGCCTGCTTATTGTCTGCTTTGTTTAATCTGTCCTGCCATGCGGCAAAATCAGAAGCGCCTTTGGCACCCACAGACCGCCAGGCAGATAAAATGTCTTCTGGCACCTCAAACGGGGCATGAGGCCAGTCAAGCTCTTGTCTTGTGCCGGCGATTTCATCTGCCCCAAGAGGCGCGCCATGAATGCCTGAGGTTCCCTTTTTTGTGGGGGCGCCATAGCCAATGGTTGTTTTGCATCTGATTAAAGTCGGGCGTTCATCATCTTTGGCCTGGCTGATGGCAGCAGAAACAGCGCTTGCATCATGACCATCACAAGACAATACCTGCCAGCCATATGCTTCATAGCGTTTGGTTGTATCTTCTGAGACAGTCAGGCTGGTCGGCCCGTCAATTGAAATGCCATTATCATCAAATAAGACAATAATACGGCCTAATTTCAGGTGACCTGCTAATGAGGCAGCTTCATGGCTTACCCCTTCCATCAAACAGCCATCACCGGCGATAACATAAGTGTAATGATCAACCAAATCAGAGCCAAAGGACGCCGCCTTATGACGCTCTGCCATGGCCATACCAACCGCATTGGCAATGCCCTGACCAAGAGGGCCGGTTGTGGTCTCAATACCAGTGGCATGGCCATATTCCGGATGACCTGCTGTCTTAGCGCCCCATTGACGAAAATTCTTAATCTCATCCAAGGTCATGTCCTGATAGCCTGTCAGATACAAATAGGCATAAATCAGCATAGAGCCATGGCCGGCAGACAATATGAACCTGTCACGATCAGGCCAGTGTGGCTGGGCGGCATCAAATTTCAAATGGTCGCAAAATAAAGCGGTTGCGGCATCTGCCATTCCCATAGGCATGCCCGGGTGACCAGATTTTGCTGCTTCGACCGCATCCATTGACAGGGCGCGGATAGCGTTTGCCATTTGTTGTTTTGACACTGACATAAAGATAGCTCCTAAAGAGGTGATGATGACCTGATAATTGGCCGCATAATGCGCCAGAATAGCAACGTGCGTCAAACAGTTAGTTTGTCAAAAAACATGATGAATTCTGGTGTTTAGACAAAGGTTGCAGAAATCTTTTTTGACGCGATCATAACCGTGAGCGCCAATCAATTGTGATGGTTGAATTTTCTGCAAAATCAGATACACTGATTTATGACAAGATAAATGCCCCTGCGGGGTGCCGGCTTATCACTGGTGAAAGACTGGCTTATAATATGATTTATCTTTGTTGTGCCATTGAACACATTGCCGAAGAGGTTTTTATGTCTCGACTTGATGATGCCATCCTTGCCATAGAACAGGCGGTCACTGCATTGGCAGGGGCTGTTGATTCCAGGGCAAAAGCACAAGCTGAGGCGCCCTCAGCCATTGAGGTAAGTGAGGCAGATTTGCAAGCGATGAAATCAGAATTGCACGAAGCTATGCAACTTCTGCAATCTGTGAAAGCCCCGTCATCTCCACAAGATCCGTCATCCCAGCAAGATGAGGTCTCATCATGAGCGGTTCAGTTGTCACAATCCGGATAAATGGCAATCCTTATCAGCTTGGCTGTGATGCCGGGCAAGAGGCGGAAATCGAAGCCTTGGGTAAGATGGTCGATGAGACAGTCTCATCTCTGGCAGCCTCTGTGGGCCAGATTGGCGAATCGCGTTTGCTTGTCATGGCAGCTATTTTGCTGGCAGAACAATGCAAAGCAAATGGCGCGGTATCAGCCCCTGCCAGTAAGCAACAGCCTCAGGATACCTTTGATGAGGCGCAGATTGCCAGATTGGAAAATGTCGCAAAGCAAATATCTGATCTTGCCGCCTCTTTGAAATAAGCCTACATAGAGGCCAGATATGAATAACAGCCAGATAAGACTGGCTGATTTGTAATAGGTAATTTGGCTAGACAGTGCGTTAGGTCT
>JBMHBX010000042.1:0-2891 GCA_049890215.1 Puniceispirillaceae bacterium (SeqCode) | reverse complement strand
TTTTTTGCTCCTCAAAATGGGCATAAAAGATATGATTGGCATATGAAATGGCTCATCGATTGCAGAGACAGGTGTACAGGGCAAAGAGGAAGACTCAAGGGGGTGCCGCCACGCTTCCTTGGGTCTTTTTCATAAAGTACGAAAATTTTTCATTGAGTTCAGTTATGAATGAGCTGCTCTCTAGCGCGGTGATAAGGCTTCTTTGTACATCTTCAATACCTCTTCAATATCAAAACCTTCAGATAGAGTCTCCCGTGTTTCACTTGATAAGGGGGTTCTGTCAGCGATATGCATCAATTCTTTTGCACCCTCATGGAATTTTGGTGTCATGCCGAATTGGCGATAGGTATCTGATATTTCATCCATTTCATGCATCCATCTTGCAGCGTCTACCGGTATCCTGGGCACCATATGATTAATGTTATTGAGAATATCAGGTTTACTGAAAGAAAATTCGCTGAATAACTCATCTCTCAAGCCAGTAAGTTCGGACATTACAGCAACAGTAGCAAACAATGAAAATGCACCTTTGGTAGCGCTTGCATAGAGCATTTTCAGAGTTGATGCCTGTCCAATTTTTGACCCAACAGACTTCACCTTAAGGCCTTTGCCATCCATTTGCGAAATCAGCCCTAGATTCTCTCCACTTACATAAAGTCGCGTCTGTTCTTTCTCCTTGATAGGATTTAGACCGACAATACCTCCATCGATGAATTTTGCAGGCAATACATCAAATAGCTTCGATATGCTTAAAACAGTTTTTGGTGATATGGCATTACAATCTGCAAAATCCGGATATTTCTTAGTCTTTTGCATAATGCTGGCAATCGTCTCTGCCATCTCATAGGCATGCTGGGGAGGTAGTATGGATAGGATCAAATCAGATTGCCGCACAACTTCATTCAGCAACCCTAGATCCTGGATTTCCGCTTGTTCCGATAGCATTTGCGTCCGCTTGCTCCGTCCACTAAGAGCGGTAACGACTGTAAATCCATATTGTCTTAAAACAGCGCCACATGCATGACCCATGTCACCGGGCATAACAATACCGATAGTTTGCAAAGTATCTGACATTTCATTATCCTCCAAAATGATTTATAATTTGAAATGTTGGTAAAAAAAGACCTTTAATTGCTCTTCAAAAAGGGTATGTTTTATGTCGCTTAATCTCTATTAGGGTGACATCTTAATCTGGAAGAGTAAAACTCCAAAAAAATAAATATGTCCAAAACAATTCTGATTACAGGTGCTACAAATGGCATTGGCCTTTTGGCCGCGCGCAAGCTTGCAGAGGCAGGCCATCATATCCTTGTGCATGGCCGGGATAAGGACAGGCTGGCGAGCGTGTCGCAACAGCTTGACGGGGCGCCTGCCTATCTTGCCGATTTTAGCGATATGGTCGAAGTAACCGCCATGGCAGAGGCTGTTCTGGGCGCGCATAAACAGATTGACGTGCTAATTAACAATGCCGGCATTCTGAAAACAGCCGAAACCGAAACGCGCGCCAGACGTGATATCCGCTTTGATGTGAATATGCTGGCGCCCTACATTCTGACACATCTGCTTCTGCCTTTGATACCGGCGGCGGGGCGCGTGATAAACTTGTCTTCGGCGGCGCAGGCGCCTGTTGATATTGCCGCGATGATGCGCTTTCAGCCGATGCCTGATATGAGCGCCTATGCCCAGAGCAAGTTGGCCATCACCATCTGGTCGCAAGAGCTGGCACGCCAATTGCCAGACGGGCCTGAGATCGTGGCGGTTAATCCCGGCTCGTTGCTGGCCACAAAAATGGTCAAAGAAGGTTTTGGTGTTGACGGTAAGGATCTGAATATCGGCGCAGATATTCTGATAAGGGCGGCGCTGTCAGCAGAGTTTGACCAGGCAGGTGGCCGCTATTTTGACAATGATTCAGGGCAATTTGCGTCCCCGCACGAGGCGGCAGAGGAACCGGCGCATGTAACAGCGGTGATGGACGGCCTGCGCGCCCTAGCAGGTGAGGTGATTGGGTAGGGGCATGATATTGCGCCAGATACTGTCTTTAAACGCGAACTGGTCACATGGAAAGCGACAGAGTTTGGTTTCACGCGCAAGACAATTACCCGCATCTTCTCAGATGCCAAGCATGTAGATCATTTCCATTCAGAGCCGGTGGTGCTGAAACAGGGTGGCTAGTCCATGGCCGTGTCTGGCGGGGTGTCATAGACTAGCCTGAAACCGGTATGGCCGGTTGAACTGTCAGGCGAATTTGCGGTGCGGGCGGCTATCCGGTATCTGTGGCAATAGCTGGCATGGCAAAGATATGAGCCACCTTTGCAGATTTTGAAACCCTGCTTGTCTTTATGTGCCTCACGCACGGCCTTTTTCAGCGACCTGATCTTGAAATTCTGGACTGTCCATTCCCAGACATTGCCAACCATATTATACAAGCCATATCCATTAGGCTGAAATGATCGAACAGGCGCTGTCCCGAAAAATCCGTCTGCCGAGATGTTATGGTTGGGAAATTCTCCCTGCCAGATATTGCACGGGAAATAGCCTGTGTCATCAGGCGCATCATCTCCCCACGGATAGCTAACATCTCCAAACCCGCCACGCGCCGCATGCTCCCATTCTGCCTCTGTTGGCAGACGGCCACCGGCCCAGTCGGCAAAGGCCACCGCATCATGCCATGAGATATGCACCACAGGATGATCTGGTAGTGCAGAAATATCACTTTCTGTGCCCGCCGGCCTATGCCAGCACGCCCCTGATATCATTCGCCACCATGGCACGCCCACAACCGCATTGCCATAATCTGTCTTATCATCCAGAAAGTCGAAAAAGACGAAAGAATTGCCAAATGTTTCAGCCTCTGTCTGATAGCCTGTTGCCTCGACAAAGCGGGCAAAACG
>JBMHBX010000041.1:0-93579 GCA_049890215.1 Puniceispirillaceae bacterium (SeqCode) | reverse complement strand
AGCGCTTGGCCATTTTCATCATCAACTCCACCATCGGTATTTTGAATGTAATTACGGGTCAGTTGATTTTCCCATGGATGTCTGGTTCGGGACGTTCCATGATGGCACAGAAGACGCCAAAAAACGCCTGAAAAACCGCTTTAGAACAAAATAAGCAGAAAGCCAATCGCCATCACACCGCCTGTGGTTTGGACGGGGCAGCTACATGTCAAATGTCGCAATGATAGGGTTATGATCGCTTAGTGATTTCGTCTCTGGCACAACCACATCGACCAGAGCCTCTTCATACCGATAAAGATTGTCCACACACCATTGCGTTATCTTGATGCAAAATGGCAATCATTTTTTGGATGATTGACAGAGAGCAGCATAAACAGCTAGCCTAAATTCTTGCCGTCCTTTACAGTTTGAGGCGAATCGAGCGCAACGTTCATAGACAATTTAAGATCGCAGATGGGGTTAAAAATCACATGCTAAACTTTATTAAAAAGAAGCTGCGTCATATAAGGTTCCTCAGATTATTCTATTGGAAAATCAGAAACAACAACCCTATTTTGCGTCTCAAAAAGAGCCTCATCATAAGACGTTTCAACGAGGATAGATTTTTCCTAAATGTTGGCGGATTTATCTTTTTGAAAGATGACTGGCGTGTCTTGGATTATATATCCAAAGCCTATCCCATATCTGAAAAGCTAATAGATTATAACATTAATTTATCGGAAAAGCAGACGCTGCCCATAGCAGATAAAAAAGCAGATCTTGTTTACTCAAGCCATACTTTTGAGCACATCTTAGAAGACGCTGCTTTGTTTCACTTTGGTGAGATTCACAGAATTCTGAAAAGAGAGGGAACATTCAGAATAGTCGTCCCCGATATTGATCTTTTTTGGGATGCATGTAAGCGAAATGACACAGATTTTCTAAACCACGTAAGCAAAGGACAGGATGAATCTTTGCCAAGCTTCTTTTTGAACAGCTTTTCCTGTATGCGGGCGGAAAAAGAAACACTCGAAAGCGACTTCAACCATCTGACCAAAGAAGATTTCCTTCAAAGATATCAAACCAAACAGATAGAAAATCCGGCAAACCATGACTTTAGCCATCATATTAATTGGTTTACCTATGACAAGTTAAGGTCGATGTTGATCAAAGCCGGATTTGATAAAGATAAAATAATCAGGTCTGATTATTTAGATTCAAGGTCACTAGAAATGAGAGACGAGCGGTTTTTTGATCAGACAATTCCGAAAGCCTCTTTATTTGTTGAGTGTGTGAAATAAAATACTGGCACATTGGCGGAAACGCGGTCAGCTTTTCCGTTTCACACAAATCCAAACACCTATATCGGTCAACAAATCGCCATTGTAAAGCTTCCCGCACCAGCGCAATTCAAAACACAAAAGGGACTTCAGATTTTTGGGCCAAATTATTTAGGACTTGAGAGTTAGCCGCAGTGAACGTGAGTAACATCGGGGAAGATTGGCGCACCCGAGAGGATTCGAACCTCTGACCTCTGCCTTCGGAGGGCAAATATTACCAATAAAATTGTATTAATAACAATAAGTTAAGTAATAAAAAATAATTTGAATATGATTTAGCTTTAATTGAAAAAAGACGGTCAGTGATTAACCGCATTGAATTTATCCAGAATTTTCCTGAATACCAAACAACAATAGGTGCTGATATAAGCCAAGAAAAGGCAATCAACCTCGTTCTGTTCAAAAGCCCACCAGCTTTGGTTGTCCGGTAAGTCTTCCAAAATGCATAAAAGTAACTGATAAGCGATATAGTTAGGGTAAGAAGATAGGCACCTGCGATAACGTAACTATCAAGATAATGGCGGCTCCACGACCACGCACTACCACTTTGGAGCCTGCCTCGGTGCAATAGTGATCCCAAAAACACTAAGATGAAAAACATTATATCTTATAAGTAAAAAAATCGTTTTGTTATTCATAACGTTAGATTCTAAATGTTTGGGAGTTTTTTCAAAGGTCCGTTGGAGTAGGGATATTTAGATATATTTCAAAGCATTGCTTAATGATAATCCGATTGTCTGCCCAAGCTCAACAGGCACCGCATTCCCTAGCTGACGCATGTTTTCAGACCATGCTCCAGAAAATTCAAAATCGTCCGGAAAAGTTTGAATTCTAGCTGCTTCTCTAACAGTAAAGTAGCGGACGCTACCATCATTTCGTCGCAGTGTATTTTCACCACCAGGAACACCATGGACACCCGCTTTAAGTGCCTTGCTTGGATCATCAAGGGGGCTTCCCGTATGCCCAGGATATGACTTTGCGCCATCTTTTAAAATATGCGCTTTATATTTCTTACTCCCTTGCTCATTTGGCTCTGGCAGCCCTTTCAAAGCCTGTCTTACTGTTTGCCATGGCAAGTGACGAGGTTCAAATAGACCAAACCTGTTAATTAATGATTTCTTCAAAGTCCCATCTTTGATTTTTGCAAAATCATCATCACTAGGCGTTGCATTTGTTGTTTGCCAATATTCCTCAGTCACAAACTTAGCATATGCCAAGCTATCAGCTGAATGTGTAGGTTCAGGAAAGGACCATTCGACACCTAAATCTTTGCGAAGCCCTACAATAAAAACTCTCTCTCTTCTTTGTGGAACTCCATAATCTGCTGCATTCAAACACCTAAAAAGAACCTGATACTGACCTGAAACAGCTGTTGCAGAGGATTTTATTTTTTCTAAACGCGAAAGATGATCAATCCAGCTTTCTTCATTTTTAATGCTCTCAAATGGATAGCTCAATCGTAAAATTATGTATTCTAAATATGTAGAAAACGAGTCTCTCAGAAGACCTTTCACATTTTCAAATATGAAACCTTTTGGATTTAATTCTGCAATTGCTCGTGATGCCTCTGGAAACATATCCCGCTTATCCGCTTTACCTTTTGCTTTTCCCCCTAAAGAGAAAGGTTGGCACGGGGGACCACCGGCAACTAATTCAACTTTGCTCTTGATGTTTTTATACGAGAAATGCTGAATATCGTTTTCAAACACCTCTGCCGAAAAATTCTTTCTGAGCGTATTGCAGGCGTTCTTATCTTTTTCTAACAACCCAATGCAACTGTATCCAGATTTTTCCAGCCCAAGAGCAAGACCACCAGCACCTGAGAACAATTCTAATGTCTTCATTGATTAACCTTCGGCATTAAAATACCTTCTGCCCTTTTGCAAAATATCTTCAGTAGACAATTTGTTGTTTGCAAGTTTGTCTGCCCAATATCTTCCGGGATGCAGCGTATCCCATTCTGACCTAGCTTGCTGTGCTCGTCCTCTTCCTGGGTCATGATTTCCAAAACCATCAATGCATGAATTCCAAATAGGACGAAACTGATTTATTAGTTCTGACTCAAGCGTTCCGATTAAATTGGACATTTTTGCTCTAAGTATGATGAATTTGCAGTTAAAATCATTCAAATTTAGATCTGCACCAGCTTCTATGCTGCGAGTATGTTCTTTAATGCGAGAATACAAAACTTTACTTGCTTGACTAGAGTTTCGACCCTGACGCCAACCAGGCGGCACCGCTTTTCCTACGTAGATAGGCATACTTTGATTGTTAACTTTTAACCCGCGAATTTGTCCGTAAACCTCATGATTGCCATTATAATATAACAAGTAAACACCAGCACCCGAAAAATCGGACGGTAATGGCAACGGATACAAATCAGACCTACTGATAAATGACAAAGCGTCGTTTATCACTTCCCCTAACCTATCATCATTAAAAACTTGGCGCTCAATTTCCATCTGACAAACATGTCATTTTTCAATTACTTGTGCCACAAATAATATTTAGAGAATGAGATTAAACAGAAAAGTCGGCACACCAGGGATAATTCGAAACTCTGACGTCTTCCTTCGGAGCTGTGGAGACATCAATTATATCAATGGAATAACTTCAAGGTATGTTACTAAAATATATTTTGGATATAATCGAATTTTTCTGTCCTTTGTAAATAGCAGTTACTTTTGGTTATTGGTGATGGTAATAAATTTTTCAGAATAATCCTAAAATACTTCCACCAGTTGCTACCGCTACCGCTAAAATCCCAAAGCAAATGTAGGGGACTAGCGCAGTTCTTGTTTTAACACTATTATCCAAATCCATTAACTTTTGTAACTGTTTCTTTCCCAAGTTACCAATAAGTTTGTCGATATCTCGTGCCTGATATCCTTGAATGTTAAGGCTTGTCGACATGTCTACGAGTTGTTTTTGCTGGTTCTCAAGCTGACGCCTTAAACCTCGAATATTTTCGTCTAATTGCAAAATTTTCCTTCTTAGATCTTCCATGTTTGATTTTTGTTCATCCATTGATTCAGGCATTGTGACTTTCACTTTTTACAGGGTTCAAATTATTGTCGGACTAGACCTAGTATGACAGACAGCCATGCTTTGCATTCGGTGGCAACAATTACTTCATTTGAATTTTCATTCGGTAAACTGCTTTTTGCATGCAATCAATTTTCATTTATGCATCGATAGTTTCATTATTTATCTTTATATTTCTCAACGGTGTAATCAATAGTTTTCCAAGGTTTGAAGCTCTTTTGCTAACGAAGCTGATTAGCTGCTTTTAAAGATCATTGCTGACTAGCAGTGTGTCAAACTAGAGAAATCAATAAAGAGCAAAAGCATGTATTAACTATTCTTTATCGATTGGGTAAGTTGCATACCCTTTCACATCTACCTTTGAATCTAAACCGGAACTCATGTTTAACCTAACCTTCTGATAGGAATAGGTTAATTCGAATGTTCAAAAGTTGAAAGCCATTTTTGAACATCTTTTGAACATCGTCAAAAGGGCTATTTATCCTAACTTAAGTAAGTTTGAAAAATATTAAGTTATTGAAATATAGTGAAAAGATTGGCGCACCCGAGAGGATTCGAACCTCTGACTTCTGCCTTCGGAGGGCAGCGCTCTATCCAGCTGAGCTACGGGTGCAGATTGCGCCGTTATACACCTGAGTTATGGTGACTGACCAGTTTTTTTTCTTGATGACGCAAAGGCTCTGTTGATTTAGGCTTGGATTATGACAGATCATGATCAAAACCCCGATGGGCGCAGCATGTCTTTATCTGAGCTTTTGGCCTTGTCTGATGAGGAACTGCGTGCCTGTTTAGAGCCTTTGATTGACAACATGCTGTCTGGCTCTGCCGACCGTGATCATGCACGCCATGTGCAGGATTTTACCACGCGCCTGAAGGTGATCGTCACACAAGAGAATCTGGCAGCGCAATGCGAAGATTATCAGAAAAGGCTCGGCACATTTGCACGTCGTGAATTTGTGGCGTTGTTCCGCCGACGTGCTTCGATTGCTATGACCTGGCGCCTTTTTTTCACCAAATCTGAAGATGAATTTGTATTGGAGGCCATGTTTGTTGAAAGACAAGGGCGCATTCAGATTGAACATTGCATGATTTTCTAGCTTTCATGAATGGCCTATTCAGCTTACTGTGGTCTTACCAATCTCATTTATAACAAATAGGGTGCCTTATGAAAGAGTCATCGCAGACATTTGCCAGTTTCAATATGCCTGACAAAGCTATTTTGGATAAAACAGTCTTAGTCTCAGGGGCTGATGCTCTTTTTGGTGATTTGATGACAGATTGCTTGCGTTCTTTGCGTACGCTTGGCTATGACGGGGCGGTTGTGATTTTGGATTTTGGCCTTACAAAGGCGCAACTAGCCTTGCTGACGAGCCTGCAGGCACAAGTGCGCCAGGTCCATGTGCCAGACCGCTATCAAGAACTAATTGATGCTGGCAAACTTGCCGGGCCAAAGGGCGCTAATGTCCTTTTGATGAAACCGTATCTTCCGGAAATCTTGCCAGATTATGACCGCTTTGTTTTTGTCGATGCAGATTGTTGGTTTCAGACGCTTGATGCGCTCTGTGGGCTGATCACCTTTTGTGTTGAATCAGACTTTGTTGCGGTCAGCCAAAGAAGCCGCTTTCATGACTGGGACAGTGCCAGAGGTAATGGCATTGAATTTAATCTTTTCGGTCAGCCGTTGCGCCGGAACTGGTACACGATGTTTGCCAATAAATCGTCATTGCCCAAATCTGATAAAAAGCTGATGGCGGAATCTGCCATTATAAATGCCGGTGTTTTTTCGGCTCATAAAGACTCGCCTATCTGGCAAGCGTGGCAGGAAGAGATGTATAAGGCGGTCTTGGCATTGCCGCCTCGGCGTAAATATGGCGCTGATCAGCTTGGCCTTGGTCTGGCGGTCTATAAACATCATATCAGCCACCTGTTACTGCCAGAGATATGTAACTGGCACACAGCTTATCGTTACGATGAGGCCAGGGGCCTGTTCACACAAACAATGCCTTTTTACAAGCCTGTTAGCCTCATGCACTTAGCAGGAATTCATCCTCACAATACAACACGCCCTGTATTGCAGGCAGATGGCAGCTTTCGCGAAATGGATCTGACCTTTGATCACTGGCAAAAACATACCGGCAACTCTTGAGCATTTTGCGTTTGAAAACCTTTTGCTCTTGCCCCTCAAAGACGTATATAATCAAGACCAAATCTGAGGGAAGGGACCAAAGGGTGGCTCTTTCTTTTACGTGATGACATGAAATATCAAGGAATAATCGCAGATGGCCGATCATCATAATACAACATCCCAAACTGACGAGATGACAATTCGAACAACAGCATCACGCGTGTCTTGTAATGGCGGCGGCGGGGCGCTTGGCCATCCTCAGATATGGCTAAATATGGGTGCTGATAATCAGGTAACTTGCCCTTATTGCTCACGCCATTTCGTCAAAACAGAAGAAGGCGCTTAATCTATTATGGCAGTTGATGCGTCAGATAAGCTTGTTCTGATAGATGGCTCTGGCTATATTTTCAGGGCCTTTCATGCCTTGCCGCCTATGAGCCGGGCAGATGGCACACCGGTGAATGCGGTGTTTGGGTTTACCAAAATGCTGTTAAAGCTGATTGATGATTTGAACCCCCATTCTGTGGCTGTTATTTTTGACGCCGGGCGTGTGACGTTCCGAAATGAGATTTTTGCTGACTATAAGGCCAATCGTACAGATCCACCTGATGATCTGGTGCCACAATTTGCGCTTGTGCGTGAGGCAGCGCATGCCATGTCTTTACCTGTCATTGAAATGCCTGGTTTTGAAGCAGATGATGTGATCGCCACTTACGCAAAGCTGGCCGCACAAGAAGGGCGTCAAACCATCATTGTGTCATCTGATAAAGATTTAATGCAGCTTGTAACTGATGACGTTGAAATGCTTGACCCGATGAAGCAAAGACGCATTGGCAAAGAAGAAGTTTTTGAAAAATTTGGCGTAGAACCCCGTCATGTGATTGATGTGCAATCTTTAGCAGGTGACAGCACGGACAATGTGCCGGGCGTGCCCGGGATAGGCATTAAGACCGCGGCTGAGCTTATTAATCAATTTGGCTCACTAGATGCGTTGCTTGCCGGGGCAGAGGGCATAAAACAACCAAAGCGGCGTCATAATTTGATTGAATTTGCTGAGATGGCACGCATATCTCGCAAGCTGGTCACATTGGCAGATGATGTTGATGTGCCATTGCCGGTCGCCGGGCTGACCACTCCGCCACGCGATGCAGATAAGCTTGTTCATTTTGTACAAGAACAAGGGTTCAAATCTCTGTTTGCCCTGTTGGGCGCAAGCGCTGATGGCATGTCTGTTTCTGCGCCTTCATCTGCCTCTTCAGGCGGTCAGACGGCAGACCAAGTCATGCAGGATATTACACCACCTGTCGTATCAAAAACAGATTATAGTCTGGTGACAAGCATGGAGATGCTTCAGACATGGATAGAAGCTGCAAAACATCAGGGGTATCTTAGCGTTGATACAGAAACCACAAGCTTGCAGGCAAGTGAGGCTTTAATAGTTGGTGTGTCTCTGGCAGTAGCGCCCGGCAAAGCATGTTACATCCCTTTGCGTCACAAGGGCAATCAACCTGCCACAGATGATTTACTTGGGTTTGATGAGCCAGACATAAATTTTGATCAGATAGATTTCAACGAAGCTATCTCAGCGCTTCGCCCATTATTTGAAGATCAAAGCATATTGAAAATCGGGCATAATTTGAAATATGACTATCATGTGTTAGCGCGCCCTGAAAATGGCGGCATTCATCTTGGCCCTGTCGATGATACGATGTGCATGTCTTATGTTCTGGATACAGGGCGTGTTGCGCGTCATAATATGGATGTGTTGGCTGACCATTGGCTTGGCATAAAGACAATTAAATATGAAGATGTCTGCGGCAAGGGTAAAAATCAGATTAGATTTGATGCTCTTACTCCCGATCAAGCTCTTGATTATGCGGCAGAAGACGCAGATATCACCTTGCGTTTGTGGCAAATGCTAAAGCCGCGTCTGGCCCGTGAAGGCGTTAGTTCAGTTTATGAAAGACTGGAGCGTCCTCTTATCAGCGTGCTGGCAGAGATGGAAGCTGCTGGCATTGCGGTGGATGATGGTTTCTTGCGCCGTCTGTCAAATGACTTTGCAACCAGAATTGCGGCTCTTGAGACAGAAATTCACAAGCTTGCCGACATGACCTTTAATATTGCCTCTCCTAAGCAGCTTGGTGAAGTTTTGTTTGATAAGCTTGGCCTTGAGGGAGGTAAAAAATCGAAAACAGGTGCTTATGCTACCGGAGCAGAAATTCTTGAGGATTTAGCTGCCAATGGCATTGAAATTGCTCAAAAAGTTCTTGATTTCAGACAATTGTCAAAATTGAAGTCAACCTACACTGATGCGCTTGTTGCAAATCTGCACCCTCAGACGCGCCGCGTGCATACATCTTATTCCATGGTCGGTGCCTCAACAGGACGTCTGTCATCATCGGATCCAAATCTGCAAAATATTCCTATCCGCACAGCAGAAGGCAGACAAATCAGGCAAGCTTTCATCGCCAAAGAAGGTCATAGCCTTATTTCGGCAGATTACAGCCAAATCGAATTGCGACTTGTCGCTCATGTTGCAGGTGAGACGTCAATGTTGCAAGCGTTTCGTGATGAGGTTGATATTCACAGCCAGACAGCAGCTGAAGTATTTGGGGTGCCTCTGGCTGATATGGACAGTGAGACAAGACGCAAAGCCAAAGCCATTAATTTTGGCATCATCTATGGTATTTCCGGCTTTGGTCTGGCACGTCAACTGTCAATCGGCAGAAGCGAGGCGCAAGATTATATCAAAGCCTATTTTGCCCGCTTCCCCGGCATTCAAGCCTATATGGAAGATACCAAAATCAAAGCCAGAGATGATAAATTTGTAGAAACATTATTTGGGCGGCGCATTCATATTGGTGAGATTTCATCATCAAATCCAAATATGCGCAATTTTGCAGAACGTCAGGCCATTAACGCCCCTATTCAAGGGAGCGCCGCTGATATTATTAAGCGGGCTATGATAGCGCTACCACAGGCAATTTCGCAATCTCGTCTCTCATTATCTATGCTATTGCAGGTGCATGATGAATTGATTTTTGAGGTGCCGGATGAGGAGGCTGAAGCCGCCTGTGAACTCATACGCCATGCTATGGAAACAGCCCATGAGCCGGTTCTGTCTTTGGATGTGCCTTTGGTAGCAGAAGCTGGCATTGCCAAAAATTGGGCACTTGCGCATTAAGGGACAGGGTTTTGCCCATGGAGTAAGGCTGCCACAATTGCGCCAGAATTCTGTCATGATCTTTCCACCTATCAGGCTTACATTTTATGAACAGATAGGCTGATAGTCTTTGGATGGTTGCAAAGGAAATTGTGAGATGAAAAAACGGTTAGCACTGGTTGATGATGATCAAAATATTCTGACCTCCGTGTCTTTGGCTCTGGAGGCAGAGGGCTATGAGGTAGATACCTATAGTGATGGTGAGCAGGCCTTACAAGGTTTGGCAAGGCGTCCGGCTGATCTGGCAGTTCTTGATATCAAAATGCCACGTATGACTGGTACGGAATTACTGGAAAAATTAAGAACGAAATCAGCGATGCCGGTGATTTTTCTGACCAGTAAAGATGATGAGCTTGATGAGGCGCTTGGCCTTGGTTTGGGGGCAGATGATTATATCACAAAGCCCTTTTCACAAAGATTACTCTTAGCACGCATACAAGCGGTTTTGCGGCGCGCGATGGTGACTGACAGCCAGGACATATCATCACAAGCCATTCGTTTAGGCAATTTGGTGCTGGATCCTGACCGTCATATCGTGACATGGAAAGATCGTGATGTGAAACTGACAGTAACAGAGTTTTTGCTTTTGCATTCTCTTGCTGTGCGACCCGGTCATGTCAAAAGTCGTGACCAGCTTATGGATGCTGCTTATGGTGAATCTGTTTTCCTTGATGACAGAACCATAGATAGCCATATCAAAAGATTACGCCGTAAATTCAAATCCGCTGACAAGTCATTTGACCAAATTGAAACTTTATACGGGATAGGATATCGTTATAAATCAGAACAAGACACTGATTCATAACTGGTCATGATAAAATTGCCCATAATAAGGTTTCCGAAAATTCTTTCGCGCCTGTCATCGCGCATTTTGGCAATTATGCTCTTGCCGCTTGTATTATTTATGATTGGCCTGTTTTCGGTGGGGCAATATAAAAATGTGCTGATCATGGCTGAATTAGATGCATTGCAACGTCAGGGAGTTGTTCTGGCAAGGTCTTTGGCATTGGCAGAGGTTGAGTTTTTGCAAGGGCGCGGGCAGGTTGGTAATCGCGCCTTGTCGCAGGAGACTATGAAACAGCTCTTGCCTCTTGTTGGTTACGGCTCTGTTTTGCGGGCACGCGTTTTTCAGCCAGATGGCAGGCTTGCCGCTGATACTGCGCGAGACGGGCTGTCTTCCGGATCAGTGGAATTGCGTATAAGACGTAATCGGGATATGCACCAACAATTTGGACAGCGCATTACAAATGGCCTTGACAGATTATCACAGTTCTTTGGCAATGATGCGCCTTTGCCGGTTGTCAAACATCGCCGCCTCAGCCGCGCCACTGAATTCAAGGATGTAGCCAACGCACTAACAGGCGGTATTCATCGTAATGTTTTTTTGAATAGCCAGAGACAAATGGTTCTGTCAGTTGCTTTGCCAGTTCAAGATGTCAGGATGGTGCGCGGTGCCTTGCTTCTCACCACAAGCGGAGGTCGCATAGAACAGGAAATCAGGGCTGTTCAATGGGTGTTCTTACAAATCTTTGCTTTTGTTACTCTTGTGACCATTGGGCTTGCTTTTTATTTAGCCCGTTCTATCACCTTACCCATCTCCAAATTAGCAAGTGCCGCCGATACCTTGCGCAATAGTCATGATGATACACCTCTTGCCAGACTGCCGGACAGAAAAGATGAAATTGGTGATTTATCCCAAGCCTTGTCAGAGATGACAGATGAGTTGCAAAGACGTATTCAGGCAACCGCCGGCTTTGCCGCTGATGTCAGTCATGAGTTAAAAAACCCGCTTACCTCTCTGCGGTCTGCTGTTGAAACTGTCTCGCGAATTGAAGATCCTGAACAGCAAAGAAAATTAATGTCTATCATTTTGGCAGATGTTGGCCGTCTGGACAGATTAATCACAGATATTTCTCTGGCAAGCCGCATTGATGTGGAGTTAAACAGACTTTTGCCAGAAGCAAGTGATTTCAGTCGCTTTGTTGAAAATTGGGTAATGGCCTCTCAACAAAGATGGTCTGAGGGCACTTTACATTTTGAAAACAAAACATCAGATGAAACCATTTCAGTTCGAATGTTTTCTGGACGAATAGCGCAAATTTTGGATAATATTTTACAGAACGCAATTAGCTTTTCCCCGGAAGGCGGCAAAATTACTGTGAGATTGGACTCTGATAAAAAACAGGCGCAGCTGATCATCGAAGATGAAGGCCCCGGGATTCCAGAGGCAAAATTAGAGGCAATCTTTGATCGCTTTTACACTGAACGCCCACAGGGAGAAGCCTTTGGTAATCATTCAGGACTTGGGCTGTCTATTTCTCGTCAAATCGCACAGGCGCATAATGGCACGTTGCACGCTGAAAATAGGGTCGGTGGCGGTGCCAGATTTTCACTCACTTTGCCTGTCAGTCCTGATAAACCGAAATCACCAAAGGATTAGCTAGATGGAGACAAGATCGCCCACTATTGTGCTTATTACAGGCCAGGCAGGTGCAGGCCATTCCACGGCTTTGAAAATCCTTGAAGATGAGGGATTTGTCACTGTCGATAATCTGCCTCTTGCTTTGGTTGACCAGCTTGTTGCCATAGAAGTTGAAACAGAAGGTCATGATTTGGCCTTTTGTGTTGATGCCAGAACATCTGGCTTTGACGTAACAGGCCTTCTTCGTCTTGTTGAAAATCTTCATAAAAAATTTGGCTCAGAGGCAAAAGTTGTGCATTTAAGCGCTTCACGTGCTGAAATTACGCGCCGTTATCAGTCAACGCGCCGTCATCACCCTCTTGCCAAAGATAATGTGCTTGAAGAAGCTATTTTGACAGATCAGGAACGTATGGCGCAAATTAAACCGCATGCAGATGTTCTGATCGACTCAACGGCTATATCACCAAATGCGCTGCGAGAGGCCTTGTTGCAGGGTGTGGATATGAGCCCTGCAGAAAATATGGCGGTAAGAGTTGTCAGCTTTGCTTTCAAACAAGGTATTCCAACCAATTCAGATTATGTGTTTGATGTCCGGTTTCTTCGAAATCCTCATTGGGAGCCTGAATTGCGTGCTATGTCAGGCAAGGAAGATAAGGTTGCAGATTATATTCAATCTGATGAAGGGTTTGATATGTTTTTATCTCATCTGACAGGCATGAGTGCGCCTATCATTGAAAGAGCCCTCAAAGATGGCAGGGCTTTGCTGACCTTCTCATTTGGCTGTACCGGTGGCAAGCATCGCTCAGTAGCAAGCGCTATCGCATTTGAAAAATGGTTAACAAGACAAGGCTATAAAACAGAGTTGCTGCATCGTGAATTAGACAGTCACACGAATGATTAAAGGCTTGTGATTGGGTCTGATAGCTATTTTTCTTTTTGTTACCGCGGAAATCTGATAAGACACCGTCACAGTAATAGAGTATGCGACCATTTTTAGTATGCACACCGAAACACAAGGATTTATGTTTATGTCTCAGGATTATCTCATCACAGATATTGGTTTGGCCGATTGGGGCCACAAAGAGATTTCAATCGCTGAAAGTGAAATGCCAGGCCTTATGGCCTTGCGTGAAGAATATAAAGGGCAAACACCGCTGAAAGGTGCGCGGCTAACAGGTTGCCTTCATATGACAATTCAGACAGCGGTTTTGATTCAGACTTTGTCAAAATTGGGGGCCGATATTCGCTGGTCGTCATGCAACATTTTCTCAACGCAAGATCAGGCTGCGGCGGCGATTGCAGATTCTGGCATTCCCGTCTTCGCCAAAAAAGGAGAGACTCTTGAAGAATATTGGGAATATGTAGACAAAACATTCGATTGGCCTGATGGCAAGCCATCAAATATCATCTTGGATGATGGTGGTGATGCGACCATGTATATCTTGCTTGGTGCGCGTGCAGAGGCAGGTGAAGCCATCCTGGAACATCCGGCCTCAGAAGAAGAAGAATATCTAAAGGCGCAGATGCAAAAGCGTCTTGCCTCCAGCCCTGGTTGGTTCACAATGCAACGTGATGCCATTGTTGGTGTATCAGAAGAGACAACAACAGGTGTGCTTCGCTTGTATCAGTTGGCAGAAAAAGGTCAGTTACCATTCCCTGCAATCAATGTGAATGATTCTGTCACAAAATCGAAATTTGATAATTTATATGGGTGCCGTGAATCACTAGTTGACGGTATTCGCCGTGCGACAGATGTCATGTTGGCAGGTAAGGTTGCGGTTGTTGCCGGCTATGGTGATGTTGGCAAAGGTTCTGCTGCCTCACTTCGCCAAGGTGGCGCCCGTGTGATGGTCACAGAAGTCGATCCAATTTGTGCTTTGCAGGCGGCGATGGAAGGCTATGAAGTTGTGACCATGGAGCAAGCTGCACCAAAAGCAGATATCTTTGTCACAGCAACTGGTAATAAAGATGTGATCACAATTGATCATATGCGCGAGATGAAAGACCGTGCAATTGTCTGTAACATTGGCCATTTTGATAATGAAATTCAGGTTGCCTCTTTATCCAATATGAAATGGCATGAGGTGAAGCCTCAGGTTGATGAAGTGGAATTCCCAGACGGCAAACGTATGATCTTGCTTGCAAAAGGGCGTCTTGTAAATCTGGGTTGTGCTACTGGCCATCCGTCTTTTGTGATGTCTGCCTCATTCACCAATCAGGTGCTTGCCCAGATTGAGCTCTGGCAGGATGGCGCCAAATATGACAAGCAAGTCTATACATTGCCACGTCATCTTGATGAAAAGGTAGCAGCGCTTCACCTTGCCAAAGTGGGAGCGACCTTATCTGAATTGCGTCCTGATCAGGCTGATTATATTGGTGTTGAACAACAAGGGCCGTTCAAATCAGAGCAATATCGTTACTAGGGCGCCAGGCATTTGACCTCAAGCCTCATCATGAAAAGCAACAGCCTGTCAGAGACAAATCATCTGGCAGGCTGTTTTGCATCTTACCTGCTAGCAGGTATGGTTGCAGGATTAACTGGCCCTCTTGGGGTCGGCAAATCTGCTTTTGCTCGCTTTGTCATTCAAGCAGCTTGTGGGGCGCATATTGATGTGCCAAGCCCCACCTTTACGCTTGTGCAAGCATATGAAGCGCCTGACGGGCTCACCATTATGCATATGGATTTATATCGTCTTGAGTCGCCAGAAAATGTATTTGCGCTTGGCATTGAAGATAGTTTTTATGAAGCAGCCAATTTAGTTGAATGGCCTGATAAAATGGCACCTTATTGGCCTAAAAATGCGATCTCAATTGATTTGTCCTTTGGTGAAGGGGATGAAAGACAGATAAAAATCTCGGCGCCCAACTCATTATTAAAGCCGCTATTTGACGATGTGATATCAAGAAATCTTTGCGCTGAATTTACCATCTAAGTGCTGTCTTTTTTGTAGCATCAAATTATGAATAGGCTTTATGATAAGGGCTATGCAGACGTCCGCCTATTTCACTATCCCGCCAGGTTGTGCCTTTGCCTCTGATTTGGCAAAGGGCATTTTAGATTCCGCAACGTCTCCGCAAGAATTATCGAAAACCGAAATTTATGTGCCGACAAGGCGCGCGGTGCGGGCTTTGTCTTCTGCCTTTTTGCAACAAAGCAAAGGGCAGGCGTTACTGCTTCCAAAAATATTTGCCATTGGTGATATCGATGATGATGAGACAAATGGCCTGTTTGCCCAGAGTGACGAGGCAGATTTGCCGCCGGCCGTGCCGCAAATGCGCCGCTTATGTTTAATCGCGCGCCAAGTCCAATCATTTCCTATTAGTGGTCAAAGGCCGACTGATGCACTTGCTTTTGCCTTGGCCAGAGCCTTACTATCTTTATTTGATCAGATACAAAATGCTGAATTTGAGATAGAAGAAATGCAGGCGCTTTGGCCGCAGGAGCTTGCGTCACACTGGCAGGATATCGCCAATTTTTTATCAATTCTGTGGCGGTTCTGGCCTCATATCCTGGCAGAAGAAGGTGCGATGGATCCTGTGGCACGCCGGATTGCACTTATGGCGCATAAGGCACAAATCTGGCAGGATAATCCTCCTGAAACGCCGGTCATTCTTGCCGGATCGACAGGGACTTTGCCTGCTACCCAAAAATTGATGAAAGTGGTTGCCTCTTTGCCCAAAGGTCAGGTGGTTTTTCCAGGTATGATGCCTGATATTTCTGCTGAGGATTGGGAAGCGATCTGTGAAGAAAAAGGTCACCCCTTGCACCCCTTATCAGTGACTTTTGCCGCTTTGTCTTTGCCCTATCAGGAAATAGCTATTTGGCCTGCGAGCCGTGGTGAGGCCAAACAGCATAGAGCCAGACAGGAGTTTCTAATAGAGGTGATGCGCCCTGCCAGCCAAACAGAAAAATGGCGGCGCCTTGATCAATTGCCGGCAAGCCTTACAAAGGCGAAAAGCTTCTCTGGATTTCGGCGCCTTGAAGCAAAAGATAATCAGGAAGAGGCCGTCATCATTAGCTTGCTCATGCGACAGGCTCTTGAAACAGATGAGCGCACGGCCATTTTGGTGACAGCAGACAGGCAGCTTGCCAAAATGGTGCAATCTGAATTACGCCGCTATGATATTGACATTGATGATTCCGCTGGTGAGCCGCTTACCCATAGTTATATTGGCAGTTATCTGCAGCTATTAGCGCGTCTTATGACAAGCGAGGATTTGGTTGCTGATTTACTATCGCTTTGTGCCCACCCTCTAGCGGCAGGTCAAATGCCGCGCCTTTCATTTCGCCAACAAATTGATCATATCAATAAAACCTATTTGCGAGGCACGCTACCTTTCTCGGACGCAAAAGGACTTTTACGTTATCTTGAAAAAGATCAAAAAGCGCATGATTTCATTCAGACTCATATTTTGAAATTATTACAACCATTGTGGGATTTGGCTGCCAAGCCCTCAGTTAGCTTGGCGCAAAGTGTCAAGGTGCTAGGAAGCGTTGCCGAGATGTTTGCTGCCTCTGCCCCAGATGAGGTTGCTGATAGCATAGAGCGTTTATGGTCAGGACCAGATGGCGAAGCAGCGGCGCTTTTGCTTCAGGATATAGCAAGCTATGGAAATGATTTCACAATATCACCACAAAGCTTTTCTGATATTTGGCAAACACTCAGCCATATGTGTGAGGTCAGACGCCCTTTTCAAAAACAATCTCGTCTTGCGATTTTAGGGGCTGTGGAATCACGCATGATTTCTGCAGACCTGGTGATTTTATCTGGTTTGAATGACGGTGTTTGGCCGCCAAAAACAGGGCAAAATCTGTGGATGAACCAGCCTATGGCAGAACGCATGGGCTTGCCTCATAAACAATGGCGCATTGCTCTGTCAGCTCATGATTTTCTGATGGCAGCCGCTATGCCTGAAGTCGTTCTTACCAGAGCGCGCCGTCAGGATGATCGCCTCACCTTGCCTAGCAGGTGGTTGACAAGAATGGATGCCGTTATGACTGCGCTTCATCTTGAAGATGTTCTGAGCGCAAAAATTCCACCTGATATTGCAGAGGTTCTGTCATGGCGCAAGCAAGGCATTGCTATGCCAATCAGCCCACCGGCACCAAAGCCACCTGTTGAATGGCGGCCAACCACTTTTTCAGCAACACAATTTGATTATCTTATCAATGATCCTTATGCCATTTATGCGCGCCAAATCTTGGGCCTGCGTGCGTTATCACCTGTTAATGAGGCGCCAAACGCTGCTCTGAAAGGCACTATTTTTCATGCCATCATGCAAGATTTCACGCAAACATATCCAAGTGTAGAAGTGAGTTTGTCGCACTTGCCAGAATTATTACAGATGGCAGAAACCCATTTCGCGCCCTGGCGTGATCATTATGAAGTGCGCCATTTCTGGTGGCCACAATTTGAAGCCATCGCCACTTGGTTTCTGGACAAAGATAATGAGTTCAGAAAAGCGGGCGACATGAATTTTGCCGAAATCAGGGGTGAGGTGCGCTTTACCATTGGCGCGCGCGAATTTGCCGTCACGGCCAAAGCGGACAGAATAATCAGCCATGAAAATAATCATGTGACCATAATTGATTATAAAACAGGTACGATCCCAACAAAAAAATCTGTGCAAAAGGGAAGATCAACACAGATGCTTGTTGAAACAGCGCTCGTCAAATCAGGTGGTTACCAAAAAATAGGCAAGGATTTGGCCCTGCGCTCTTTATCTTATTGCAAGCTGGCCGGGCGTGGTGATGAAATTGGGAAATTTACAGATGTGACTCCCAAAGATCTGAATGATCATGATTTGCTAGAAACCATCCAAGAACTCATAGGTCGGTTTGAGTCACCGGATATGCCTTATCACAGTGAGCCTGACCCCAGAGGGCGCCAGGCTTATTCAGATTATCGTCATCTGGCACGTATCAAAGAATGGCGGGTGCTGGAGGTCGGCAATGACTAATTTGTTGCAAAGACAAGCCTCGTCACCAGAGCAATCTGTGTTTGTCTCAGCCAATGCAGGGACAGGTAAGACCAAAGTTTTGATTGAGCGGGTATTGCGCCTCTTATTATCAGGCACAAAACCAGAGACAATATTATGTGTCACCTTTACCAACGCAGCCGCAGCAGAAATAGCAGAACGTCTGCAAAGCAAGCTCGCCCAATGGGCCGTTATCCCGGAAAGTGATCTCTTGGGCCAGATTAAAGATATGACAGGAACAGTGCCTGAGCAGGAAACCATCATGGTTGCCCGCCGCCTGTTTGCACAGGTGATAGATAATGACGAAGGCCCGCGCATTGAGACCACACATTCTTTTTGTCAGTCACTTTTATCGCGGTTTCCGATTGAAGCTGGATTGCCACCACAATTTGATTTGATTACAGACGGGCAGAAAGAGCAGTTTCTGCATGAGGCCTTTGCCTCTTGTTTTGAAGAGCCTGGCAAGGAAATAAAACAGGCATTGGCCCATCTTATTTCGCTGACAGATCATCGAAAATTATTTGAACATGTCAGAGACTTCGTCAGTTTTCGAAAATTGTCAGATGCAGCGATAGAAAAGCCGCTTGGTTTTGTGTCATCTTTTGAACGTGCGATGGCAGATATTTTGCCAAATGAGGCGTCTGACAGAGCTGGTCTTCGCCATGTTTACGCAAGGCGTTTTAGTGAAGTGCCTCATCAAACTCTGACAGAATTAGCGCCAAAAAAGATGGAAAATTTTGTTATATGGTCTGCACAAACAGAGGATATGCGCGCGCAAACAATCGGCGATTTGAAGACTGTATTCCTAACAACCAAAAATGAGCCGCGTAAATTTTTAACAGATAAACAAGCAGAGAGCTATCCGGCTGAGGCAGATATCGCCGCTCGTTTATGTGCCTTGATGATCTCTTATCAACAAGCTCTGACCGCTTTTGATACCTATGATCGAAGCTGTGCGCTTTATATTGTTGGCCGTCATGTCGCCCAACAATATGAGCGTATAAAATTACAAAAAGCCCTGCTTGATTATGATGATTTAATTATCCGTGCAGACAGGCTTTTGTCTGCGGCGGATGCGATGGCATGGGTGAGGTGGAAACTTGATTATGGCATTCAGCATATGCTTGTAGATGAGGCACAAGATACCAACCCGGCGCAATGGGAATTGCTGGCGTCTCTGGCAAATGAATTTTTTGCCCATGAGGCAGATGAGACCTCTCGGCGCACCTTATTCTCAGTTGGCGATTTCAAGCAGTCAATCTATAGCTTTCAAGGCGCCAATCCACAGATTTTTCTTGATAAAGGAAAATCCTTTCTGGCACAGGCCAAAGCAGGGGGACACCCGTTTGAGGAGGTGGCGCTTACCCAGTCTTTCCGGTCATCTACAGCAGTGCTTGATATGGTCAACGCTGTCATGACTTTGGAAGATGTCAAAGGCCTTGGTGGTGATTATCAAAATCATGAGGCATTTTTTACAGAAAAATTTGGTATGGTAGAATTATGGCCAATCGAAGAAGCGCCTGAAAACACCAATGATTTGCCCTATTTTGATGTGCCTGATTTTGTTGATGACAGTGCGCTTGGTGCACAGGGTGCCGAAGCGCAGCTTGCTGAAAAAATAGCCTGTCATATCAAAACCCTGCTTGATGGCAGTGCGACAGGTCTGGATGGCAGATGCTATAAGCCTGGAGATATTATGATTCTGGTGAATAAGCGCAACATGATTTATGCGCTTATAAGAGGGGCTTTGCTACGTCATAACGTGCCTGTGGCCGGTGCAGATCGTATGCATCTGAGCAGTCAGATAGAAGTGGCAGATTTAATGGCGCTTGGTGATATCTGCTTGTTGCCGGAAGATGATTTACAATTGGCAGCTTTTTTGAAATCACCTCTTATAGGCATTGATGAAGATGAATTGATGTATTTGGCAAGCAGGAGGGCAAAGGGGCAAAGCTTAATCGCAGCGCTGAAAGCTCATGCCGGAGCAGATACAAAGCTTGGCCATGCAATTGGCAAAATAGAGACTTATTTTGATCTGGCCATTCGCTTATCACCATCAGCATTTTTTCAAACGATCCTTGCCAAAGGTGGCAGAGAAGCATTTTATCGCCGTCTTGGTACCGGCGTTGATGAAAGTTTGAATGCCTTTATTGCGCAGGCTTATGAATTTGAAGCCAAAGGCGGCATTAGCTTATCTGATTTTCTTGCCTATATGCGCCAACATGACACAGAGATTAAACGTGATTTTGGAAAATCGCAGGAAAATCTAGTGCGAATTATGACCATTCATGGCTCAAAAGGGTTGGAAGCACCTGTGGTCTATATCCCTGATATTGTCAAAGGTATTGAGCCGCCAAAGACTCTGATTAAAACAGATGAAGCGCTTTATTGGCCCGCAAACAGCCAGTTCATGCCAGAATATATCGCAAAAGCAAAACAACAAGCAAAAGATGCGCGCAGTGATGAGCATCAAAGACTGTTATATGTCGCCATGACACGTGCAAGCGAATGTTTGTTTTTGGCAGGGTTCGAGAAATCACGCAAAGATCTGCAAGGTATTAGCTGGGATATATTGCTGAAAGAAGGCTTCAAATCTGTCAAAATAACAGAAGATGAGGAAGGGGTTTATCGGTATCGCCATGAAGGTGCTGATATATCACCTAAGGCATTAACGCAAAATAGGCCTACAGAACAAATAGACGATGATATTCAAGAGCGGCTTTCATGGGCGTTTAGTCCGCCGCCGCAAGAACAAGCGCCAGTGCGACCTCTTGTGCCTTCAATGGCGGGGACGCATAACCCTCAGCAAATCAAGGGGTCTATGACCGCTCTTGCCGCACGTCAATCGGGAAGTTTTCAGCACCATCTATTAGATATGCTAAGTGACAAACAGGCTGATAGACGCGCTGATATCGCACAGCGTTTTGCACGCAATTCAAAGCCTCTTTACCCTGAAATCTCAGATGGGCGGCGTGAAGAGCTTGCTGATAATATGGTTGCCTTTATGGCAATGCCCGAATTTTCTGATCTTTTCTCAGAACGTGCTTTGTCAGAATTTGGCATATCCGGGCTTGTGGGAACGCGCTCTGTTGTGGGGCAAATAGACAAGATGGTGATCTATGATGATGTTCTGTGGCTTGTTGATTTCAAATCCGGCGCGCATCTGTCTGATGAGGTCCCTGAAAATTATGTGCTGCAACTGGCACTTTACGCCCATTTGCTGGGCAAAATTTATCCGGAAAAACGGATCAAAGCAGAGATCATTTGGCTAGATGAATTTAGCCGGTCACCTGTCTCATCTCAGGCGATGGATACCGCACTCACAAAAGCAAAGATTCTGCCGTCAGCGAGTCTTTGAGTGCCTTATTCTTTAGGGGCAGTATCTTGACCAATCACCATGCAGTTCCTACATTAAGATGACGATATGAAACACAACCGAGGAGGGTGACCATGGCAACAATGACAACAACAGACGCAGGATTCGCCGCAGATGTTCTTGGCGCAGATAAGCCGGTTCTTGTTGATTTTTGGGCGGAATGGTGCGGTCCTTGTAAGGCAATTGGCCCTGCTCTGGAAGAAATCTCAGCAGAAATTGGCGATAAAATCACGATTGCAAAGCTAAATATTGACGAAAACCCGAACACCCCAACGCAATATGGCGTGCGCGGCATTCCGACATTGCTGATCTTCAAATCAGGTGAAGTTGTTGCCGAAAAAATTGGCGCGATGCCAAAATCAGCGCTCGAACAATGGATTAACGATAATCTGTAATAAAAGGCATCAGGCGACACACAGGCTAGTCTGGCAGAGTGCCATTTTCAGTCAGTATATGTCCTGCCAGATATAAAGAGCCGCAAATCAGGATTTGTGGCTCATCAGCTATCATAGACAGCGCTTGTTGAATATCAGGCGCTGTTTTGCATTCTAAACCTTGTTGTTGTGCCGCAATTGCAATCTCTTCAGCTGGCAGGGCTGCCTCTTGAAAAGGGATAGTGATTGCAACAATCTGTTTTGCCAGAGGTCTGATTTGCGCAAGGAAATCTGCAACCGGCCTTGTATTTAATGCGCCGATAATCACAGACCATGAGTGCGGGGCGCCAGACTTATCTGCCATGGCTTCAACCAATGCATGCGCCCCATGCGCATTATGCGCCCCGTCAAGCCATATCGCTGTGCCCTTGGTTAACTTAACAAGAGACCCATCTTCCAGTTTTTGCACACGCCCTGGCCATACAGCCTGTCCAATACCGGAAATACCATCTGAAAGAGCCATCACACCACTATAATGCAGAGCGGCAGCGGCAAGCGCTGCGTTGCCTGCCTGATGCGCGCCACTCAAAGAGGGCAGGGGTGTTGTGTAATCTGTACCGTCAATTGAGATAAGCAAAGAGTTATCTTGAATCTGATAATCAAATTGCTCCCCCATCCAATGGGTTGTTATGGCTTTTTGGTTGGCGATATCTTCTATGCCAAGGCGTGCCTCTTCACTTTGCCTTGCGATAATGGCAGGCGCGCCTGATTTGAATATCCCTGCTTTTTGTCTGCCAATTTCAGTGATATCGCTACCCAGAAAATGTTCATGATCACGTGCTACAGGCGTGATAATTGTGGCCGCAGGTCTTGAAATAACATTGGTTGAATCAAGCAACCCACCGAGGCCAGTCTCCAAAATCACCAGATCTGCCTTGACGCGTGAAAAAGCCAAAAAAGCAGCAGCGGTTGTTACTTCGAAAAAGGTAATGGGACGGCCTGCATTTCTGTCTCTTACTTCGCTTAGCAATGACACTAAATCATCATCTGAGATGAGTGTATCTGCCAGCCGGATTCTCTCATTAAACCGGCATAAATGTGGTGAAGTATAGACATGACATCGAAGACCTGCTGCATTTGCTATTGCCCGCATAAGGGCCGCTGTTGAGCCCTTGCCATTTGTGCCTGCAATGTGAAGCACAGGTGGCAAATTTTCATGAGGGTTGCCAAGTACATCAAGAATTTCAAAGGTTCTGTCCAAACCTAAATCAATTAATTTAGGATGAAGAGCTGCCAAATCATCTAACACTTTGTTAATCTCACTCATAAGGCCATATACCCAGGATCGTTTTGAAAAAGTGTAAATGATGAGGCTGGATAATCTTGTGCTATTCAGCGGCGTTCATGCGTGGCTTATGCGTTAGCAATGATATGATTTGTGCAATCTTGAGGCGTTGCTCATGACGCGGAATAACCGCATCAACCATGCCATGGTCTTCAAGATATTCAGCTGTCTGGAAATCATCAGGTAATTTTTCTCTGACAGTCTCTTCAATTACACGCCTGCCGGCAAACCCAATAATGGCGCCAGGCTCAGCTATCTGAATGTCTCCCAGCATGGCAAAAGAGGCTGTCACACCACCTGTTGTCGGGTGGGCAAGCAAAACAATATAAGGCAAGCCTGCCTCAGCAAGCTTATCAGTTGCAATGATCGTGCGCGGTAACTGCATTAAGGACAAAATGCCTTCTTGCATACGTGCCCCGCCAGTTGACGGTACCGTGATGAGACAAGCGCCGCGTGTTACAGCTTCTTCAGCAGCGGTCAATATGGCATTACCAACGGCCCGGCCCATAGATCCCCCCATGAAACGGAAATCAAAGGCGGCTATGACGACATCAAGACCTTCTATTTTGCCTGCTGCCACAGCGATCGCGTCAGCTTCATTAAGCTTGGCACGTGTGTCTTTCAGGCGATCAGTATATTTTTTAGAATCTTTGAACTTCAGCGGATCATCCGTGATTGCCTCAAGTCCAATCGGCTCCCAAGAGCCACCATCAAACAACATGTCAAAGCGCGCTTTAGGCGCAAGAGGCGCATGATACCCACAAGCCTGGCAGCAATTATGTGAGGCCTCAAATTCCTTATGAAAAATCATCTGGTCACAAGACTTGCACTTCACCCACAGGCTATCAGGGACGTCATTTGATTTCACAAATGCTTTAATTTTTGGCAGGACAGCGTTGGTAATCCAGTTCATCGCACTCACTCCTTTTGGACAAGGCAGACCCAGTTATAAAGACAGAATAACGCGCAAATTACTTAGCGGCAATGGCATTGGCAAGTTCTGAGACAAATTGGCCAATTTTTTGCGGAATGTCAGCAGATGGTGTCCCTGCCTCATCTATGTTATTGGCGATAATCTCAACAACCGCAGAGCCAACAATGGCGCCATCGCTCAATCTGGCAGCTTCAGCAGCCTGCTCAGCGGTTCTAATGCCAAACCCGGTGACCACTGGTAAATCTGTTGCCTTCCGGATATCTTCAACAGCGTTTTTGATACTGTCTGCGCCGGCGCTTTTTGTGCCTGTAATCCCTGTGATAGAGACATAATAAACAAATCCGCCTGCTTTTTCGAGCACACGGGTAAGCCGTTCACCTTTGGTGGTCGGCGTTGTCAGGCGAATGAAATCAAGACCTGCAGCGATAGCCGGATCACATAATTCACCATCTTCTTCAGGCGGCAGATCAACGATAATCAGCCCGTCAACGCCCGCTTTCTTGGCATCATCAATAAATTGGGACGTTCCATAAATATAGATAGGATTGAAATATCCCATTAAAATCAGAGGTGTATCCGGATGACGATTTCTGAAATCGCTTGCAATTTTCAAGGTTTTTTCCAGTGTCATGCCTGCCGCGATGGCGCGCAAACTAGCTGCCTGAATAGCAGGGCCATCTGCCATTGGGTCAGAAAAAGGCATGCCAAGCTCTATCAGATCAGCACCTGCCTCAACAAGCGCATCAAGAGTGGCAACACAGATGTCTTCTGAAGGATCGCCCGCAGAGACGAACACACCAAGAATCCCTCTATTATCTGCTTTTGCTTTGGCGAATGTTTGTGAAATACGACCAGCCATAATAATGTCCCCGCTATGTCATTCTAATCTTGGCTTATAAAAGGCCGCGTTCATCTAATTTTGGCAAGACGGCTTCAAGATCCTTATCGCCTCTGCCGCACATATTCAAAATCACAATTTTATCTTTATCCATTTTAGAAATCATGGTTGAGGCAAATGCCAGAGCGTGAGATGGCTCAAGCGCCGGGATAATCCCTTCCTGACGCGAACATAGTTGAAATGCAACAAGCGCCTCTTCATCAGTTGCACTGACATAATTCACACGTCCCACATCATGAAGCCAGGCATGTTCTGGCCCAATGCCAGGATAATCAAGGCCGGCAGAGATTGAATGCGCATCCGTAATCTGTCCATCCTTATTCTGCAACAGATAAGTCCGGTTACCATGAAGCACCCCTGGTTCACCTCCTGTCAGGCTGGCAGCATGAAGGCCCGATTGAATGCCATGGCCGGCTGCCTCAACGCCAAATATGTCGACACCTTTATCATCCAGGAAAGGATAAAAAAGTCCCATAGCGTTGGAGCCGCCTCCAATGCAAGCGATAAGAGCGTCAGGCAATCGCCCTTCAGCCTCTATCATCTGTTCTTTGGCTTCTTTGCCGATAACAGCCTGAAAATCACGAACCATTTCAGGGTAAGGGTGCGGGCCAGCGACAGTGCCGATAATATAAAAATGTGTTTCAGGATTGGCGACCCAGTAACGCAAAGCTTCGTTCATGGCGTCTTTGAGTGTTGAAGTGCCTGATGTGACAGGATGCACTTTTGCGCCCAAAAGGCGCATGCGGTCTACATTTGGCTTTTGGCGGCGCACATCTTCTGCGCCCATAAAGACTTCGCATTCAAGATCAAATAACGCGCAGGCAGTCGCAGTCGCAACGCCATGTTGACCGGCACCCGTCTCAGCGATGATTTTTGTTTTGCCCATGCGCTTTGCCAATAAGGCTTGCCCGAGCACATTGTTAATCTTGTGAGCGCCAGTATGATTAAGCTCATCACGTTTGAAATATAATTTCGCGCCACCAAAATGGTTGGTAAGACGCTCAGCAAAATATAAAGGTGATGGCCTGCCAATATAATGCGTTTGATAATAACGCAACAGCCGTTCGAACTCTGGATCAGCTTGTGCCTCACGATAGGCAGATTCCACCGATAAAATCAGCGGCATTAATGTTTCAGCGACAAAACGCCCGCCATGAATGCCGAACCGGCCATCTTCATCTGGTCCGCTTTGAAATGAGTTTAGCACTGATTGATCCATGACACATGCACCCTTTATCTTTCGATTCAATCTATCACTCACATATAGCGTAAAATCAGATGGTGACGATAGGTTTTTATGAATAATTTACCGCTTCTATAAACTTTGTGATAAGCGCGTGATCTTTTTTGCCTCTTTCGCGCTCAACAGCAGAAGACACATCAAAATAACAAGCAGGTGTCTGCGCTTTGGCATGGGGCAGATTGTTAGCCGTAAGCCCGCCTGCCAGCATCCACGGCACAGGCGGTCGTAAATCTGAAACCAGCGACCAGTCAAAGTGATGACCTGTTCCCCCCGGCATGTCCGGATTGCCAGAATCGGCGTCAAACAATAACCAATCGGCAACCGCGTAATAAGCACTTGCTGAGGCGATATCCACCGCTGATTTGACGCGCAGAGCTTTCATGACTGGCAGGTTAAATTTGTCTTTTATGATTGCTGTGCGCTCTGGTGTCTCATCACCGTGGAGCTGAATCATATCTGGTCTGGCATAGCGTATGATATCACTAAGATAATCATCACTGGCATTGACAGTCAAAGCAACGCGGATTGGGCCTCCATCAAGGCTGTGATTTGCGATTGCTTCTGCCTTGTCCCAACTCAGGTGGCGCGGCGATTTTTCGAAAAAGACCATGCCAATAAAAGCCGCGCCGACCTGTGCACAATGGGTGTAATCGCCAACAGATGATATGCCACATATCTTTGCGCCTGTTCTGCCCAAATTAGAAAAAGCGTGAGGCTGTCTTTTATGCATCTGTCAAAACTTTTTGCTTTGTTTGTATGGTCTCACCAGAGCTGTCTTCCTTGTCGCGGATGAGGGCTGCTTGTTTGTCTGTTTGCCTTTGCAGACGATATAGGCGCAGACGCAAAGCAGATAAGCGCACGCTTGCCAAAAGACCAAGGCTTACGAGACCAAGACAAAATGAGAGCAGGGCAACAAGCCATAAAGGCATGATCAAGGAGGCTGTTTCCGGCCAATAGGTCACAGAGACCTGCCTGTCATTGACCACAGCAAAATAGGCGACATATCCAAGCAAAATGATCACAACCATCATGCCTGTCAGCTTTGATAATGCCGTCATTATGTAAGGCTCCTGGTGGCTATTGCCAAAGGTCATTTGCGCGACTGATAGGAAAATGGCGCAGGTTATTTATTTAAGCGCTCTTTCATCCCTTTTCCCATTTTGAAAAAGGGAACTGACTTTGCTTCAACATGCACAGATTCGCCTGTGCGCGGGTTGCGTCCTGTACGGCTGTCACGATGACGAACGGAAAAGGCGCCAAAGCCTCTTAACTCAACACGGTCGCCTCTCTCAAGTGCGGCAATGATGGTATCAAAGACAGTCGCGACAAGGCGGTCTATATCCCGATGATATAAAGTTGGGTTTTGTGCAGCCAGACGCGCAATCAATTCTGATTTTGTCATTTTCTCTCTTCCACACTCACTCTGTCATAATTATTGGCAATCTAATGCTTTAGCGTCAATGAAAACTAGTAAAAATATCACTTCAAATAGCGTTATTTCCCGATTTTGTTGTAAAAAAGGCCTTGTCATTTCTGACAAGGCCTTTTTTTTAATTTTCTCGTTATGAAAAGCTTATAAAGCTTGTCTTAAGAGTCGCTCTCATCTTTCTTGGCAAGAGCAGCGCCTAGGATATCGCCCAAGCTTGCGCCTGAATCTGATGAGCCAAAGTTAGCCATAGCTTGCTTTTCTTCATTAATTTCGCGTGCTTTGACAGATAATGTCAATTTGCGAGATTTTGAATCGATGTTTGTAATAACCGCATCCAGTTTCTCTTCAACAGCAAAACGTTCTGTGCGCTGTTCTGAACGCTCACGCGCCAAATCAGTGCGGCGAATAAAGCCTGTCAGACCTTCACCAACACGTACCTCAAGGCCATTTTCTGTAACCTCTGAGATTGTACATGTAACAGTTTCACCTTTGCGGACCTGATCAACAAGACCAGCATAAGGATCTTCACTCATCTGCTTAATGCCAAGTGAGATACGCTCTTTGGCAATGTCGATATCAAGAACTTTGGCTTTGACCATTTCGCCTTTTGCAAAACCTTCAAGCGCTTCTTCACCTGTGACTTCCCATGAGATGTCAGACAAATGAACAAGGCCGTCAATCTCAGCGCTCAGGCCGACAAACAGCCCGAATTCTGTGATATTGCGGATTTCACCTTCGATTTCTGTGCCAGTCGGGTTGGCAGCGGCGAATTCTTCCCATGGATTGCCTTGTACTTGCTTCAGGCCAAGTGAAATGCGGCGCTTTGTCATGTCGATGTCAAGCACCATCACTTCGATTTCCTGGCTTGTAGATACAATCTTGCCCGGGTGAACATTCTTCTTCGTCCAGCTCATTTCTGAGACGTGAACTAGACCTTCAATGCCTTCATCTAATTCAACAAACGCACCATAGTCAGTGATATTTGTAACGCGGCCTGTAAGCTTTGTGCCGATTGGGAACTTCTCAGTTGCAGCTTCCCATGGGTCTGACATGAGCTGTTTCATGCCAAGTGAGATACGCTGTGTTTCCTGATTAAAGCGGATAACCTGAACATCAACAGTCTGACCTACAGTCAAGGCTTCTGATGGGTGGTTAATGCGCTTCCATGCAATGTCAGTGACATGCAAAAGACCATCTACACCGCCCAAATCAACGAAGGCACCATAATCTGTAATATTCTTAACCACACCTTGCAGAACCTGACCTTCTTCTAGTGTTGATACTAGCTCTGTTCTGGCTTCTGCTCTTGATTCTTCGAGAACAGCGCGGCGTGAGACAACAATGTTGCCGCGGCGTCTGTCAATTTTCAGAATTTGGAATGGCTGCGGTGTACCCATCAAAGGTGCAATATCATGCACAGGGCGGATATCTACCTGTGAGCCTGGCAAAAAGGCAGTTGCGCCTGATAAATCAACTGTAAAGCCACCTTTTACACGCCCAAAGATAACGCCTGTGACGCGCTCTTGTGCTTCAAAGGCGCGCTCTAGCATGATCCATGCTTCTTCACGTCTTGCTTTTTCGCGGCTAAGCACGGCTGAACCTTCACGGTCTTCCATGCGCTCTACATAAACTTCAACAGTATCGCCTGCTTTAATTTCAGCTTCCTGACCAGGGGCGCCGAATTCTTTTAATGGCACGCGGCCTTCTGATTTTAGGCCAACATCGATAACGGCGTAATCTCCGGCTATTTCTATGACATAGCCTTTTACAACGCTGCCCTCGACTGAGATATTTTCAGCAAAGCTCTCTGCAAGCAGATCAGCAAAATTTTCCATGCCAGCCATTGCTGACGTGTCTTGGTTATTTGACAATTATGTTCTCCGTTAGGTGCCATATGATGATGGTCTTCATACCATCACACTGCCTTTGCTGGACAAGGCTGTGATATTTATTTGCTGCCAGAGCTTTGCAATAAAGCGCCGGAAATATCACTGGACAAATATGGCGAAAGTCTTTCATCCAGCATAGTTGGTTTTCTATATCCGCCCACAGCAAATAACAGGCAGATTTATGATGGGCTCTTTATATCGTTTTTTTTGAAACTTACAAGCTTTTCACGAGATTTAGTGCGTATTGCAGTACTTCTTGGGCTGTCATTTCAGTTGTATCGATATGATGTGCATCTTCTGCTGCGACCAATGGGGCGGTTTGGCGTGTTTTATCACGCGCATCTCTTTGTGTTAAATCTGCCAGAATTTGCGCTTGAGATAAGTGCGGGTCAGTTGCTGATAATTCTAAAAAGCGCCTTTTTGCGCGCACTTTCAGATCAGCATCTATGAATAATTTTAACGAAGCATTTGGCAGTATAACAGTGCCAATATCCCGCCCATCAAGCACCGCACCTTTGCCAGATGGTGGATTGGTTGCAAAGTGCCTTTGTTTGTCAACAAGCGCTTGTCTGACATTTGGTATGGCAGCGATTTTTGAGGCTATGTGGGCGATTTCAGATGTTCTAAGACCGCTTTCATCAATGAGTGGCAATTGTAATTTTTCGGCGATTTTGACAATGTCGCTCTCTGGCAGCGGCACTGCTTGTGTATCAATACCCTCTTTAACAGCCTCTCGTGCCACAGCGCGATATAATGAGCCTGTATCAAGATAATCATAGGATAATGCCATTGCCAAAGTTTTGGCTAATGTACCTTTGCCAGAGGCAGCGGGACCGTCTACTGCAATATTGATAATCATCTTGCTAATGCCTTTTATGGTCAGTCAATCAGGAAATGGCAGCGCCAATGTCATTCATTTTTTGCGCGAAGTCCGGAAATGAGGTGTTGATCGTCTCAACGTCATCTACTTGAATTGCTTCCTCAGAAACCATGCCCAAAACCAAAAAGGACATACCGATTCGGTGGTCATGTTGGCTATTGATAGTCGCTCCCCCTGCAGGCGGTGTTTGCGAGCCGGTAACAGACATAAAGTCATCACCTTCTGTTACATCCACACCACAAGCGCGCAGACCGTCAGCCATAACGGCAATTCTGTCTGTTTCCTTGACTCGCAATTCACCAACACCTGTCATCATGGTTGTGCCAGATGCCATGCTGGCTGCGACTGATAAGATGGGATATTCATCAATCATAGAGGCGGCACGCTCTGCTGGCACATCAATGCCATGCAGTTGTGACGATTTTACTGTGATATCAGCAACGTCTTCGCCGCCTTCAACACGATGATTTGACAAGGTGATATCGCCGCCCATCTCAATCAAGGTTGTGATCAGGCCTGTTCTTTGCGGGTTCATGCCAATTGCCGGTAATGTAACATGGCTGTCTTTTGTTAATAAAGCTGCCACAATCACAAAAGCCGCAGATGACGGGTCACGTGGCACAATAATGTCTTTGGCTATCAAATCGCTGCCGCCTGTCATTGTGACACGGTGGCGGCCATCTTCTAAAATGTCCTGAACTACTTTGACACCAAAATGACGCAACATCGCTTCTGTGTGGTCACGCGAAATATGGGGTTCTGTGACAATGGTATCACCTCTGGCGCGTAAACCACCAAGCAGAATGGCAGATTTGATCTGCGCCGAAGCTACTTTTGGCTCATAAGTAATTGGCAAAGGTATATCAAGGCCTGTCACTGTCACAGGCAACAAGCCGTCATTTGTTGTTACTTGTGCACCCATCTCAATAAGCGGGTCTGTAATCCTTCGCATAGGGCGCTTTGATAATGAGGCATCACCCACAAAAGTCGCTGTCATAGACTGACCTGCAATAAGCCCCATCAAAAGACGCACCCCAGTGCCGGCATTGCCTAAATCAAGAGGTGTTTCTGGCGATATAAGACCACCCATGCCAACGCCATCAATGACATAGCTGTCACCCTGCTTTGAGATTTTCGCACCGCAATCAATCATAGCCTGTTTGGTTGCCATGACATCATCACCTTCTAACAGGCCTGTTACGCGGGTCTGGCCAATGGCTATCGCGCTCAGGATCATAGATCGATGAGAGATAGATTTATCTCCTGGCACATCAAATATTCCGGATAATGCCCCTGCTTTATGAGAGACCAATGATAATGACATAAAACACCTATGCGACTAATTCAGCACTATGGCGCTCATTATGACGATTTGACCCTTTGGCTTCTAGTCCAAAATTCAGAATGCTTCATAAAAATGACCACTGCCCATAAAAAGGTAATTTTTTTGAGTTGTCCTAGTTGCATTTTGAGAGGAAAAGGCCAATATGCTTTTGACACTATCATCGTTCAAAGTTTGAGTGAGTAAAGGACGCGACATGGCAAAGCAGGATCTTGGGAAAAAAAGGCGTTGTGCTTCTTGTGGTATGAAATTTTATGATTTCAATAAGAGTAAAATCACATGCCCAAGCTGTCAGACAGAATTCAACCCTGATCAACTTTTGAAGAGCCGCCGGGGCAGAGCTGCAAAAGCAACCGCGGCAACGCAAACAGAAGATGAGTCGCTTGAATCAGATGAGTTACTCAATGATGATGAGGCAGAAGATGATGCCGAAGCTTTGGGTGGTGACGAGGATTTGGTTAATATCACAACATCAGAATCAGAAGATGATGAGGAATCGCAATCATTGCTTGATGATAATGTAGATGATGACTTTATTGATGAGATTGATGAAGAATCAAATGATGAGGATGACAGTTAAAGGCAAAGAGATGTTTTTGCTTGCTTTTAACAAGATGTATAGCTAAATCATCACAACATATGGGGGCCATAGCTCAGCTGGGAGAGCGCTACAATGGCATTGTAGAGGTCGTCGGTTCGATCCCGTCTGGCTCCACCATTTTCTTCATACAAAAGGCCTTCTTCTGAAGGCCTTTTTGTGTTTGCAAGATATCACATCTGTTATCTTTGGAATGAATCACCCAAATAGACTTCACGCACCCCTGAATGCTCAACCACTTCATCAGGGCGCCCATCCATCATGACAAGTCCATCATGGATAATATAAGCACGGTCAATCAGATCAAGCGTTTCTCTTACATTGTGATCAGTTATCAGCACGCCAAGACCATGTTCTTTGAGTTGGGCGATTAATTCACGAATTTCGGAAATTGAGATGGGGTCAATACCGGCAAGAGGCTCATCCAGCAATAAAAAGGTCGGGCGTGCAGCCAGAGCGCGCGCAATTTCAAGACGCCGCCTCTCACCACCAGACAGATTCATAGATGAGGTATTACGCAAATGAGTGATGCCAAATTCTGCCATAAGCTCTTCGAGCATCATCTGGCGCGCATCTGAGTTCTTTTCAAAAATTTCCAGTACGGCAAGGATGTTCTGTTCAACGCTAAGGCCGCGAAACACGCTAGATTCCTGAGGCAGATAGCCAATGCCAAGACGCGCTCTTTCATATAAGGGAAGATGGGTAACATCTTCGCCATCCAGCATGACAGAGCCTTCATCAGCGTTGATGAGACCTGATAACATGTAAAAAGTGGTCGTCTTGCCTGCACCATTTGGGCCAAGCAGACCTACGGCTTCGCCGCGGCGTACATTTAAGGTGACATTGCGCACCACGCGGCGTTTTGCGAAACTTTTACCAAGCCCTTTTGCTTGCAGACCGCGGCTTTCGGCAACAATTTTCACAGTGTCCTGACCAGAAGACTGGCCAGACTGCTGTGATGTATCTTTTTGGTGGTATGACGAGATGCCACTCATGGCGAACCCAATTCCTAACTCATTTCCACTATCAACTAGCCAGTGCCGTCACGGCCAATTATTCACTCTTATCGCTTTAGTTGGATGTCACAAGGGTGCCGGATACACGTCCTGAACCCTCATCTGCCAGCAAGCGACTGATTCCCTTATTAAAATCAATTTCAGCCTTTTGTCCATTCAAAATGCTTTCGCCATCAATTATTTTTACATTGCCTGTTAAGATTGCAAGGCCTGAAAGTGCATCATAATTCGCCTCATCAGCAAAGGCTTCTTTACCATCTTCCTGGCGGACATAAACCTGACCTGAGGCCAAAACGGCTTTGATTTCTTCTGTTTCTGTCAAAGTGATTTCAATCATATCGCCTTCAAGATGGCGGCCATCACTTAAGGTGATTTTGCTGTTTTCAGTTGCTTTGATAAGACCATTTTGTCTGTCAAATGAGAGTATTTTATCTGCCCGCGCTGTTCCGTCTTTGGATGTGATGAATGCTTTCGGGCCGGATAATTCATAAAAATCACGGGAAATATCATAATCAAGTTCTGTGCCTTGCCCCTTGAGGTCAGCATCTGCAAAGCGAACATTGGTGGTCGCAATAATGCGCTCTATATCCTGATCTTCTGATTGGTCATTATAATAGGCTTGTAAAAGGTCAGCTGAGATAGATTGAACGCCTCTAACCGCTTTTGCATCACCAATGGCTTTGTAAACGCCTTGGCTTTGGTCCCATAGCAGCTCTTTTGAGGCAGAAATCTCTAATGTTTCTGCTTGTGAGGCGAAACCAAAGCTCACCATCATGATAAAGGCAAAGCGATGTATTATCTTCGCACGTCTAATCGTCATTTCATTATTCCTCCCCGATCAGGGCTTTGCTTTTCCCTTTGAAACTTATTGTCTTACCAAAATTCATCACAGTCATAGCCTCGCCTGTGATTTGTGATGTTGGGCTTGTCAGGTCTACGGCGCTTGGGGCATCAAAATTGCCATTGGTTAAATCGCCGGATAAAAGCTGTGTTTTGAAAGTAAGCTGCCTGTCACTTTGTGTCACAACAACATTGCCTTGCAATGATACAAAATTTTGAGATTGGTCAAATTGCCCTTGATCAGATTGTAATGTGATAAGACCATCTTGCGCACTGGAAACACTGCCATTTATGACAGTCAGATTCACAATGTCAGAATTGCTTGCATCTTCTGAAGCTTTGTCAGCCTGCATTACAAACGGATCGCCTGCTTTTGTTTTGCCGCGATAAGTTAGCCCTTGCAATTCAAGCCGGCCATCTTGGTTTGTCGTCACATTATTCAGGTCGATCGAAATATTTTTGTCAGTCTGAAAAAACAAAACCCAAAGACCAAGACCTCCAAGGGCAATCACCGCAAAAAGCCCAATCACAGCTGATATTGGCCATGAACGCGTTGACTCAGAGCGACTGTGCCTCACGCGCGGCGTGAAAGTTGGTTCTGTCTGTTGTTGTGTGTTTAGAGAATCTGCCACTCATCCAGTCCTTTGAGTTGCGCGTCCATGTACCTTTATCATAATTGCACCACTGTTAATGATGGAAAATATCAACAGTTTCAAAGCCTGCAAGATCAAGCGCGGCGCGATGAGGAAGATAAGCAAAACAAGCAGAAGCATTGGTCATGCGATCTTCACGTATCATACGCTCAACAAGTTTTGCTTTCAGCTGATGAAGATATAAAACATCACTTGCAGCATAATCAATTTGCTGTTGGCTTAAGGTATCGCTACCCCAGTCAGATGATTGCTGTTGTTTCGATAACTCAACATGAAGCAACTCACGGCATAATTCAGCAAGCCCGTGTCTGTCTGTATAGGTGCGCACAAGTTTTGAGGCTATTTTTGTGCAAAATACAGGGCCTTTGAAATCGCCTGCCAATTTCATCAATTGGGCGATATCAAATCTGCCAAAATGAAATAATTTTTCAACGCTCTCATCACAAATCAAAGCTTTCAGATTGGGGCAGTCAGCAGGCTCAGCTCTGATTTGCACAAGATGCGCATTGCCATCACCAGATGATAATTGCACCACGCAAAGACGATCGCGTGTCAAATTCAGCCCAAGTGTCTCTGTATCAATGGCAACGACCTTGCCAAGATCGAGCGTATCGGGGAGATCATCTTGATATAAAAAATTTGTCATAATGTATCACATGAGATTTGATTGCGGTGCTTTGCCTGATTTGGCACTGATGGTTTAGATTATGCCACAGGTGGCGTGTAAAAACCTATTACATTCTCATTTTCTGGCCTGCGTCTTTCTTTGGGCTCTTCTGTTTTTGTGCCAACATAGACAAAGCCGGCTATCTGATCGATCCCTTCGCGCCCGCCAAGTGCTGCTAACATGGCCTTATTATAGCTATACCACTCTGTCACCCATTGTGCGCCATAGCCTAGCGCTTGTGCGGCTGTGGTCACATTCATAGCGACAGCGCCGGCCGATAGCTGCATTTCCCATAAAGGAATTTTCGGATGTTCCTTTGGTACTGATAAGATGGCAAAAATTGCCCCTGCGCGTAAAAAGCGGTTTTCTTCAAAGGCAAGACCTTCTGGTGTGGCCTCTGGATTTTCTTTGGCAAATTCGGGCTTCAAAATATGCGTGCCAAGATAGGCTCTGGCTTCACCTGTGATCACCATTATTTTCCAGGGCCCCAAAACAGCATGGTCAGGCACCCGCACACCACAAGCCAAAATCGTCTCAATATCTGCCTCAGGCACGCTGTCAGCGTTTAATTTGCTGATGATGGTAGAGCGGCGTGTTTTCAAAAAATCAGTCAAAGGTGATGGCGATACACTCATAGTGTTTTTCCTTTTTCAAAATCTGTCTGCATCTTTTTCAAATGACGCTGAAACAACAATCGCTTTGTCAGTGACATTTTCAAATTCGCCCCTGAATTTGCCAGACGGCGAAAGGGGTTCGTGACGAAACGGATGTTGTCATAGCCAATCGAAGACCCCATATCTTTATGGGTAACAAGCTCTGGCGCTGTTGTGGCAACTGATAACCCTGTCTGCCACCACCTATTTAGCAATGTATCAATTTCAAGACCAAATTTATCATAGTGATCAATCATAAGCCGGGCAGCCTTGCGATTAATGACATAGCCATTTGCCCCGATATTGGCAAAGCGCTTGAAGGTAAATGCCAATCCTTTATGGGACTGTCCTATCAAAGGCGCTGGTCGCCCCGGTCGTCTGTCACATAAAAAAATTACATCAAGATGATGAGCGGCAGACTCAAGGCAGGATAGATGGCTTGCAAATGCCTCTGTGATTTCTGCGTCATCTTCAAGGATTATGGCAGCATGTTTATCTGAGAGCAGTAAGTGCTCATAAGCTTTTAGATGCGAGCGATAGCACCCGATTGATCCCGGGATTGGGTGATAGGACATATTGAAAAACAACGCCATATGATCAAGGTGGCAAGCAGCCTCTTCATCTGACCAGCCTCTGGCATCCACAGCTTTTATCCAGTGATAGTCAAGGCCATAAGGCGAAAGGCTGGCCTCAAGGCGCGCGCGCCGTTCATTATCATCTGGCAATGAGAGTACAAGAAGTTCCATAGCGCTAGTTTTAGGCTCTGTTTCCGGTCAAGACAAGAGAAGCCTTGTGATAAAGCTATAAAGGCGCCTTTATTGACAAAATCTATATGACAAGGCATCACATGATATATGACGCTTTTTTTGACTCACATATCCGCTGAAACACAACGCGCTATAAAGAACAGGTTGCGTGCAGCTTCTTTGCGGCCGACCCGTCAGCGCATTTTATTGGCCAGTCTGCTGTTTAGCGACAACAAACAGCATGTCAGCGCGGATATGCTAGCCCAACAAATCGCCCAGATGGGAGAACATCTGGCAATTGCTACCATTTATAATTGTCTTCATCAATTTGAAGCAGCAGGTATGGTGCAACGTGTGCCGTCTGGTGATGATGCCATTATGTTTGATACAAATATGTCTTATCACCATCATTTCTTAATCGAAGAAACAGGTGAATTAATTGATATCCCATCTCATGACATCAAAGCTGACCTGCCGGATGCACCGCAGGGATATGAGATAGAGGCTGTTGAATTAGTGGTGAAAATCAAAAAGAAGCATTCACTTGGCTAGTTATGTAGAAACCTGCATTTGACGGCTTTCATCCTTTGAAAAAATCACATTGAAATGATTCTAAACTGCTTGACCTGCCTGTGGGGCCATTCCATATTAATAGTCTGAGTTTTTTGCGTGATGTACGTTTTGGAAAACATCGAAACCTTTTGGAGAAACCCATGAATGAAATGAGTAAATGTCCTGTAATGCATGGTAGTGTGACCACTCCCATGTCTGGCACCAAAACAGTTGATTGGTGGCCCAATCAGCTAAATCTTGATATTTTACGGCAGCATGACAACAAATCAAATCCGCTTGGGTCTGATTTTGATTATGCCAGTCTGGTGAAGACACTTGATATCAAAGCCTTAAAAGCAGATTTGAAAAAAGTGATGACTGACTCACAAGAATGGTGGCCTGCTGATTACGGGCATTATGGGCCGTTCTTCATTCGTCTTACATGGCACGCAGCAGGCACCTATCGTACAGGTGACGGTCGTGGTGGCGGGGGCACAGGCGCGCAACGTTTTGCGCCGTTGAACTCATGGCCGGATAATGGGAACCTTGATAAAGCGCGCCGGCTTTTATGGCCTATCAAGCAGAAATATGGCAACAAATTATCTTGGGCTGATTTGCTGATTATGGCAGGTAATGTGGCTATCGAAGATATGGGCGGCCCGAACCTTGGCACGGCACTTGGCAGAGAAGATATATGGCATCCCGAAAAAGATATTTATTGGGGCGCCGAAGACAAATGGCTTGGTGATAACCGTTACGGCAATACCAGACAGGATTTGGAAAACCCCCTTGCTGCTGTGCAGATGGGTTTGATTTATGTGAATCCAGAAGGCCCGAATGCGAATCCTGATCCGCTCCTATCAGCACAGGATATTCGTGAAACCTTCGGACGCATGGCTATGAATGACGAAGAAACCTTTGCATTGGTTGCAGGCGGTCATACATTTGGTAAAGCGCATGGTAATGGTCCTGCCTCCGCAGTAGGTGCAGAACCTGAAGGCGCCCCAATAGAGGCTCAGGGTTTTGGATGGCAGAGCAGCCATGGCGCTGGCAAAGGTGTTGATACTATCACCTCTGGCATTGAAGGGCCGTGGACATCTAATCCAACACAGTGGGATATGGATTATCTGCGCTTATTGTTCAAATATGATTGGGCATTAACAAAAAGCCCGGCAGGTGCACATATCTGGCACCCTGTCGATGTTGAAGAAGCTGATATGGCGCCAGAAGTTGATGGTAGTGGCAAAGTCACACCAATGATGACGACCGCTGATTTGGCATTAAAAGAAGATCCGGCATATCGTGCCATTGGTGAGCGTTTCATCAATGACCCGCAAGCCTTTGGTAAGGCATTTGCTGCTGCTTGGTTCAAATTGTTGCACCGTGATATGGGGCCAAAGACGAATTATGTTGCTGGCGACTATCCTGAAACAGATTATATCTGGCAAGATCCTATTCCGGCGGGTAAGTCATTATCAGAGTCTGAGGTCTCTGCGCTAAAGACAGCGCTGAAATCATCAGGTCTGTCACTTCAGGAAATGGTCGAAACAGCCTGGGCCTCTGCCTCAACTTTCAGAGGGTCTGACAAGCGTGGCGGTGCGAATGGTGCCCGCATAAGACTGGCCCCGATGAAGGATTGGCAGGCGAATAAACCAGAACAGCTTGCGCATGTGCTGAGTGTTTATGAAGGCATAGCAGAAAGCCATGGTGCAAGCATGGCAGATGTGATTGTGATAGGCGGCGCAGCAGGCATTGAGATGGCAACATCAGCAATTGTGCCAGTGACAACTGGCCGTGGTGACGCAAGTGCTGAGCACACAGATGCTGAATCTTTCGCCTATCTTGAGCCTCGTGCAGACGGGTTCCGCAATTACTCTGAAACAATCTTTGCGGTTAGCCCTGAAGAGATGATGCTTGATAAAGCACAGCTTCTGGAATTAACACCAGCAGAGATGACAGTGCTTGTTGGCGGATTACGGTCTCTTGGTATCAGTGCTACGGGCACAGGTGTCTGGGGTGATGGTAGCAGCCTTGATAATGCATGGTTCTCAACCTTGCTGGACATGTCAGTTAGCTGGAAGGCGACAGGCGCAAATAGTTATGAGGCAACAGATCGTACCTCTGGAGACGTTGTTCGCACGGCAAGCCGCATTGACCTTGTCTTTGGTAGCAACTCAGAACTACGTGCTATCGCCGAAGTCTATGCACAAGATGATAACAAAGACAAATTTGTCTCTGATTTTATCTCTGCCTGGACGAAAGTGATGGATTTAGACAGATTTGATCTGAAAAACTAAAATCAATTCTATCACTATGATTTGATAAAACCGGCCAAGAGTTATCTTGGCCGGTTTTTTGTTTTATCTAGTTACAGTGTGAGGCCATCGCATAGGCCGAAGCCCAGGCCCATTGAAAATTATGCCCTCCGAGGTGGCCTGTGACATCGACAACTTCACCGATAAAATATAACCCTGGCACAGACTTCGCTTGCATATCTTTAGACGATAAATCAGCTGTATCGACCCCGCCAAGTGTTACCTCAGCGGTGCGGTAGCCTTCTGTCCCCGCTGGCCTAATTTGCCAATCATTAATGCGGCTTGCTAATTGGCGTAAGGCTTTATCGCTGGTATCTGCCATTTTTTTTGACAGGCTCAAATCATCACATATCTGGCTTGCCAGCCGTTTTGGCAAATGATGCGCTAGCTGAGAGAGGACATCTTGTTTTGGATGATGTTTTTTTGCCTCAGCCAGATAATCTTGCATATCGACAGATGGCACCAAATTAACGCCAATGGGCTGACCATCGTGCCAGTAAGAGGAGATTTGCAGGATTGAAGGCCCAGATAAGCCGCGATGGGTAAATAGCAGGCCTTCAGAAAATCGCGTCTTGGCATAATGCACACAAGCTTCAACAGACAGGCCTGATAAATGTGAACAAGCCTCTTTCAGATGGTCTGTAAATGTCAGTGGCACCAAACCTGCACGCCGTGAAATGACAGACAGGCCAAATTGGCTTGCTATATCATAGCCAAAACCGGTTGCGCCAATTTTTGGAATGGATAATCCGCCAGTTGCGATGACAAGCTTTTTTGCTTTTATCAACATCTTATCTGTTGTGATAACAAACTCATCATCTTGTTTTTTGACAGATGAAACACAAATGCCAAAGGCGTTTGTCACTCCTGCGCTCTGGCATCTTGATAGCAACATATCTATTATATCTTGCGCTGAATGATCGCAAAAAAGCTGACCTAATTTTTTTTCGTGATAGGCAATGCCATGATGTTCAACCATTGAGATGAAATCTTGAGGGCTGAAACCTGCCAAAGCTGATTTAGCGAAATGTTTGTTTTGCGATAAAAAATGCTCTGGTCCTGAATAAAGATTGGTAAAATTACAGCGCCCGCCACCTGAAATACGAATTTTCTCTGCGACTTTCTGGCGATGATCTATCAAAATAGTGCGGTTATTTTTGGACGCGATCAAAGACGCGCAAAATAATCCGGCCGCTCCGGCACCGATAATGGCAACATCATAGCTTTGAGCAGATTTAGCCATCAGAAGAAAGAGCCCCTGTTTTATCATGCGGCTTATCATGCGGCTTATCATGCGGCTTTGTCTTCAAAAGCCATGTAATAAAGCGATGAATGCCATAGCCAATCGCCGGAACAACAATGACAGCAAACGCAATTGGGATTAACCGCGCCTTATCATGGCCTTGTGAAATAAGCCCTGCGGTCAGTAATAAAATCTCAAGCAATGCGATGGTGATCCAAAGAACTGTCAGAAGCAAATTGCGAAATAGGGTCATGGGCGGTAATCCTTATCTGGAGACATTAACCTGTCTGATACCCCGTCAAGCCAGCTCTGTAAGGCAGTCATTGTCGCTTTCCGTTTCTCTGGCTCGTAAGGGGTGGGTGAGCCACGTCCCCAAACAGGGTCAGGCCAAGCGTCATCATCTTTGTGCCGTGCTATGATATGCACATGCATCTGCGAGACAATATTGCCAATTGCCGCAACATTCATCTTATCTGCCTTTGTGTGACTTTGCATGCAAGACGCAATGATTGCCGCATTATCAATCAGCTGATGACGAAGCGCCTCAGGCAGATGATGAAGCTCAGTAATATCAGCTATATGGGGGATAAGCAGAAGCCATAAATAACGAGCATCATCCACGAGGCGTAATTCAAACGGCCCAATCATGCGCACGCTTACGGAGCTATTTTGTATTTGTGGCGCAAGCGTGAAATCACTCATCACGCCAAACCCCAGAACGCCAGCAAAGCCGCCGCAGTCTCGTCAGGCGCTTCTTCAGGTAAAAAATGACCACCTGGCACAGAATGCCCTGTGACATCCATTGCCACTTTCTGCCATTCAGCCACAACATCATAGAAACTGCCGACAAACCCGTCCTGGCCCCACAAAGCTTGCACAGGCATTGGTAATTTCTTGTGCTGTCTGTCTTGTCTGTCATGGTCAAGATCGATAGTCGCTGCGGCCCTGTAATCTTCACAAGATGAAGCAATGGTGCCAGGTGCCTCAAACGCCGCCTTATAATGGTTAAATGCCGCCTCAGAGAGCCAGTTTTCTTTACGAGACCATAAGCCCATTTTTTGGCGCAGATAAAACGCAACATCTGCGCTAATCATTGTCTCTGGTAAGGGGGAAGGTTGTATCAGATAAAACCAATGATAATAGGCAGTCGCAAAAGCCATATCTGTTTTTTCATACATGGCCAGAGTAGGGGCAATATCAAGCACACTTAGATGGCTGACACGTTCCGGGTGATCAGTGGCAAGCCTGTGCGCTACACGTCCCCCCCTGTCATGGCCGACAATCGCAAATTGGTCATAACCAAGATGGTCCATAATTTGGACCATATCACCTGCCATGGCGCGTTTGCTATAGGGGCTGTGCCTGTCATCTGTTGGCGGTTTTGGTGCTGCGCCATAACCACGCAAATCAGTTAAAATCAAAGTGACTTTATGTTCTAATAAGGGCGCAATTTTATAAAAAATAACATGGGTTTGCGGATAGCCATGCAAGCATAACACAGGCGGGCCGCTACCGCCTATTGTGACAGGAAACGTGCCAATTTCTGTTTCAATATCTTGTGTTTGAAAATTGGGATAAAAATTCGTCATAAACCTTGTGAAACTTTCTTTCCTGTGCCTGTATAAAAAACCATATAAGGCTAGAATATTCAAAGATAAAGGGGCAAACAATATGAAGCAATTTATGATTTTGCATGTTGGTTTTGAAATGCCAACGCCGGACATTATGGAAAAATGGAATGATTGGTTTGCGCAAACACAATCCTGCACAAAGGATATGGGCGGATTTATGAATGGCAGAGAAATCACAAAAGATGGCACGAAAGACCTTGTTATGGATAAAACATGTCTGACAGGTTATTCCCTCATAGAGGCGGCCTCTATGGAAGAAGCTGAGGAGATCGCTGCCAAAAATCCGTTTATCACAGCTATTCGAATTTATGAAATTCGCAAAGGCTAGTGCAAATCACCCCATTATTCTCTGAGCCAGATTTCAAGAAAAGGCCATTATGATCACAAATAAGCATATTTCAGATTTTCAAGCTGATGGCGCTGTCTATATCAAAGGGTTATTTCAAGAGTGGGTGCCTTTGATAGAAAAAGCCATAGAAAAAAATATGGCAAATCCGGGGCCTTATGCTGCAGAAAACCTCCTGAAGGGTGAAAAGGGCCGCTTTTTTGATGATTATTGCAATTGGCAATCTATTTCAGAATTACAGGAAATTATGGCGCACTCGCCTGCGCCACAGGCAGCGGCAAAATTAATGCGTTCTGATAAGGTGCAGTTTTTTCATGATCACATTCTGGTCAAAGAGCCTGGCACTGCCAAAGCGACACCGTGGCACCAGGATGCGCCTTATTACTTTGTTGAAGGCCGGCAAACAATCAGCTTTTGGATCCCGATTGACCCTGTCAAAGAGGCAACTTTGCGATGCATTAAAGGATCACATAAATGGGACAAGCTAGTATTGCCGACAAGATGGCTTAAGGAAGATAATTTTTATCCTGACAATGAAGCGTTTTTGCCTGTGCCTGACCCTGATGCAGAGCCTGATCGCTATGAGATATTAGAATGGGAGATGTCGCCAGGTGATGCGATTGCATTTGATTTCCGGTCCGTTCATGGGGCGAAAGGGAATTTGGCAAGTACGAGGCGGCGGGCATTATCATTACGTTATATAGGCGATGATGCAGCTTATGTGAGCCGTCCCGGGCGCACCTCACCGCCTTTTCCTGATCATGGTATGATACAAGGTCAGCGATTGCGTGATGATTGGTTTCCTTATGTCTGGCCCCCAAGGTGACACGCTGTCCTCTCAGGGCACAGGGATAAAATGAAAAAACAAGGCGAAAGCGCGCTGATATGCGTCTTGGCTCTTTACTATCGCTCACAGTCTGATAGATAAATTATCAAGCAAAGATAACCTCATTTTTATGAGCCACCGGGGATTGGTTAAGATATGCAAAATAAAACAGTCACAGTGATTGGCGGTGCCGGATTTGTCGGAAGAGCCATTGTTGAAAAACTTGCCAAGCAAGGCGCACGGGTGATTATCTTATGCCGGAACGCTACGAAAGCTAAAGCGCTAAAACCACTTGGTGACGTTGGCCAGATTACGGCTATCTCTGGAGATGCGCTGAGTGATGATGCTCTGGAATCTGTCATAGCGCCCGCTGATTATATTATCAATCTTGTTGGTATTTTGGCGCCGTCTGGCACGCAGAGTTTTGAAGCCGTGCAAGCAACACTGCCAGGGCGCATTGCCACTATTGCAAAAGCACATAATATTGAAAAAATTGTTCATCTATCTGCTATCGGTGCGGATTTGAAATCAAAAAGTCGTTACGCTGTCACCAAAGCAGAAGGCGAGCGCGCTTTGCTTCGTGGGTTCTCTCCTGTGACGATTTTGCGTCCTTCTATTATTTTTGGCCCGGGGGATGGTTTTTTCAACCGATTTGGCCAGATGGCAATGATAGCGCCTGCGTTGCCGGTGATAGGAGGCGGTAAAAATTTAATGCAGCCTGTATTTGTTGGTGATGTGGCTGATGCGGTGATAGCAGCGCTTGCCAATAAGGACACAAATGACCAAATCTTTGAGCTTGGCGGGCCAAAAACCTATTCATTTCGCGAATTAATGGCAATGACATGTGAGGCTATCGGGCGTCAGCGCCCTCTTATCTCAGTGCCTTTTGCATTCATGCATTTGCCAGCCAGCATATTGCAATTGCTGCCTAATCCGCCGGTGACACGTGATCAACTTTATTTGCTAGAGCAAGATAATGTGGTCTCAAAGCGTGCAAAGAAGTTCTCTGATCTTGGCATGATACCGCAATCAGTCGAATCTCATATCCCCCATTATCTGGCGCATTTAAGGCCAGGCGGGCGGTTTTCTGCAAAATAGCAAGGCCGCTTATTACTCTATTCAGGTGATGATGCTAAAGCCAAGACCTGTCAGCAACAGAACGCCAAGAGCCAGTCTGTAATAGACAAAGATCTTGAAATCAGCTTTAGCAAGCCAGCGCATCATCAAGGTGATAGCGGCCAAGGCTGTCACCCCTGACAAACCTGCCACCAAACCTGCCTGCATAAGGGACTCACCTGTATTGTCATCAAAAAAATGACGGGATTTCAGGATAGTTGCCCCTAAGATCACAGGCACGGATAAAATCATGGAAAAGCGCGCAGCGGATATCCTGTCAAAGCCGCGTGCTCTGGCAGCCGTCATGGTTACACCAGAACGAGATGTGCCGGGAATAAGTGCAAATATCTGCATAACGCCTATGATCAGAGCGTCTTGCATTGTTAAGTCATCTATTGTGCGATGATGAGGAAAATCTTTATCTGCTTTATATAAAAGGCCTGCAAAGACCATATTTGCAAGAGCAACAGTCAAGGCAAGCCGCAAAACTGCCGGTGCTAGCATTTCAACAATCAAGCCAACAATGATGACGGGAATGGTTGCCATAATCACAAGCAATCCAAGGGTGAGGCCTTGCTGATTCCTGCGACCAAAGGTCAATAGGCCCTCTGTCATAGCGATGATGTCTTGCCTGACATAAATAACCACAGCGCCCAAAGTGCCGAAATGCGCTGCGACATCTAATAATTGTCCCTGATCCGCCAAATCTGTCAGAGCAGGCAACAGCACAAGGTGCCCTGAGCTGGAAATCGGCAGGAATTCGGTAATGCCTTGAATGAGAGACAAGGCGATCAGCTGTAGCGGTTCAATCATCATGAGCTGACCATAGGGGGGCAAAATGCAATGTGCAACCATCAAGGTTTTTTTTATCATAACGCCATAACATCACGACAGATAGGTCCGAAATGGTACTAATTACGCTCAGATATCAGATATATTTTTTCACAAATGGGATTTTGCCTTGATAATTTTGAAATAATGGGTCATAATTGTTGTCCATTTATGATAATCGTCTATGGCGTCTTTTTCGTAAAAAGACAGCCAAAAGACAAAGGAGGCGGCGATGGCTTCAAAAATGTTGCAGTTTGTAAAGACTGAAAAGAAGATGCCTGCAAAGCGCACGGCAGATGAGCGTGCGAAAGATTTTGATGAAATCTATCAAGATTTTGCCAAAGACAAAGCTGAAGAGCAGGCGAGCCGCTGTTCGCAATGTGGTGTGCCTTTCTGTCAGGTAAATTGCCCGCTTCACAATAACATTCCTGATTGGCTGATGCTGACCGCAGAAGATCGTTTGCAAGAAGCGTATGAAGTATCAGCAGCGACAAATAATTTTCCTGAAATTTGCGGGCGGATATGTCCTCAAGACAGGCTGTGTGAAGGCAATTGTGTCATAGAAAAAGGGTTCGAATCTGTCACGATTGGTGCTGTAGAAAAATACATCACGGAAACTGCTTTTGAAAATGGGTGGGTCAAACCGGCCTCACCGGTGGCAGAGCGTGTCGAATCGGTTGGCATTATCGGCGCTGGCCCTGCAGGGTTGGCAGCCGCTGATATGCTGCGCCGCAAGGGCTATCAGGTCACAGTCTATGATCGGTATGACAGAGCAGGCGGCCTTCTAATATATGGTATCCCAGGCTTCAAACTTGAAAAAGACATTGTTGAACGGCGCGCAAAATTGCTTGCAGACGGGGGTGTGACCTTTAAGCTGAATTGCGATATTGGCAAGGATATTAGCTTTGATGAGATCCGCAGCCACCATAATGCCGTGCTTATCGCTACAGGTGTCTATAAAGCAAGAGATATTGATGTGCCCGGCGCAGGGCTTGGTGGTGTTGTGCCTGCCTTATCATATTTGACAGCCTCCAACCGGAAATCGCTTGGTGATGCGGTGCCTGAATTTGATGAAGGTGCCCTGAATGCCAAAGGCAAAAATATCGTTGTGGTTGGCGGTGGTGACACGGCGATGGATTGTGTGCGCACAGCCATACGCCAGGAAGCGAAATCAGTCACCTGTTTATATCGCCGTAATAAAGCCAATATGCCAGGCTCACAGCGTGAGGTTGAAAATGCCGAAGAAGAGGGTGTTGATTTTCAGTGGCTATCTGCCCCTCATTCATTCAAGGGTGATGGTGACGTATCGTCTGTGATGGCACAGCGTATTCATTTGGGTCAGGCTGATGAGACAGGTCGTCAGGTGCCGCAAATTATTGAAGATTCTGAATTTGAGCTGGAAGCAGATCTTGTTATTAAGGCACTTGGCTTTGATCCAGAAGACTTACCCTCATTATTTGATCAGCCAAAATTGCGTGTGTCGAAATGGGGCACTGTGGCGATTGACTGGAAGACAATGATGACAGACCTGCCGGGTGTATTTGCCGCAGGTGATATCGTCAGAGGTGCCTCACTTGTTGTGTGGGGTGTTCGTGATGGACGCGATGCTGCAGAGCGCATCCATAGCTATGTTCAGGCAGAGCTTGCCGGTGAAACAAAGGCCGTCGGCTAGCGGTGTGAAGGAGAAGAGCAAATGACAAAGTCAGGTAAGACAAATTTTCTGGCACCATCACAATCTGACATGGATAGCTATCTTAGCCGCCGTAAAGCAAATGAAGCTTTGTTGGGTGATGCGGGTATTTATGACCCGCAAATGGAACATGATAATTGCGGTGTGGGTTTTGTGGCAGCCGTTGATGGCAAGCCGACCCGTGCGGTTGTCGCGGCTGCGATTGAAGCTTTGCAATCTATTTGGCACAGAGGTGCGGTGGATGCTGATGGTATGACTGGTGATGGTGCCGGCATTCATATTGCTATTCCGCGCGATTTCTTTATTGAGCACATTGCCAGAACAGGTCATCAGGATAATGGCGGCAAGCTGGCCGTTGGTATGGTGTTCTTGCCACGTCAGGATATAAGCGAACAAGAAACATGTCGTTGCATCATTGAACAGGAAATCCTGTCAATGGGTTATCAAATTTATGGATGGCGCCAGGTGCCAACCGATACTGCTGCTCTTGGCCAAAAGGCGATGGCAACACGCCCTGAAATTGAACAAATCATGTTCTCTATGCCTGTTGAAATGACAGAGACAGAAGCAGAGCGTCAGCTTTATATTATTCGCCGCCGGATTGAAAAAGCAGTGCTAAAAGCACAAGTGACAGATTTTTATGTATGCTCACTGTCAACCAGATCAATCATCTATAAAGGTATGTTTCTGGCAGAACAGGTTACCGCTTTTTATCCTGATTTACTTGATGAGCGTTTTATCTCAGATTTTGCGGTGTATCATCAGCGCTATTCGACTAATACATTTCCCACCTGGCGACTGGCACAGCCATTTCGCGTGTTGGCGCATAATGGTGAGATTAACACAGTTCGTGGCAATATGAACTGGATGGCCTGTCACGAAGACAGAATGCAGTCTCCTTTATTTGGTGATGCGGTCGAAGAAGTAAAACCTGTCATCGCAAAAGGCTCATCTGATTCAGCCGCTCTTGATTCTGTTTTTGAATTAATGCTGCATGGCGGGCGTGATCTGCCAATGGTCAAAACAATGACTATTCCTCAGGCGATTGATGTCGATGGTGAATCCGACCTCTCACAGCTCTATGCTTATTGCAACGCAGTGATGGAACCATGGGACGGCCCGGCAGCGATCGCGGCATTTGCAGGTGATTGGGCGATTGGTGGTACTGACAGAAATGGTCTTCGCCCCATGCGTTATACCTTAACGAAATCAGGCCTTCTTATCGCAGGCTCTGAGACAGGCATGGTGGTTGTTCCTGAAAATGAAATCGTAGAACGTGGCCGGCTTGGTCCGGGTGAGATGATTGGCGTCAATCTGGCAGAGGGGCGCCTTTTGCATGATGCAGAAATCAAAAATGACCTGATGAAGCGTGCGCCTTGGGGTGAATGGATTGGCAGGTCTGAAAAGATGGATGCTCTATTGGCCAAAGCCAGCTCTTCAAAGCAGGTATTGCCGGATGCTGAGACTTTGCGCCGGCGTCAATTATTGGCAGGCTGGACACTCGAAGATATGGAATTATTGCTCCAGCCTATGGCTGAAGGGGGCAAAGAGGCTGTCGGCTCTATGGGAGATGATGCGCCTCTTGCAGTGCTATCCAGCCGCTATCGTGGCTTACATCACTTTTTCCGTCAGAACTTTTCGCAAGTCACGAATCCGCCGATTGACAGTTTGCGTGAACGCCATGTGATGACCTTGCGCACACGCCTTGGAAATTTAGGGAATATCCTTGATGAAGCGCCTGAACAATGTGATCACTTGCTTTTGAATTCGCCTATTTTAACCAATGCAGAATATGCTGCATTGGTTGATCATTTAGGCGCAAAAGCAGCCACGATTGATTGTACCTATGAAGCCAATTCTGGTGATAATGGGTTAAGTGAAGCGCTTGATCGTATTCAGATAGAGGCTGAAAATGCCGTGCGTGGTGGTTGTGAGCATATCATGCTAACAGATGCTAACGCTGATGATGAACATATGCCTATCCCAATGATACTGGCGACAGGGGCGGTTCATTCTCATTTGGTGCGTGAACAATTGCGGACCTTTGCCTCTTTGAACATATCCTCTGGTGAATGTCTTGATGTTCATCACTTTGCCGTGCTGGTCGGCGTGGGGGCGACCACAATTAATGCTTATTTGGCAGAATGGACAGTGGCAGAGCGTATGGAAAAGGGGCTGCTTGAGGGGCTAACTTTCACACAGGCTATGGGTAATTTCAAAAAAGCCATCGAAGATGGGCTGTTGAAAATCATGTCTAAGATGGGGATCTCTGTGATTGCCTCTTATCGTGGTGGGTATAATTTTGAAGCGCTTGGATTATCGCGTTCGTTGGTTGCAAAATATTTCCCGCCAATGTCATCTCGTATATCTGGCCTTGGTCTGAATGGGATCCAGTCGCGCATGCGCTCTATGCATGAAAAAGCATTTGGTGGTGAGGCAGGCTTTTTGCCTGTTGGCGGTTTGTTGCGTTACCGCAAATCTGGCGAGCGCCATGCATTTGATGGCCAGATGATACATGCTATGCAACATGCTTGTAATACAGGCTCATATGATAGCTGGAAGAAATATGTCTCTATCGTAGAACGCCAGGGTCCGGTTAATTTGCGTGACTTGCTTGATTTCAAATCAGGCGCTGAGGCTGTGCGCGTTGAGGAAGTTGAATCGATTACTGATATTCGCAAAAGGCTTGTCTCTCCGGGCATTTCTCTTGGCGCACTTAGTCCTGAGGCGCATGAGACGCTCTCCATTGCTATGAACAGAATTGGTGCAAAATCTGACTCTGGTGAAGGTGGGGAAGATCCGGAACGCTTCTCATTACGTGAAAATGGCGATAATCCGTCATCTGCCATTAAACAGGTTGCGTCTGGTCGCTTTGGTGTGACCGCAGAATATCTGAATAATTGTCAGGAGCTTGAAATCAAAGTCGCTCAAGGCGCCAAGCCTGGAGAAGGTGGCCAGTTACCTGGCATCAAGGTCAATGAGATCATCGCAAAACTGCGTCACTCAACACCAGGTGTTACGCTGATTTCGCCACCGCCTCATCATGATATTTATTCTATCGAAGACTTAGCGCAGCTAATTTATGATTTGAAGCAAATCAACCCTGAGGCACGGGTCTGTGTGAAACTTGTTGCCTCAACCGGCATTGGTACCATTGCAGCAGGCGTGGCCAAGGCAAAAGCAGATACGATTTTGATTTCTGGTCATGGTGGCGGCACTGGGGCGAGCCCGCAATCATCTATCAAGCACGCAGGTATGCCATGGGAGATTGGTCTGTCCGAAGTGCATCAGGTGTTAAGCATGAATGATCTGCGCGATAAAGTCGTGTTGCGCACAGATGGTGGCCTGAAGACTGGCCGCGATATCGTAGTAGCAGCCATGCTGGGCGCGGATGAATATGGGATTGGAACATCAGCGCTTGTGGCGATGGGCTGTATCATGGTTCGTCAATGCCACTCAAACACGTGCCCGGTAGGCGTTTGTACACAGCGTGAAGATCTGCGCCATAAATTCGAAGGCACACCTGATAAGGTCGTACAACTCTTTACTCATGTCGCAGAAGAAGTGCGTGAAATTCTGGCCTCACTTGGTTTCCAGTCATTACAGGAAATCATTGGCCGCACGGATCTGCTGTCTCAGGTATCGCGCGGTGATGCAGCTCTTGATGATTTGGATCTAAATCCTATCCTTGTTCAGGCGATTACCACAGGTCAGCGTGGCGGCAATATCAACGCCCCTCGTGTTGAAGTGCTAGATACGCTCGATGCGCAAATTGTCAAAGACGCTGCCAACGCGTTGAAAACAGGCGGCAAGATGCAATTATCCTATAATATCGAAAACACACAACGGGCGATTGGGACACGATTATCATCTTATATCGTGCGTCAGTTTGGCATGACGGGCCTGCCAGAAGGACAGGTAGCTGTTCGCCTCAGAGGGCCGGCAGGCCAGTCTTTGGGGGCATTTGCAGTTCAGGGTCTGCGCCTTGATGTTATTGGTGATGCAAATGACTATGTCGGTAAGGGATTGTCAGGCGGCACCATTACGGTAAGACCATCAGTTGGTGCCAGTTTTGTCGCCTCTCAGAATACCATCATCGGAAACACAGTTCTTTACGGCGCGACCTCCGGCAGTTTGCTGGCGGCAGGTCAGGCAGGCGAGCGTCTTTGCGTGCGCAATTCAGGTGCGACTGCCATTGTCGAGGGCTGCGGGTCAAATGGCTGTGAATATATGACAGGCGGCGTAGCTGTTATCCTTGGTGAGGTTGGCTCAAACTTTGGCGCCGGCATGACAGGCGGCATGGGCTTTATCTATGATGAAGCAGACAGCTTTATGGATAATGTCAATCTTGAAACTTTGCATGTAACGCGCATTAACACAGATTACTGGGCTGATTATCTTCAGCAGATGATTGAACATCATGCCAGTGAAACAGAATCAGAATTGGCAAAAAGCCTCCTGAATCAGTGGAATAAGGCAATTGGTCATTTCTGGCATGTGGTGCCAAAGGAGATTTTGGCAAAGTTACCTCATCCGCTAGATGCCAGTGAGTTGAGGCATGCCGGCTAATCATAAAATATCATCTGGCGCCTCTATCAGATCGGAAACAAGCGGCGATGCAAAAGCTGTTGACGCTTTGATAGAGGCGGCTTTTGGTGCCGCACATGCGCTAAGAACGGTGCGCCATTTGCGCCTTTGTTCTCCTGAGGCTGCTTTATGCTTTGTTTGTGAATATGATGGCCTTGTTATTGGTTCTATCAGATATTGGCCGATTCAAGTGGCCGGCAGGCGCCAACTCCTGCTTGGGCCGCTCGCTGTTGATCCAACTCATAAGGGCGCAGGTTATGGCAAGGCTCTTGTATCCCATTCACTAGAGCAGGCTGCCAGTCTTGGTTATGACTTTGTGCTGATTTCAGGCGAAGCAGATTATTATCCCCGCTTTGGCTTTGAGCCCGCAGATAGCGCTATCTTTTTATGGCCTGGTTTCATAGAGCCTGAGCGCCTACAGATAAAATGGCTGCATGATAATAAAGTATCATTACAAAAACCGCAGGCAATCTTGCCAATCCTGCCGCAGATTGTGTAATGTGATGGCGCTTACAATCATAATCAAACCATAGCGGCTATCGCGTCAATGCCTGTATTATATCATTATTCTCATGCCGCTGCTTCCCGGTTTATTCGCCTGATTTTGGCAGAATATAAGATTGATGTTGATGTGCGCAACATTGTGCCATGGGAACGTGATGAGACCATATTAAAGCTAAATCCAGCCGGCGAATTGCCAGTGCTTGATGATGCGAATAAAGGTGTGTATTGCGGCGCGCGCGTAATAAGTGAATGGATTGAAGAGGTTCAGGAAACAGCCTTTTTATTGTCTGGCACACCAGAAGAAAAAGCAGAAATCAGGCGTTTATTGTCGTGGTTTGATGAAAAATTCACGCGCGAAGTGGCAGGCCCTTTATTTTCAGAACGTATAATGAAGCGGTTTCTGCGTGGCCAGGCAGTCTCATCTGATATTATCCGGACCGCTCTTGGTAATGCGCAAATCCATTTTGGGTATTTTGAATGGTTGCTTGCGCGCCATGACTGGCTTGCTGGCGACAGACTAACACTTAGCGATCTATGTGCGGCGGCCCACATATCAGTGCTTGATTATTTTGGTGATGTTGATTGGCAAAAATATCCCGACCTGAAATCATGGTATATGAAAATGAAATCCCGGCCATCTTTCAGACCTCTTCTGGCTGACAGGCTTGTCGGCATGCCGCCTGCCAAAGATTATGCTGAGCTTGATTTTTAGCCTGTCTTCATTGGTTTAGCATTATCTTGACTGAGTCTATGATTTGCGCGATTTCTGACTCTGATGAAAAACGATGACCTGAATCTTTTCTCAGATGGATCGTCACATCTGGTGAGGATACCGCTTGTGCGATATCGCACGCTGTCTGCCATGGCACTTCGTGATCTGCCATGCCTTGATGCAAAATGACAGGGCACATAATGGGCAATTCTTTATCTAATAACAAATTCTGACGACCATCTGTTATCAGCTGATAAGGATAAATTACATCTTCATCTGCATACGGATTTGGCAGGGCAATTTGACCGGTGGCCGCCATTTCTTCTTGCTGGTCAGGACGAAGAGATTGCCAGATAAGGCGCTCCGTAAAATCAGGAGCTGCCGCGATACCAATACATCCCATCACGCGAGAGGCGCGTGCTTTTGCAACGGCAAGCATGATCCAACCACCCAGAGATGAGCCAACAAGCAAAATTGGTCCTGTGGTAAGCATATCCACAATAGCAAGCGCATCTTGTGTCCAAGCACTAATAGTGCCGTCCATCATATCGCCGGAGCTCAGCCCGTGCCCTTGATAATCAAAACGTACAAAAGCTTGACCTGTCTTTTCGCAATAACAAGCAAGCGCCTCAGCTTTGGAGCCGAACATATCAGATCCGTGACCTGCAAGAAAAACAACCGTAGGCCCATTTCCGTCAAGCTTTTGATAGGCAAGGCGTATCTCATCGTTTATATCTAGGTAGTCTGTCTTCATAGCTCGTTAACCTTTATTGTGTATTATCATTGATCACAATCACCCTAACTGTCTTTCTTCTTGCCACAAAATAGATCACAAGCCATGTCTAAATTTTCTTTTTCGCCTTTTACATCATCGCAAGCAGATATGGTAAGGCAACCTGTGATCGCCCAGATTTTACCTGAGCTTCATGTTGGCGGTGTGGAACGCGGCACGATTGAGATCGCGCGTGCGATCATCGCAGCAGGTGGTAAAGCTATTGTCATCAGTAATGGTGGTCATCTTGTGCCGCAATTACAGCGCATAGGCGCCATTCATATACAATTAGCAGTACATCAGAAAAATCCGCTTAGCTGGGGCAGGATAAGACGTGATCTCAAAAAAATTCTGATCGAATATGGGGTGGATATTGTTCATGTCAGATCACGGGCGCCTGCATGGATTGCCTTACCAGTGGCAAAGTCACTTGGCATTGCCACCATTTCGACTATCCATGGAAAATTCGGCACAACCAAGATTTTGAAGCGTTTTTATAACGCCAAAATGCTATCAAGTGACCATATCATTGCTATTTCTGATTTTATCAAATCTCAAATAGAAACTCATTTCTCCAAATATGATACCGCCAATAAATTAACTGTTATCCATCGCGGGGTGGATTTGGCTTATTTCGATCCGGCAGCGGTGTCGCAAGGTCGTATTATCAATGAAGCAACGCGTCTGGCGATACCAGATGACAGACCTGTTGTGATGATGCCAGCACGGCCGACCGCATGGAAGGGGCATGAAATTTTATTACGCGCTGTCTCATCGATGCCAGATACGAATTTCACCCTTGTGTTGCTTGGCCTCTCAGATGATAGTGGCAAATTTTATGATCAAATTCAGTCCGTGGTTCTGAAATACAAGCTTGAATCGATTGTCAGGCTAGTGGGCAAAACAAATGATGTCCCGGCCGCTATGATGCTGGCTGATGTGATAGTCATGCCATCAATTGAACCTGAACCATTTGGTCGTGTCGCGATTGAAGCGCAAGCAATGGGCCGGCCGGTTGTCGCCTTTGATCATGGCGGGGCATGTGAATCTATCACTCATGATGAGACTGGTTTTCTGGCTGTGCCAAATGATACAAACAGTTTGGCAGAGCAAATTACCAAAGCGCTGTCTTTGGGGCCACGTAAACGGAAAACCTTTGCCAAAAAAGCAAGGGCGCATATCCAAAGTAACTTTACAACCTCACTCATGTGCGAGAAGACGATCGCCATTTATGACAAGCTTCTTGTGAAAAAGTGATGGTCTCTTGTTTTATAGGCTGAAGTTTTATAAGTTACGCCTGAACGGTTAGCCACTATATTATCTGCGATCTGAAAGACGAAATTATGCCTGCAATTACACTGCCTGATGGGTCAGTCAAACAATTTGATAGCGCTGTTACACCTTATGATGTCGCTGCTTCTATTGGGGCAGGGCTGGCTAAGGCTGCTATGGGGGCATTTGTAGATGACGCTGCCTGGGATTTAACGCGTCCGATTGCTGAAGATGCGCACCTCAGACTTATCACAAACCGAGATGAAGAAGCCCTGGAGCTTGTGCGTCATGATTGCGCTCATATCATGGCAGAGGCGGTTTTAGAATTGTTCCCGGAGACTCAAGTCACAATCGGACCTGCGATTGAAAATGGGTTTTATTATGATTTTTATCGTGAGACCTCCTTCACACCAGAAGATCTCGAAGCCATCGAAGCGCGCATGCATGACATTGTCGACCGTGATGAAGAGATTGTGCGCGGCACTTGGACAAGAGATGAAGCAGTCGCTTTTTATAAAGACAAAAATGAGCCTTTCAAAGTTGAACTGGTAGAATCGATTCCAGCCTCAGAGACAGTTAGCCATTACACGCAAGGCAATTTCATAGACCTGTGTCGTGGTCCTCATTTGCCCTCAACCGGCAAGGCTGGCCATGCCTTCAAGATTATGAAAGTAGCAGGTGCTTATTGGCGTGGTGATTCAAAAAACCCAATGCTTCAGCGTATTTATGGAACTGCCTGGTTGAACGAAAAAGATCTGTCAGCCTATTTGCATATGCTAGAAGAGGCAGAAAAGCGTGATCACCGCAAATTGGGGCGCGCGCTTGATTTGTTCCATATGCAAGAAGAAGCAACCGGGTCAGTCTTCTGGCATCCGCGTGGCTGGATCTTATATCGTGAAATTGAAAGCTATATGCGCAGGCGCCTTGATGCGGCAGGCTATGCAGAGGTAAAAACACCACAATTAATTGATCGCAGTTTGTGGGAAGCCTCTGGTCACTGGGATAAATTTGGTGAGAATATGTTCACCGCTCATTCAGAAGATGATCGCACACTGGCGTTAAAGCCAATGAATTGCCCTGGTCATGTTCAGATTTATCGCCAGGGGGTGAAATCTTACCGTGATTTGCCAATGCGTATGGCAGAATTTGGCAGTTGTCACCGCAATGAGCCTTCAGGTGCATTGCATGGCATTATGCGTGTGCGCGCCTTCACACAAGATGATGCCCATATTTTCTGTACAGAAGATCAGATCACCTCAGAATCTGTTGCATTCTGTAGCTTGCTCCAGGATATCTATTCTGATTTTGGCTTTGATGAAGTCCGCGTAAAATTCTCTGATCGCCCGGAAGTGCGCGCAGGTGAAGATAGTGTTTGGGACAAAGCAGAAGCCGCGTTAACAGATGCTACCAAAGCGGCCGATCTGGAAACAAAGCTGAACCCCGGCGAGGGCGCTTTTTATGGCCCAAAACTTGAATTTGTATTGACTGATGCGATTGGCCGAGACTGGCAATGTGGCACCTTGCAGGTGGATTTTGTGCTGCCAGAGCGCCTTGATGCTGAATATGTTGGTGAAGATGGCAACCGCCACAGGCCGGTGATGCTGCACCGCGCGATTCTGGGGTCAATGGAACGCTGGATTGGGATTTTGATTGAACAATATTCCGGACGCATGCCGTTATGGTTGTCGCCTGTCCAGATTGTTGTTGCGCCAATCACAGCTAGTGCAAATACCTATGCTGATGCAGTTGTTGAAGCTGCAAAGGATGCAGGTCTTCGCGTTGAGATTGATACACGTAATGAGAAAATAGGCTATAAGATAAGAGAGCATAGCACTGCAAAGATCCCTGTAATTTTAGCAGTCGGAGACAGAGAGGCAGATGCAGGCACAGTGGCAATTCGCCGCCTTGGGTCTCAAGAGCAGACAATTTTACCTCTTTGTGAGGCTATGGCGCTTATTGCAGAAGAAGCCACACCGCCTGATTTGCGTAAAAACTAAGGCTATATCTTGAGTTTTTTAGTAATCCCCATTACAACAATGCGCATACATGGTCATGATCATGTTAGCAAATATCATAAAACACTGTGCAAACTGTTATATAGGAGAGTTTCATAGCACGTTCACGACAAGAGGCGATGCCAGCCAATTCTGGCCCGCGGATAAATGAAGATATTCGGTCTGCTACCGTAAGATGTATTGATTCCGAAGGCCAACAGCTAGGGGTGCTACCGATTTCCGAAGCGCTCGAAAAAGCCTATGATGCCGGTCTGGATTTGGTTGAATTACAGCCAAATGCTGAACCACCTGTTTGCAAAATTCTTGACTATGGCAAATTCAAATACCAGGCGCAAAAGCGTGCTAATGAAGCGCGCAAAAAGCAAAAGGTGATTGAAGTAAAAGAAATTAAACTGCGTCCGAATATTGATGATCATGATTATCAGGTAAAAATGCGGGCGGTGAATAAATTCCTGGCAGCAGGCGATAAAGTGAAAATCACCTTGCGGTTCCGTGGCCGTGAAATGGCTCATGTTGAATTAGGTAGTCAGCTTTTAGAGCGTGTGCGTACAGAAATAGAAGAAATCGCCAAGGTTGAGGCCATGCCAAAAATGGAAGGTCGCCAAATGATTATGGTGATTGCACCGCGCTGATAAGAGGTTAAAAAATACCAAAACCTATTGCTTTTGCGTGCTGTCTTGACTATAGATGAGCGCTCAATAAAGAAAACACCGCTAGCGCAGGCTATAACATCGGGCTGCCTGACTAGCTGAATGATGGTTGGTAACAACCAAAACCCTTAAAGTTAAGTGAGGATGAAATGCCCAAAATGAAAACAAAAAGCGGCGCTAAAAAGCGTTTCCGCTTAACAGCGAATGGCAAAGTCCGCGGCTCAGCAGCGTTCTTGAGCCATAACCTTCGTCGTCGTTCACAGAAAATGAAACGCCAAGCGCGTGGTACAATGATTCTTTGTGCCGCTGATGCGCGCATTGTGAAGCGTTTCCTTCCCTACGCCTAGAGGAGAGTGAGAGATGGCAAGAGTTAAAAGAGGCGTGACATCACACGCACGTCACAGCAAAGTTATCAAAGCTGCAAAAGGCTATTATGGCCGCCGCAAAAACACTATCCGTGTTGCAAAACAAGCGGTCGATAAAGCACGTCAATATGCCTATCGCGACCGCCGTGTTCGCAAACGTGAATTCCGCGCCTTGTGGATTCAGCGTATTAACGCTGCAGCGCGTCTTCATGGCATGACATATTCATCATTGATGGGCGGCTTGAACAAAGCAGGGATTGAAGTTGATCGCAAGATGCTGGCTGATTTGGCTGTGCATGATGCAGCAGCCTTTGCAAGCCTGGTAGAGCAGTCACGCAAAGCAGCCTAACATAATCTCAGATATCATGATAAGATGGGGCCAGTTAGGCCCCATCAGTTTTTGTGGCCCCTAATTTCACAGGTCACCTGGTATGCAAGAAGGTCTAAAATGCAATCACTTAGCGTGCTAAAATCAGAGTTAATGGAAAAAATCGCCGCCGCAGACACAACGCACGGCCTTGATGCAATCAGGGTAGAGGCGCTTGGTAAAAAAGGGGTGATTTCAGAGGCCTTAAAATCGCTTGGGTCTATGCCCGCCGAAGAACGTAAAAGCTTTGGTCAGCAAGTCAATGAAGTCAAACAGTCCGTCAGTGATGCCTTATCTGAAAAAGCCTCTTTTTTGGCGAAAGCAGCATTAGAGGAAAAATTAGCGTCTGAAGCTGTTGATGTTACCTTGCCTGTCCCGTCCGCCTCTGAAGGGCGCACACATCCGCTTAGCAGAACCATTGAAGAGATTACGGCCATTTTTGCTGATATGGGTTTTTCAGTTGCTGAAGGGCCTGATGTTGAGAGTGATTATTATAACTTCACCGCATTGAATATTCCGCCGGAACATCCTGCACGCCAGGAACATGATACGTTTTATCTGCAGACTGATGCACAAGGCGCACGCCCTGTTCTTAGAACGCAGACATCACCTGTCCAAATTCGCACAATGGAGGCCAATGAGCCGCCAATCAGAATCATTGCGCCGGGGCGTACCTACAGGTCTGACCATGATGCAACGCATTCGCCTATGTTCCATCAATGTGAGGGGCTTGTGATTGGCACAGATATTCATATGGGCCATCTCAAAGGCTGTTTGATCGAATTTTGTAAAGCATTTTTTGGTGTGGATGAATTGCCAGTGCGATTCCGTCCCAGCTTTTTCCCTTTTACAGAGCCATCAGCTGAGGTTGATATCGGCTGCAGTCGCAAAGATGGCGGGTTGAAAATTGGGGCCGGTGATGACTGGCTCGAAATTTTAGGCTCCGGCATGGTGCACCCCAAAGTGTTGGAAAATTGTGGCTATGATCCTGAAAAAGTACAAGGCTTTGCCTTTGGTATGGGGATTGAACGGCTCGCCATGTTGAAATATGGCATTCCTGATTTACGGACATTCTATGACAGTGATTTGCGTTGGATGCGTCATTATGGATTTATGGGGCACGATGTGCCTGCACTTCATACAGGGATTGTGGGGTAAGGCAGATGAAATTCACTTGGAATTGGCTGAAAGATCATCTTGATACAACAGCGACTTTAGATGAAATTTTGGATATCTTGCCTATGATCGGGCTTGAGGTTGAAGAATTTGATGATCCCAAAAGCAGGCTTGCTGATTTCACCGTGGCAGAGATTGTCAGCGCTGAACGTCATCCAAATGCTGATAAATTGCAGGTTTGTTCTGTCAATACAGGCACAGATACAATCCAAATTGTGTGCGGCGCTCCGAATGCGCGTGCAGGACTGAAAACAGTACTGGCCAGGCCTGGCACCTATATTCCGGGATTGGATATCACCATCAAAAAAGGTGATATTCGTGGTGAAGAATCTCATGGCATGCTCTGTTCTGCCTCAGAACTTGGCATTTCTGATGATCATGATGGCATTATGGAATTGTCATCACAAGCTGAAGCAGGCTCTGCTGCGGCTGTGGCTGCCGGCCTTGATGATCCGGTAATAGAGATTGCCATCACACCAAATAGAGGTGATTGCCTTGGTGTAAGAGGTATTGCACGTGATTTAGCCGCTGCAGGCTATGGCACATTGAAGCCGCTAGATTTTTCAGAAGAAGAAGGCAGTTTTGACAGTCCGGTGACATGGTCAATAGAGACAAAAGACCCAAATGCTGTGCCCATTGTCTCAGGCAGGTATTTCCGCTCCGTCACAAATCAGCCTTCACCTGCCTGGATGCAGCAGCGTCTTACCGCAATCGGCCAGAGGCCAATTGATGTTCTTGTGGATATCACTAATTATATCATGTTCGACATTGGCAGGCCTTTGCATGCCTATGACGCTGATAAAATCGTGGGTGACAAACTTATCATCCGCAACGGGCGGGCTGGCGAGACACTGACTGCCTTAAATGAAAAAACCTATGAACTTGATGATGAGATGATCATCATCGGCGATCAAAACGGTCCGGACGATATTGCCGGCGTCATGGGCGGTGAGAGAACAGGGGTGAGTGAAACCACGACCAATATGTTCTTGGAAATCGCGATATTTGATCCTGTGTCTGTGGCAATCACTGGTCGCAAGTTAAACTTAAATTCAGATGCGCGTTATCGTTTTGAACGCGGCCTTGATGCAGATGGGCCAACTGCCTTTGCAGGCTATATCACACGGTTTATCAAACAACTTACAGGCGCACAAGCAAGCCATCTTGTTCTTGCTGGTAAAGGTGTTGCGCCTGTTCAGCCTATTTCTTTTTCACCTGATAATGTAACGGCTTTGACAGGTGTGGATGTTTCTGCCTCGCGGCAACAGGAAATATTGGAGGTGCTTGGCTTCGACATTCAGGCACAAGGCGATACCTCATGACAGGTCAGGCGCCCAACATGGCGCCCTGATATTCATGGCAAAGCAGATCTCATTGAAGAGGTTATCCGCATTCATGGATATGACCATTTGCCGATGTTATCTCTGCCCCGTGATGAGATGATTGCAAAACCGTCTATCTCAAAGTTGCAAAGGCGTACAAATTATCTGCGCCGTGCCCTGGTGAGCCGTGGCTTTGTTGAGGCAGTGACATTTTCATTTATGAAAGATGAAGATGCCATTTTATTTGGTGGCGGTGATGCTTCTCTTCGTCTTGCAAATCCGATTAGCGCTGATTTGAATATGATGCGTCCTACTATTTTGCCTAATTTGCTTCAGGCGGTCGGCCGCAATGTGCGCAAAGGGGCACAGGATCTTGCCTTTTTTGAAATTGGGCCTGCCTTTCATGGTGTGCCGGCTGATCAACAGTTTCAGATGTGCAGTGGTGTCCGGCAGGGCCGCACACAAATAGCTGATTGGCGCCTATCTGATGAGGTGGTTAGCGTTTACGATGCAAAGGCTGATCTGTTAAATGCTTTGGGTGCTATTGGTGTGAGCGTGGAAAATCTGCAAATCACATCTGAGGCGCCTGACTATTATCATCCGGGCAGATCAGGTGCGCTTGTTCAAGGGCGCACTGTGCTTGGTTATTTTGGCGAGATTCATCCGAAAATCACAAATCATTTTGACATTAAAGGGGCCTGTGCCGGCTTTGAATGCTTCTTTGAACGCATAGCGGCACCAAAGGATAAGGGGCCTGCAAAACCTCTGCTTGCTCTGAGTAGCCTGCAATCACTAAGCCGTGATTTTGCATTTATTGTTGATGATACTGTCAGCGCCGATGCGGTCATGCGCGCTGTCAGGGCAGGTGGCAAGCCTTTTGTGACAGAGTTAAAGGTCTTTGATCTTTATGCAGGTGATAAGATAGAGGCCGGAAAGAAGTCTCTTGCAATTAATGTGACAATTCAGCCACAAAAAGCCACGCTTGTTGATTCAGAAATTGTTGCGATTAGTGATAAAATCATCGCCTCTGTTGAAAAAAATTGCGGCGGTGTTATCCGTGGCTAGGTAGCACTTCTGCCACAGATGATAAGTGCCCTTATCTGCAAAGGGGCACTATCATTTATGCCTTATCACCTTAGCTATAGCCTGTTCTAGCTATAGCCTGTTTATAGCAGAAATCACTGCTTTGATAGGCGCTAAAGTGATGGAGGTATCAATGCCGGCGCCAAAGACTGACTGGCCTTGTTCATCAGGAACACGCAATTCTACATAAGCGGCCGCTTCTGCTTGCGAAGAAGATGAACGGGTATTTTGACCAAAATCAGCAAGATTAAACTTCAGGCCAAATTCATTCCTGATACCATTCACAAAAGCGGAAATGGGACCATTGCCAACATGTGTGATGGTATGGTCAGCCCCGTCAAAACGCACTACAGCCTCAATGCGTGTTTGCTCTGCATTTCGTGCAACAGGCTGTGATTCAAAAGAGATAAGCTCATAAGCACCATCTGTGCTGAGATAAGTATTGGCAAAAATATCCCAGATTTTTGACGAGGTAATTTCAACCCCTTCATCATCTGCGGTTTTTTGAACAAAGGAGCTGAATTCCACTTCCATGGCGCGCGGCAGGCGTACGTGATGATCTACCTCAAGCAAATAAGCAGCGCCCGCTTTACCAGATTGAGAATTCACCCGGATAATAGCTTCATAAGATCGCCCAATATCAGACGGGTCTATTGGCAGGTAGGGTACTTCCCAGTGATCATCATTTGCCTTTGCGATGGCATCCATGCCTTTGCGGATGGCATCTTGGTGCGACCCTGAGAAAGCTGTGTGAACAAGCTGCCCTGCGTAAGGGTGGCGTTGATGAACAGGAAGCTGATTACAAAATTCAGCCGTTTCAACAAGCTTATTGATATCAGAGAAATCAAGATGAGGATCAAGGCCTTGTGTAAACATATTCAGCCCCAATGTGACAATATCAACATTGCCGGTGCGCTCACCATTGCCAAATAATGTGCCTTCGACCCTGTCGGCACCTGCCATCAAACCCAATTCAGTCGCAGCGATACCTGTGCCTCTGTCATTGTGAGGATGGAGTGATAAAATAATGCTGTCACGGCGTGAAAAATGCCTGTGCATCCATTCTATTTGGTCAGCATAAATATTGGGGCTCGACATCTCAACGGTTGCCGGCAAATTGATAATGGTCTGATTCTCCGGCGTTGGTTGCCAGACATCCATTACCGCCTCACAGACATCTAAGGCATAATCAAGCTCTGTGCCTGTAAAGCTCTCGGGTGAATATTGCAGGCGCAAATTTGTATCAGACGATAATTTGCTGATTCTGTCTGCTACCATTTTGGCACCATCAACAGCGATTTGTTTTACCCCTGCTTTATCTGCCTTAAAGACAACACGCCTTTGCAAAGTAGATGTTGAATTATAGAGATGCAAAATCGCATTTTTGGTGCCTTGCAAACTTTCGATGGTGCGGTCAATCAAATGCTCTCTTGCTTGTGTTAGCACCTGAACAGTAACATCATCAGGTATATGGCCACCATCTATTAGCTCACGCAAAAAGTTGAAATCTGTCTCAGACGCAGAAGGAAAGCCAACTTCGATTTCCTTGAAACCCATTTCTACAAGCACTTTGAACATACGCATTTTGCGCATGGAATCCATAGGCTCAATCAGTGCCTGATTGCCATCACGCAGGTCAACAGAACACCAGACCGGTGCTTTTGTTATGGTATTTGACGGCCAGGTACGATCATCAAGTTGGATGGTCGCATAGGGCTGGTATTTCTCATGACGCTCTAATGGCATGGGTTTGTCATCACTTCTATGTTTTATTTCTGGGCCTGATCTTAGCAAAATCGGGTCAAAACATCTAGTATCTTTGCATGGTACGGTTGGCGAAGCGGAAAAATACCACACTGCGGCATTTGTGCATTGATTTTGGTCATCTCCTCTCTTTTCATTGACAGGTAAACAAGGTAAAAAGAGGCCATGACAAAGTTACAGAATATACGAAATTTTTCGATTGTCGCCCATATTGACCATGGCAAATCAACCATCGCTGATAGGCTGATTAGTTATTGTGGTGGTTTGACTGACAGAGAAATGTCAGATCAGGTGCTTGACAATATGGATATTGAGCGTGAGCGTGGCATTACGATCAAAGCCCAAACAGTACGCTTGTCCTACAAGGCCAAAGATGGTGAAACCTATATTTTGAACCTCATGGACACACCGGGTCACGTGGATTTCGGATATGAAGTATCGCGCTCTTTATCTGCCTGTGAAGGCTCATTATTGGTGGTGGATGCCTCCCAGGGGGTCGAAGCGCAGACATTGGCAAATGTGTATCAGGCAATTGATGCTGATCATGACCTTATTACTGTGCTGAATAAAATGGATTTGCCTGCGGCAGAACCTGAGCGTGTTAAGGCACAAATTGAAGATGTGATCGGCCTTGATGCCTCAGATGCGATTGCAGTCTCAGCGAAAACGGGCCTTGGTATTCCAGATGTCTTAGAAGCCATTGTAACCGAATTGCCATCTCCTGCCGGTGACAATGATGCGCCCTTAAAAGCGTTACTTGTTGATAGTTGGTATGACCCTTATTTAGGTGTGATGACTCTTGTTAGGGTCAAGGATGGCATGCTGAAAAAAGGCATGAAAATCCGCATGATGGCCAGTGGTGCCTCTCATGTTGTCGAACGTGTTGGTGTGTTTGGTCCCAAGCCAGAGATGGTTGAGTCTCTTGGCCCTGGTGAAGTTGGGTTTATCAATGCAGGGGTCAAACGTGTATCAGATGCCAAAGTAGGCGATACCATCACCGATGAGCGCAAACCTTGCGCTGATGCCTTACCTGGTTTTAAGCCATCTGTCCCCGTTGTGTTCTGCGGTATGTTTCCCATTGATACAGCTGAATTTTCAGCTCTGAGAGAAGCATTGGAAAAACTCTCACTTAATGACAGCTCTTTTTCTTTTGAAGCTGAGACGTCTGCTGCTCTTGGCTTCGGCTTTAGGTGCGGCTTTTTAGGCTTGCTTCATATGGAAGTGATAACAGAGCGTTTGGCACGAGAATTTAACCTTGAATTGATCTCAACAGCGCCATCTGTGGTGTATAAATTGCATATGACAGATGGGGCGATTGTTGAAATGCATAACCCGGCTGATATGCCAGAAGTCACCCGCATAAATCATATTGAAGAGCCTTGGATCAAAGCGACCATTATGACGCCTGATGAATATCTTGGATCTGTGCTGACTTTATGTACTGAACGCCGCGGTGAGCAGATTGACCTTACCTATGCAGGCAGCCGTGCAATGGTGGTGTATCGCCTGCCCTTAAATGAGGTTGTTTTTGATTTTTATGATCGCCTGAAATCTGTGACCAAAGGCTATGCGTCATTTGATTATCAGATGGATGGTTATGTGCAAGGAGACTTGGTAAAAGTATCAATCCTCGTCAATAGCGATCCGGTTGATGCCTTGTCTATGATTGTACACCGTGAACAATCGGAAACCAGAGGCCGCGCCATCTGCACAAGACTAAAAGATCTTATCCCTCGTCAAATGTTCAAAATCGCTCTACAGGCTGCGATTGGCGGGAAAGTGATTGCCAGAGAGACCATTTCGGCTTTGCGAAAAGATGTGACAGCAAAATGTTATGGTGGTGATGTCAGCCGAAAACGCAAATTGCTTGAAAAGCAAAAGGAAGGCAAAAAGCGCATGCGCCAATTTGGCAAGGTGGATATCCCGCAAGATGCCTTTTTCAAAGCCTTGCAAATGGGTGATAATTAACCAAGAGTAAGGCCGCTTAGCGGCCTTCTTTTTTCAGTGAGCGCACTGTTTTCTTTTGTCTCTTCAGGCTGGTGCTTGCCAGCATAATGGCAACACCGAAAAATCCTAAAACCAACCCTGCAGGCCATGTCAGTAAGGTCACAATGAAGGGATGCCATAAAAATGTATTACATCCTAAAAATGGCAACAGACCACATGGGTCTATATATCTGTCAATAATGGCTTCTGCCAGTTGCAAAGACTGCGGGGACAATTCATGCAATAACTGGCCTAACAATTTTGCAGGCTCATCAGGCGCAGACACATCGCCCCAGAACAGGGCAAGAGCGCTTAAGGTCAGAAGGCCACCTATGATTTGAAAGAACCGAGATATCATATCGTTACTCTGTGGGATATTAAACATAAATGGCAAGCACAAAGATGACCGGATCAGTGTTTTTTCTGTCATCTATCTGGCTTTTGTCACACTTATTGGCTATGGTGGCGCTGACATAAGAGTTGCGGATGGATGGCCGAGCGGTTTAAGGCGCACGCCTGGAAAGCGTGTTGGGGTGAGAGCCCCTCCGGGGTTCGAATCCCCGTCCATCCGCCATATTCCCCATAAAATAATGATAAGGCCCCTAAAATAAAGATAGGGTAAATGTTTTTCGGGTTGCCCTGATCATAATGCCTGATGGTAATGAGTAAGGGTATCTTTCATGAAGTATTTACTTTATGCGTCCCATTTGGTGGTCTAGGTTTTTACGAACAACTTAACTGGCAAAAGCAGGGAGTGTAGATTTGGCCTATCAGCACCTCAGATATGAAATGACAGGCGCGTTTGCGATCATCAATCTTGATATGGCAGATAAATCTGCCAATGTGTTATCAACGCAGATGATAAGTGAACTTCAATCGCTTCTTATTGCGCTTGAATCACAGTCTCAGATTCAGGCGATTATCTTGCAATCAGCTAAGCAAAGCGGCTTTGTTTTTGGTGCGGATATAGGTGAATTTGAAGTGCTCAAAACACAAGATGATGTGCGGGCGCTTCAGCAAAAGGCCATGGATTTATTATCCGCTCTTGAAAAATCTCGTCTGGTTTCTGTGGCTGTCCTGCATGGTCCTGTCTTAGGGGGTGGATTGGAACTGGCTCTTGCTTGTGATTACAGATTATGTCTTTCCACTGGTCGCATTATGGCCGGATTTCCGGAGGCGAATTTAGGGCTCATCCCCGGCTTTGCCGGTACCGCGCGCGCTGCACGTCTGATTGGCGGCGAAAACATGCTTGATTTATGTTTATCGGCAAAACCAGTGACCAGTCAAAATGCCGTTTTATCTCTTGGTCTTGCAGATGCACTTTGTGAAACTGATATGGTGTTAGAGGCAGCAACGTCTCTCATCGCCAAAGGTAAGAGGCACTATGATGTGTTTTGTGATGCTGGACAATGGTCAGAGATCATTGAACAAGCAACCGGGAAATATATTGTCTCGAAACAGCCCTCACATATTCCGCATTTGCTGGCAATGATTGAGCTTGTAAAGACAGCAGGCCCTGACTTTGATAAACTTGTTGCAGGCGAATTAGCGCATTTCCCGAATCTGATGTTGCAAGAGGTATCTCAGAATTTAAGACGCGTCTTTGCGCTGACTGACAAGGTGAAAAAACAGGCACGTGGTGCAAGCAAAATCCAGAAGATACAAGTGATTGGCGCGGGTGCCATGGGCGTTGATATCGCAAGCTATTTTGCCCTCAAGGGCTTCACAGTCTTTTTGACAGATATCAATCAACAGGCGCTTAGTAAGGCAGAAAGAAGCGCAAGCGATTTATTCACAAAAAAATTAGAGCCTGTGGCGGCAAAAGACGCAAGCGACAGGCTTATTTGTACCAACGCGCTGTCACAGCCAGAGGCGATTGATCTTGTGATCGAAGCAGTTTCAGAAAAAATGGCGTTAAAACAGAAAATCTGGCAGTCAGTCGAAGCTGACATGCGCCCTGATTGTTTGCTTGCTACAAATAGCTCAGCGCTCGATTTAGATCAGATTAGTCATCTGATGCGTGATCCTGGCCGATTGCTTGGCATGCATTTTTTTAACCCTGCAACTATCATGCCTTTGGTTGAGGTGATCTATCGTGATGGTAATGATGAGGCACAGCTTAACCAGTTGGTGCAATTATCTCTTCAAATAGGAAAAATGCCCGTTAAAGTGCAAAACAGCCCGGGGTTTCTCGTCAACCGCGCTCTGCTTCCCTATATTTTTGAAGCGATTGAGATGATGCTATCAGGTAGCGCGCCAGATGAAATTGATCAGGCCTTAATTGCGTTTGGTATGCCCATGGGCCCTATTGAACTGGCAGATCAGATTGGCCTTGATATATGTCTTGATGTAGGTATGCGCCTTGGCATGTCAGATAATGTGAAGGCTTTTTTGCAGGATAAACAAGATGTGGGACAATTGGGGCGCAAAACAGGTAAGGGCATATATCAATGGGACGGGAAAAAAGCAGTTCGCCCACGCGCCTCTTATGACAGCCATGCCGCTGCCGCGGTGACAGCACAAGTGCTGCAACCTATGATTCTGGCATGTCAGGCTAGTCTTGATGAAGGCCATATCAGTTCAGCTGATTTTGTAGATGCTGCAATGATATTTGGTGTTGGATTTCCCCGTCATACAGGCGGGCCGCTTTGTTATCATGCGAGCCTGATTAAGGGGATGTAAATGATTGCTGACGCCAAGCCTCATATAAGATAATGCTGGCAGCGTTTGATATATTCAGACTGCGGCTATTTTCAACCATAGGAATGGCAAGTCTTGTTTCATCCGTAAAAAGCGCATGAATATCATCCGGAAGACCTGTTGTCTCTCTGCCAAATAAAAAGCCATCTCCTGGCTGATAAGAGGGGGCATCATAGCGCCTTGTGCCAAATTTGGTGATAGCAAACAGACGTTTAATCTCAGATTTTTCCCTAAAATCCTGCCAATTTTCATAATGATGAACATAGGTAAGCGCATGATAGTCAAGGCCTGCGCGCCGGCAGGATTTTTCAGTAATTTCAAACCCAAGGGGATGGATCAAATGAAGATTTGCGCCGGCATTCGCACAGAGGCGGATAATATTGCCTGTATTTGGCGGAATTTGCGGCTGATATAATACCAGTTCGAACATAAACACCATTCCCTCATTCAGATTGTGGAGGCCCACACTTTTCTAGCATAAATCACAAAATTTTCTGCTGAAAACGCATTTTATCCGTATTCCTTTACGATTTGTTAGCGATTGCATGCCTATTCTGCCTGCTGAACTCAAAATCTCAGCAGGAGATATTATTGTGACATGGCGTGACCGTCTTTATTTGCTAGCTCTCTATCCTTTGGAAGAAGTGCCAAAATTACTATATAAGCTTTGTTTTTTCATCTTTTTACTTTTTGTGATGATTGGCGGCGCTCTGTTTCATGCCTATGCAGAAGAGCAGGCCGCGTCCCATAATGAGTCTCACAATACAGGGCATACCACCTTTTTATCGCCAAAGCTTGAGACAGCGATTTTCCAGAGTCCGAGATTGCGTCAATCCGGCGCGCGCGCTTGCAGAGCCATCTTTGTGCTTGGCCAAAGACGCGCTGATAACAGAGTATCAATATCAGCCTCACTATCTGGCGAACGCCAGCTTGCCCATAATTTTAGAACCAATAATGATGATTTGTCTGACACATCGCGCCGCGCTTATGACAGGCAAAATGATGATCTGTTAGATTTGGAGTTACAGGCACGCTATCGCATTATGGATTGGGGTGTTGGTTCTGCACGTGTTCGGGCAGAAGAATATCAGCTTGCTGCGGAACGTCTGTCTTATGAGGCAGGTTTATCAGAGACGTTGCAGGATATTTTGCGCCTGATGATGCAAATTGAAGGTGCGCGCATTGATGTCCAATATCGCACGAACGCCCTGCAAGAAATGCAGCCTCATATCGAAGCCATCGAAGCGCAGGGCATTGCAGGCTCTGTTGGCATCGCAGAGGTCAGAGCTGTCAAACTGACTGTTCTCAATGCAGAAATAGCTCTGCAAAGGGCAGAACGTCATTTATCTGAATCGCTTAATCAGCTTCAGGCAAGCTATCAGATAAGCTATGAAGATGGTCTGCCATTGCTAGACAGATTTACAGATCTGCGCGGTGACGCCTTTATTGAGATTGAGCCGGAAGACTGGCGCAATATCCGCATTCTGGATTATCGGTTTATGGCTCAGACAGAAGAGCTTTATGCCATCGAACATGAGAATTTGCCCCAATTTGATACTGTACTTGAAACAAGTATCTTTGATGTCACTGATTATGAATCAGAATATCAGATAGTGGGACGTCTGGAGATGAGTGTGCCTCTTTATGATGGTGGTGCCAATAATTCCAGGTCTCAGGAAAAAAGCTGGTAGCTTCGCGAAATTGCCTCACAGCGTGACGAACTTATCCGAAATCATCGAAGGGATAGTGTGCAATCGCAACTGATTGTGACACGCCGTTTCACTGAAATGGAGACGATTGGATCACAGCTACAAGATATTCAGTCCCGCTACGACAGCCTTCTTGCTTTGCTTGGCAATTCACGGGTCTCCCGCCGTGATATTATTGAGCTTATTCAGACCAGAGCTGAAAAGACGATTGAGCTTGAAACACTACAATGGCAGCAAGAATTCGCCTATGTGCAGATAAATTGGCTTGCTGATAATTTGACCCCCTTACTTGGTATTACCCTAGGAGATAGCCAATGTTAAATCCTGTCAGAAGTTTAAGTGAGCATTGGTTTTATGGGCCAGTTCTCAAAAGTAAAGCGATCTATTTACAGGTTATTTTAGCCTCTGTTTTGATCAATTTATTCGTACTCGCCTCCTCATTATATATCATGACAGTTTATGATCGTGTGATCCCGAATAATGCGACAGAATCTCAACTGGTGGATCGTTTGCTTGAAGCGACCACAAATACAACATGCGTGTATGTCACCCATAGAGGAGCGATGCTTAAACTAGCTGATCATATCATTGTGATGGAACAAGGTCAGATAGCCATGGCAGGGCCACGTGACAAAGTACTTGAAAAATTACAAGGAGCCGCAAATGGCTAAGCAGACAACAAACATGACAATCGAAGGTGAAAGTGAAGCCCCGGTAACCACAACAAAAGGTGGGGTTTTCGGTCATATTTTTTCCTTTCTGTGGTTCTTCATAAAGGTACCTTTTTTCCTGATATCCTTGCCTTTCCGTCTGATATTCTGGCCATTTCGCGGTCTTTATTATAAGTGGTTTGGCCCGCCGCCTCTTATCTTTGGCGCACTACCTGTGGATCATAGTGCACCTGATTTCTCTAAATATGAGGATACAGGCATGTTCAGAGGCCAGATTGTCTTTCTTCTGATTACAAGCTTTTTTGCGATTGCCTTTTTTTAGGCAAGCACGGCTGAGCTTGATGAACAGGTGCGTGCAGAAGGCGCTGTGATCCCCCCAAGTGATATCCAAATCGTGCAGAGCCGCTTGCCGGGAAGCATAACGGAAATTCATGTCGAATTAGGCACACAGGTCAGGCAAGGTGACGTTTTGTTTCGCATTGAAGATAATGATGTTCTGGCCGATTATGCTGAAAATGAGGTGAACATTGCAGCAAGTAAAGCAGCGATTTTGCGGTTGCAGGCAGAAATTAATGATGCCCCAATTGTGCAATTTCCGGATGATTTGCGCAAAACCGCTCCTGATGCGGTGGAAAAAGAAGCCAATTTATTCTTGCAACGTTACATCGCTCAGCAAGAAAGCATCGCTGTTATCAATCAGGCTATTGAGGAATTAAACCGGAATATTGCGCAAAAAACCGCAGAAGGGGAAATTTCACAAGATCAATATAGAATTCGCAAACAGGAATATGATCTGATAAAGCCACTTGTTGAGGCAGGTCATGAACCAAAATTAATGCTGATCGAAGCAGAAACAAAATGGCGTCAGGCAGAAGGCGCAGCAAAGCTCGCTTTCTTGTCTGTCAGCGCGATGGAAGCAAAACGTGTTGGGTTGGAAAAAGAAATCCTCTCCTTAAAAAGCCAAAGACGGGCAGAATCCTCAACACGGATTGTCGAATCTCAGACAGCGCTTGAACAAGCGATGGCACGACAGGAATCTCTTGAAGGGCGTGTTGCTTATGCTGATATTAAAGCGCCACAATCTGGTGTGATTTCAGCCTTGCATATCAAAACCATTGGCGCAGTTGTACAGGCAGGGACAGTATTGACCGAAATTGTGCCTGCAGATGCTGATCATGTGGTTCGCGCACGTCTGTTGCCTCAGGATGTGGCAGATGTCACCCTTGGTCAATTGGCCCGTATTTCGTTATCTGCTTATGATGTATCACGTTATGGCTCTTTGGAAGGTGAAGTGATTCATGTGGCAAGCAATACAACTGAAGAAGAAAATGCCCCTCCTTATTATGAGACGATGATCTCTATCTCTGATAAGTTATTTCCGAATTCAACTGTAGAGCCGGATATTGTGCCTGGTATGCAGGTGACAGTCTATATTATTGGCGGCAAGAGAACTGTTCTCAGCTATATTTTATCTCCTATAGAAAGAGCAACATCTGTGGCGTTTCGTGAAAAATAATCCAAGCGGGACTCAACAGACTGGCTTTCCTGCGCAAAAACCCTCATGTTTGACATATAGTGTCAAAGGTTATGGCGCAGGAGGCCGCTTTATGGAGTTTGAAACACCCATCATCATTGTCGGACAAGGTGAGGTCAATTTGCCAGCCTTAAGACAGATGGCAAAAACCTACCCCATTATCGCGCTTGATGGTGCCTGTCACTATCTGCAACAACATGATATCGCGGCAAGCTATGTTATTGGAGATATGGATAGCTATAATCCGCCTGATGATGAGAGTTTGGAAAATCCGCCAGTCTGTCTGCGTATGGCAGAGCAAGATAGCAATGATTTTGAAAAGGCAGTCAGACACTTTGAAGCGCCAATTATGATTGGCTTTGGTTTATTTGGTAAGCGGTTTGATCATAGCTTTGCCAATCTTCATGTGATGGCCAAATTTCAAAATAACAAAGCAATAATCGCTGTTACAAATGATGAAATCATAACAACTCATAAAGGGGCTTGTGATCTTGGTGCAGAAAAAGGGGGGCTTATCGCTATTTTGCCTCTTCAGAGCATCAGCTTTATGCGCTCAGACGGGCTTGCTTATCCGCTTGATGGGCTGACGCTTGCTTGTGGTGAGATGGTATCGTCTTCCAATCAGGCGCTTTCATCTGAAATAAGCCTTGTGCCTGAGACCAGGTCCCAGCATATTGCCTATGCGGTGTGCAGGCCGTTATCTTTGCTAAAGCCTGACAAGTTAACCCGGCTCATTTGACGCCGGCTAGTGGTCATTCTTGACGCCATAGGTTGCACATCTCAGATAATCAGTCATCTCTGTCCGGTCTTCTAAATGCGCTAAATCATTTGATGAAAGTGGCTTGCGCATAATCACAGGCAAGGTTGTATTCATACGCCGTTTTATCTCTCTGAACATAAGAGAATAGCCCAGTGTCTGACTAATGCGCCTTGCAAGTTGAAACAACAAGGAATTCTTGCCTTCAAAATAAAATGGCATGATTGTCGTGTCCGGTACATTCGCCATTTTTGCGACAAATTTTTTCCACTCAGCATCAACCGCTTTATCAACAATGCGCGGTGACAGCGAAATTGCCCCTGCAGGAAAAATGATGACGGCCCCGCCATTTTTGAGATGAGAGACGGCATCTTTGCGTGTTTGCAGATTATTGCGAAGCGCTTTTTCATCCTCATCAAAATCGATAGGCAGAATATTGTCCATAACCGCCGGTGCTTGCCGTAATACGCGGTGCGTCAATATACGATAATCTGAGCGAACCTCAGATACCATTGCACAAAGTGCAACACCATCTATCACGCCAAAAGGATGGTTTGCGATGATCAGTAACCGTCCCGTTTTTGGTATCTGAATATCGGTATTTTTTTTCACGACCAAATTAATTTTAAGGCGTTTCAGAGCGTCCCGCCAAAAATATTCATCCGGACGGTTTTCATCGACATAATCAAGATAGATACGTTTGATAAGCCGTTGACCAGTCAGCCTTTCAATTGCCCGAATACAGGCATTTGACAAAGGCCCTAATTCAGCATTTGCAAATGAGAAAATAGGGTCTTGTGATGACGTAGTCTCAGATTGTATCGGTTTGGTCATCTTTTTGTCGTCTGATATTGCTCAGATCGCCTCTGCCTAATTGGTCATGGCCAGTCGGCTCATAACAATTATCGATTAACCCTGCATCTGTTTGGCGTCAATCATATTCTTTTGCGGTCTTAACGCTAAGCTTGGCCCCTATACGCCAATGAATATCCAAATAACAGCAAAGCCAATAATTGTCCATAATCCTGTTGAAACCTCTTTTGCTTTGCCGGCAATCACTTTCATCACGGCAAAACTCAGAAAGCCAAATGCAATACCTGCTGCAATAGAAAAAGTAAGAGGCATAATCAGTGCAATCACCATCACGGACACAGCTTCACTTAGATCATCCCAATTTACGCGCTTGAGCGATGATAAGAAATTGGCTGCCACAAAGATAAGGGCAGGAGCAGTGGCAAATGCAGGTATAGATGCAAATAAGGGCTCAAAAAACAGGCAGCTTGCAAACAGAGCAGCGATCACAACCGCTGTTAAGCCAGTTCTGCCACCTGCCTTGATCCCGGCCGCGCTCTCAAGATAAGTGGTCATGTTTGATGTGCCGCTTAACGCACCAACAATACTGGCAGATGTATCAGCAACCACTGCTTTATTGATATTTTCAATGGACCCATCCGCACGGCGTTTGCCTGCAATTTCTGAAATCGCAGATAACGTGCCGGTGGTATCAAAGAAATCAACAAATAACATCACAAATACAATAGATAAAAACGCAGGTGATAAGATTGCTGAAAAATCGAGCGCAAATGCAGCAGATGCGACAGGCGGCGCGCTTGCAATGCCTGAAAAGGGGGCAAGACCAAGTGCCCATCCAAAGACAGATATGATCAATATACCGACCAAAATGCCGCCTTTTACGCCGCGATATTCAAGCCCTGCAATGACAACAAGCCCTATGCCTGCCAAAAGTACTTCTGGTGATTTTATGGCGCCAAGACCAATGATTGTGTCAGGGTTTGCCACAATTATGCCAGCGCTTGTCAGGCCTATCATGGCCAGAAACAGGCCTATGCCTGCCGTTATGCCAGCTTGCAGAGCATTTGGGATTGCCTCTAATAACCAGGCTCTGATCTTGGTCAGAGAAAATAGCAGAAACAGAACAGATGAAACAAAAACCGCTGTTAAACCTTGTTGCCAGGTAAAGCCAGAGCCAAGCACAACCACATAAGTGAAAAAGGCGTTCAGCCCCATACCAGGTGCCACAGCCACAGGCCAGCCAGCATACAGACCCATAATCAGAGTACCAACCACAGTAGCGATTATTGTTGCAACAAAGGCAGCGGCAAAATCAATGCCGGAATCTGACAAGATTCCCGGGTTTACAGCAATGATAAAAGACATTGTTAAAAAAGTTGAAAGGCCGGCGATCATTTCGGTACGCACAGATGTGCCGTTCTCTTTCAGACGGAATAATTTTTCTAACATGCTCATACTTTCTTATGCGGCTCGTTTGACATCTTGGATATAAGACATCATGGTCCAACTATATAGCAAAAACGCCGCATTTTTGTTGAAGAATTTTACGTCATTGCTATATTTTGGAAAGATATCCATCAAAGGGGTGGGATAAACAATTTTTCAAAGTAATTTGTTGTCAGATGAAGGAGTGACTCTTTATGACAAATCAATCACAGAATAACGCTTTGCCTTTATTGCATAGCTTTGCGTCAAGTCGCGCATCAGATAGCGGCCTTACCACCGCAAATAAGGTGGCTCTGGTTATTGGCGGCTCTATTTTGCTTGCTTTATCGGCTCATATCAAAGTGCCTTTTTATCCTGTGCCTGTCACTATGCAGACAATGCTTGTCCTTCTTATCGGCATGACTTTCGGCTCACGCCTTGGTTTTGCAACAATCCTGGCTTACCTTGCCCAAGGTGCTATGGGGCTGCCTGTATTTGCAGGTGGTGCTGGTCTTGCTTATATGGCAGGGCCTACAGGCGGCTATCTGTTTGGCTTTGCTGTCTCAGCTTTTGTCGTTGGGATGATGGCTGAAAAAGGCTGGGGCAAAAGCTATGTAACAACAGCGATGGCCATGATCTTAGGAAATGTCATTATCTATGCTTTTGGCGTGACATGGTTATCATCTATTGTCGGCAGTTTTGATAAGGCCATTCAATTTGGTCTGGCACCATTTATTTATGGTGACCTTCTGAAAATTGTGATTGCCACGATTTTGCTGCCTGTTGCATGGAAAATGCTGCCAAAATCATAAATCTGTCTATGCAGATCTCCACAAGGTCCGCATTAGACAAAATGATATAATAGAAACAAAACCGCCGGTGTTGTCACGCTTGCAATCACAGTGCTAAGCATGATGGCGCCGGCGGTTTGTTCGCTATAGCTTTGATAATATTGTGACATGGCAAACACATTGGCAGCGATAGGAAGAGCCGCTGATAATATGGCCGTTTGCACCCAAATCTTATCCATGCCAGGCCATCCTATAAATAAAAGTGCCATAAGCAATGGATGAACAAACAGCTTTAGCAGGCATAATAGGCTAATCTCTGCTCTTTGTTGTTTTAGCTTGCTGTCATACAAGGTGATGCCGAGGGCAAACAGGGCTGATGGCGCCGCAGCGCCAGATAACATTGATAGAAAACGGTCAGCTAATTGCGGCACAGGCAGACCGCTATAGGCCCAGGCAATGCCTGTTATGGCAGATAGGATAAGAGGGTTCTGTATCAATTGCTTTGCTGTATGCCATAACGATTCCACAAGGGCGCCGTCTTTATCTGAGGTTATAAAAAGCGCCGTGCAAATGAGCAAGACGATCGTATCAATTGATAAAATCATGGCAAGTGGCAAGACCGCCTCATTACCAAATGCCATAATGCATAAGGGCACCCCAATATAGCCAACATTCGGATAGGCAGCATTAAGACCGTAAAGTCCTCTTTTTATCCCGCCAAACCCAAATAGATAGGCAGAGGCAATGCCTGTAACAAGCAACATGGTGATAGTGGCAATCTCATAACGAATAAGAAAGCCGATGGTAAATAGCTCTTCTACCGGTGCTGCGATGATCGATAAAAATAAAAAGGGGGGCAAGATAAAATAAAAAGCAAATCGTGCCAGCTTTAGCCCCATATCAGCGTCAAAAAAGCCAATCGCGCGAGAAAAAGTGCCAAGCGCAATCACGCCAAAAAAGGGAATGGTTAAATTCAGAACATCAAACATAGCTCATCATATAATCTGATTAGCCAGTTTGTTCAAAGAAGTTATTTAACTTTTGACAATGCCATTATCATTTGCCGCAGACGGCATATCAATGACCGCCATATCTGCTTGTGCAAGGTCAGCGCAGGCATCTTGAATATCCAAAATATCTGCCTCGCCAGATTGTTCAATCAGGTCGGCAAGCCGGCTATCAGGTGTTTCGTCATGGTCATGGCGCAAGGTAACAGCGACAATCGCCACAATGGTTGAGATTTCTTCGGCAGGTGTCTCATCACTTCGTGGTGCGAAAGGGATGATGGCACCCATCTTGCCAATGGTGGGATCAATCGGAGGCATAGCAAAAAAACTCCTTCAAAAAGCAAGTGTAGACAGGCTGGTATTTCTGGAAGGTGACACATGTACACAGTGGCGGCATCAATGATGCGGGGATGCTATAACTTGTGGTAGTCATCATATACTGCATACAAGATACAGTATAAGCAGAGTTTATCCTTTTGCCCAAGCGTTATTTTATCATCTTTGTGACGGTTTTCATTCAGCTGTCGTATAAGAGATATTCCGCTGCCTGAGAAGATGAAAAGGATAAAAGATGAGATTTGCAGTCGCAAGGCAAGAGGCACTTGCCAGATTAGAGGCTTTCTTACCAGATGCCGGCAGCCATTATGCCAAAAGACGCAATTATGATTATGGGCAGGGGGCACATAATCACGTCTCAGGCCTGTCGCCTGCGCTAAGGCGGCGCACCTTGTGTGAAGAAGAAGTGATAAAGGCAACGCTTTCACATCATCGCTTTGCGTCATCTGAAAAATTTATTCAGGAAGTATTCTGGCGGACTTATTGGAAAGGGTGGCTGGAAATGCGGCCAGGCTTGTGGTCTGATTATCGCGCTTGGTTGACAAAAGGCCCCAAGGATAGCGCATTCCTTCAAGCGGCATTGACAGGGACAACAGATATCCCATGCTTTAATGACTGGCATCGCGAATTGATAGAGACCAATTATTTACATAATCATTCCAGAATGTGGTTTGCCTCTATCTGGATTCACACTCTTGGCCTGCCATGGCAATCAGGGGCTGCGTTTTTTATGCATCATCTAAGTGACGGCGATCCTGCGTCAAATACACTTGGGTGGCGTTGGGTGGCAGGATTGCAAACAAGAGGCAAAGCTTACGCCGCCCGTGCAGATAATATTGCGCAATTTACCAATGGCCGTCATACCCCTTATGGCCTGTTACAAGAAGACGTGACGGCCATTGACGGGCCGGAAAACCCACCTGCTATGACGGTACGGCCACCTTTGTCGGCAACAGGCACAAGGCCGTTATTGATTCTAACGCCAGAAGATTGTCACAGTGAAAGCCTGACCTTGCCACATAAACCAGTCGCGGTTGCAAGCTTGTCATCTGATTTGATTCCCAACAGAGCAACATCTGTAATGAGAGATGATGAAAAGGCGCTTGCAGATGGCGTAAATCGAGCCAAGGCTTATTATAAGGTGCCATCTTATGCGCCTGTTCAGGCAAATGACGGACAAGATGGTTTGTCACAAATATTTGCGCAAGCCAAATCAGATTATCAGGCAGATCATATTGTGATGGCTTATCAGCCGGTTGGCTATTGGCATGATTTCCTGTCGCATAACACGCTGCCAATAACCGAAATCATGCGCGTTTATGATCATCTTTGCTGGCCACATGCGAAAAAGGGGTTTTTCCCGTTCAAAGAAAAAATCCCTTCATTTATTTCATCTGTGACCGCCGGGCGGTAAGCAGTTTAGCTATTGCCAACGCGGCGCACGAAAATCTTACCTTCAGGCTTATTGTTCACATTTTTGACTGTGTTTGTTGCCTGGCTGTAAATGATTGTCTCAACGCCGAAGCTGTCAACAACGCTGGCTCTTGCACGCACTTGCTGTCCGACAAGGCTTTGGCCAAGATATAAAGAGCGTGATTGTGACGTTGATTCAATAGCACGCCATGAACGCCCATCTTTGGATGATTCCCATGTAATAGACAAGCTTGCAATGCCATCTTCATCTGACAGGCCCAAAGATTGCGACTTTAATGTTGCACCTTCACTGGCATCACCAGTGATAGTGACTTCACCTTCAACCGGATCATCAACATTCTCAACAGTCTCAGACGGGTTTGTCATCAAAATCTCTCTGGTATTATGAGAATCGACATAAGACATAACCGCGCGATAGCTATAGCCAACATGGCTTTGCGTCAGGCGAAGTACATCACCAACAGCTTCCGGAAATGCCTGCCAGTCAGTCTTTGTACTTGACCGTTGCCAGATAATGTCAAAATTGCCAATCCCATCTTCATCAGCCACAAGGCTTGTATCGACAACCAGAGCATCATCTTCACGTGCATTACCTGTCAGAAGAGGAGACCCTGACGGGCGGTCATTCACATTTTGCACTGGCTCAGAGGCAGGGCTGATGATGGTCTCAAGATTGCCCTGACCATCTACATATGAAATTTGCACGCGCAATCTTTTGCCTACATGCTCTTCTCTTGGCGTGAATGATTGCTGAATCACACCAGACAGATTGCGCCATGAAGCGTTATTATCTGATATCTGCCACTGCACCTGGATATTGCCCATGCCGTCATCATCCATGATGGCTGATACATCAACGACCAATGGGTCATCTTCAATAGCAATAAAACCACCTGAAGACTCACTTGCCTGGGCTTGGTTATTCTGGTCTGCCGCAGCAGCTTCGTCTGTTGATGAAGAGGCAGATGTCTCAGAGCTTGCAGGCGCCTCAGATATTTCAGTCACCGCAGCGCTAGTGGTCGATTCGCCCTGCTTGGCAGCCTCATCTTTGTCAATCGGCAATCCACCGGCAAATGCATAGCTCGCTGCCATACAGCCAATCACTACCATTGATAGGCCCTTAAAATTCTTCATCAAACAATCTCCCCATTTCTGGCATGTCCTGCACAGGCGCTCTGCCATCATCGAAATTCTAGCGTAAAAGTCGCCTAATTTCGTTGAATTGTCTACTATATTTACGCTATTTTAATCATTTAGTTAAGAAAAAGTAAATTTCATAGCCTGGTAAGTTTATACTTTTGTTGCCTGAACATGTCATAAAGGTGATGGAGATTAAACAAAAAGTCGGTGGTTTTTTCTGTATTTCTATGGTCATATCACAAAGAGGCGATATGGTCGTTTTGCACAAAGGTGATGTGGTGGCATCTGTCATCATAGCTGAGATCGGCAGGACTTTATTAGAATCACGCCCGCCAATGGGCAGTAAAGTTGGAAAGGCTCACATGGCATGGGTGATGATGATGGGCAAAGGGCTTTTACATGATTGAAGTGGTTGCCATTGAACATCAAAGCGCTGAGGCAGAATTATTGCGTCTTGGGGCGCAATTTGCACAAAGCCGTCTGTTTACCGCCAAACAACGCAAAAAACTGAAGGTGGTTATTGAGGTTTCTGGCGTGAATCAGCCACGCGCTATCAGTCGTGACCAACTGGCTACCAGGCCAGGTTTGTTCCGCTCAGCCTATTATCATTATGATTTTGCCATTAGTTTGGTAAATGGTTTTGATGTCGCTGTGATGCAAATGATGCATGAGGTTACGCACATATCGCAAGTCATCAGCCAACGATATCAGCTATCATTAAAATCGGTGAAGCGTGACGGGGAAAAGCAGAAGCTTTACACAGCAAAATGGTGCGGCAAAAAATCAGGATTGATAGATGACACACCATGGGAGGCGCGCCCATGGGAACAAGAGGCGAGCGCGATTGGCACACAATTGACCGGTGAATTCATGGCCATGCTATATGGCACTCAGTCAGACTTTGCTGCACAAGGTCGCAAAAAAGAGTTAAAACTTTATGAATTTCGTTTTGCGCTTCCAACAGGCACGATGCCGCAGGCAGAAATCACAATGCAAGGCAACGGGCAAGCTGATTTAACTAACTCTGCTTCGGATATGATGACAGATATCATGCCTCACACGGGCGCAATGCAGATGGCAGGTGACTTGCCGTCTCATCAGCCGTCCGATTTCTCTATATCCGATGGGCTTGGCACATTTGGTTCTGGTCATGACAGTGATTCAGGGGGCGTGTCTTCATCCTATCAAGACGAATTATCTGTTGAGCCTCAAAAACAAAAGGGCACATTGACCACCTATGTGCAGGGCATAGAGGCACCTGTTACGCTCCATCTGGCTGAGCTTGAAAAAAAGCGTCAGGAACTTGCCGCACGCGGATTATTGGAAAAGTAGGTCTTGAAGTCTTTCTTCTTGGGGCCTGTTGCGATATAACGAGCGCAGAAAAACAAGACCAAGAGAGTTTAATGAATATCTATCGCGCCATTCGTGAAGAAGTATTTGTTCCTATCCATCCTGCCGGTTGGCCTTTTATAGCTGCGTTTGCGGCGGTCACGTTGGTGGTTGGCTATCATGGTAATTGGTTCTATGCCATTGGTGTGCCTCTGACATTGTGGTGTATTTATTTTTTCCGTAATCCTGTGCGTACCATACCTCAAAAAGAGGGATGGATTATTGCGCCAGCTGATGGGCGTGTTATCTCTATTGGCGAAGCTGAGCCTGAAGCAGAGATGAACTTGCCGGCCGGCAAATATCGCCGTGTCGCAATTTTCATGAACGTCTTTGATGTCCATGTAAATCGTGCACCCATAGCCGGCACAGTGACAGATATCATGTATCGCAAGGGCAAATTTGTGAATGCCAGTCTGGATAAAGCAAGCACTGATAATGAACGTCTTGCAATGACGATGGAAGTGCCGGGGAAAAAAGATATAAAAATCGCAGTTGTGCAAATTGCAGGTTTGGTCGCCCGCCGCATTTTATGCCACGCCAAAGTGGGTGATACCCTCTCACCGGGTCAGGTCTTTGGCCTTATCAGATTTGGGTCGCGCGTTGATATCTGGATGCCGCTAGAGACGAATGTCATGGTTCTTGTCGGGCAACGCACAGTGGCAGGTGAGACTGTTATTGCAGATTTGACAAATACCCAGCAAGAACCATCTGGCAGCATAGAGAGGTAGTGTGCGCACGATGACAAAGCGTAACCGCATTCAAGTCTCTACAAGCTGGATGATACCCAATATCATTACCATCGCTGCGTTGGTTTCGGGGCTGACAGCCTTGCGATTTGCGCTTGACGGGCAATGGCAAACAGTTGTGGGGCTGATTGTTCTGGCAGGTATTTTTGATGCGCTTGACGGGCGCACAGCGCGGCTTTTGCGTGTGACAAGTGCCTTTGGTGCTGCGCTTGACAGCCTATCTGATGTGGTTGTGTTTGGTGTGATACCGGGCTTATGTTTGTATTTATGGGCGCTACAGGATCAGGGAAATATCGCTTGGGCTGCGGCTTTATTTTACATTATTTGCATTGCTCTGCGTCTGGCGCGTTTTGACTCTGAAATTCCTGACAAGCCTGAATATGCCAAGGATTTCTTTACAGGCCTGCCAAGCCCGGCGGCTGGTTTGCTTGTTCTGACGCCAATTGTGATTGATATTCATCTTGGCATTTCATTTATCAGGGAGGCATGGCTTGTATCAGCTGTGCTTGTTACATGTGGCATTGGTGCTGTTTGCACATTGCCAACATTTACCGGCAAGACGATAAAGTTTCCCTCTCGTCTGGCACTGCCATTTTTGGCCATTGTGGCAATGTTGGTTGCGTCTGCCGTCTCTCAGCCATGGGCAGCTTATTTATTAATATCGGCTATCTATCTTTTGACGATTCCGTTATCCACGGCGGCTTATTTGCGCCGTAAAGCAAAATTTCTCGCACAGAAATAAAGGTACGTTATGCGCGCCGACTTGCTTTGCGTTCACGGCTGATAAGGTATAGACCTGAGCCTATAATGATGGTCACACCTGCGATCGTTGTGTTGCTTGGGATATCGCCAAAAATCGCATAGCCAAGCAAAGAGGCTGTTACCACTTCCAGATATTGAAATGGTGCCAGAAGTCCGGCATCAGCGCGTTGCAGGGCAAAGACAACCATCAAATGACCTGTTGTGGCCACGAGACCAAGCAGGATCATAATGCCTGCCTCTGTCATTGTTGGTATCCGCCATGATAATGTCTCAATGCCGGTCACTGAATTCAACATTGCAAGAATCACTATGGTAATCAGCGCATAAGCTGACATGGAAATCTGTGATTCTACAGGATGTTTTTTCTGGGCGATGACTCTTGTGATAATCATGTAGAGTGCGAAAAAGAAAGCTGTGCCAAGAGGCAATAAGGCAGGCCAGCCAAAAATATCAAAGCTAGGTTGGATCACAATGATTGCGCCTGCAAACCCAACAATAATTGCCGAAATGCGTCTGATGCGGATTTGCTCACCCAATATTACCCATGCAAGCAGTGTTAGAACCATTGGCTCGATGAAAAAAATGGAGATGGCTTCTGCCATTGGCAATGATTTGAGGGCAAGGAAAAACAACCATGTCGCCATTGCAAGACAAAATCCTCTGGCAGCCTCGCCGCGCGAAAAGGAGTGTTTTGTTATCCGATATCCCAAATACCATAAAAGCGGCAGAAGAAGGCTCATTTGTATTAAGAAGCGGCCTGCAGAGACCTGTGAGGCAGGTAATGTCTGGCCAAGCCATTTTGCACAAGCATCAAGCGCAGGCAAAATTGCCATGCCGCAAACCATCAATAACATGCCTTGTGTCGGGTTATGTGTCCTTGTGATGGGAAGTTCTGTTTTTGACATAATATACCAATAGCAAATTTGGCCAGCTAACAAATAGCCATTCAGATTTGATACTCTCACAGCTTTATCAAAAAGCAACAAGAAAGGGGGTGAATCTCTTTGCTGAATTGTCTATAGTTTCAAGATACATAACCAGTAGAGTGCAGATATATGACCGCCTCACTTTTGAATAAATGCCTTTCTCAGAATATTCGCATGACCGCGCAACGTCAGGTGGTGATAAAAGTGATTGAAGAAAGCGAAGATCATCCGGATGTTGATCTTTTGTATCGCCGCTCAGTAGAGGTGGATAATACCATCTCTATCGCTACCGTTTACCGCACAGTCAAATTGCTAGAAGAAGCTGGTGTTATTGAAAGGCTTGAATTTGGTGATGGCCGTGCGCGTTATGAAGAATCGGGCGAGCATCATGAACATCTTGTTGATATAGAAACAGGTGAAGTGATCGAATTTTACAATGAAGAACTTGAGGAAATGAAGCGTAATATCGCCGAAAAAATGGGATATGAGCTTGTTGATCATCGTCTTGAGTTATTTGTCCGTAAAAAGAAGTAATCTGTCATAAGGACGGTGCCTTGTCGCAAATAAGTGATGTAACAACCCTCAAAGATAAACGTAAAATTGTATGTCTGACAGCTTATACCGCGTCCCTGGCAGCCCGACTTGATCCTCATTGTGATTTGATCTTAGTCGGCGATTCAGTTGCCATGGTGGTATATGGCGAAGAGACAACCAACACAGCCACAATAGAGATGATGGTGCGTCATGGCAGAGCGGTGCGCAAATCAGCTTCAAGAGCTGTGGTGGTGGTTGATATGCCAGAAGGTAGCTATGAGACATCTGCTAACTGGGCTGTTGATAACGCAAATCACATAATCTCTGAGACAAAGGCGCACGCTGTTAAATTAGAAGGTGGTGAGGCTTTGGCGCCGCAAGTGGCAGCGATTGTAAAATCAGGTGTGCCTGTGATGGGGCATATTGGTCTTTTGCCACAAAAGGTCAATTCACCAGATGAGTTTCGGGTCACAGGGCGCGATTCTCTTGAACAAGATCAATTAATGCGAGATCTGAAAGCTCTTGAAGAGGCTGGTTGCTTTGCCATTGTCATCGAGTGTGTGGTTGAAGAGGTCGCACGGCAATTGGCACAAGCAGCGGAAGTGCCTGTTATTGGCATTGGCGCGTCTCCTGCCTGCCATGGTCAAATCTTGGTTACAGATGATCTGATCGGTATGTATGATAAATTTACGCCGAAATTTGTGCGCAAATATGCGCATATGTCTCAATCTATTGATGACGCTGTGATGGCCTATCGTGAGGATGTGATTTCAGGCGCATTTCCGTCCGAAAAAGAATGTTTTATGAAGCGATAGGCATAGTCTGACCAATGATAACAATCTTTGATAAAGAAGGTGATGTCAGACAAGCTGTTATAGATAGCCGCCAATCTGGCCATACAGTCGGACTTGTGCCAACTATGGGCGGGTTACATGACGGGCATTTGTCTTTGGTGCGCGCGGCCTGTCAGGCTCATGAATTTGTCATTGTTTCCATTTATGTGAATCCGACACAATTTAGTGAATCAGAGGATTGGGATCGTTATCCGCGTCAATTAGACATAGATAAAAAGCTTCTTGAATCTTGCGGGGACAATATTGCGCTATTTGTGCCAGACACGCTTTACCGGCCTCACCATGCCACTATGATTGCACCGCAAGGTGTTGCACTGCCTTTTGAAGGTGTCCATAGGCCGCATTTTTTTACTGGTGTTGCGACTGTGGTGTTTCGGTTATTTCAGGCAGTGCCAGCTGATATTGCTTATTTTGGCGAAAAAGATTTTCAGCAATTAGCGGTCATTAAGCAGATGGTCAATGACTTTGATTTGCCTATTACCATCTCGTCTGTTCCAACCATGCGCGCAGATGACGGGCTTGCTCTGTCATCACGCAATCACTATCTGGACCTTTCAGCTCGTTATCAGGCGGCCATGATTTATAAGGCAATGACATCATGCGCCGAACAAATAAGAGACGGTCATGATATTACGACCTCTTGTGAGGCAGCACAAAATATGTTGCAAGAGGCCGGATTTAGCCAAATTGATTATTTTTCATGGTGTGACCCAGATACGTTTGAGATTGTATCACAAATTCAAGGTGATAGCCGCTTATTGGTTGCCGCATGGCTTGATGGTACAAGGCTCATTGATAATGAGTGTTATGAAAAATTGTGCGGCGCACAAAAATAAAATCACTTTTTACTGTTTCCAAATTAGAAACAAATCATTCTTATCTCAGAAAAAATAGCGCTTATCAGGCAAAAAAAAGGTCGTGAGATATCTCACGACCGAGTATAGGGAGGAAACACAAAAAAAATAATTGTGCAGCGCGATACATAGATAAAAGTGGGTGGGTCGTCAAGTAAAAAATACAAAAAATTGTCATTTTACGCTTTTACTTGATTTCTGGCAAAAATCCTGTGATGTCATCAGCAGAAAAACCTTGTTCGCGATAGGCGGCAATGCTTCTTGCATCATCTCTTTTGGCAAGTCTTTTGCCATCTTTATCAGTGATCAGCCTGTGGTGATCATAGAGCGGGGTCGGCAATTGCAGCAGATGTTGTAACAAGCGATGTATATTTGTCTGCTCATATAGATCCTCTCCTCTTGTGACTAAGGTGATACCACTATCATAGTCATCAAGCACAACTGAGAGATCATAAGATGTGCCAATGTCACGGCGTGCAATCACGCTGTCTGAAAGCCTGTCTAAATCCACCTCGCAGCGCCCTTTTTGTGCATCATGCCAATAAAGGGTGCCTGTCTGTTGTTTGATTTTTGCGATATCGAGGCGCCATGCCGGTTCTGTACCGCTATTTTGTTTTTCTTCTGTTTGCGCATTTTTTAGCACAGAGCCAGATTTTGTATCTGTCGTTTGCTGCGGCGCTGATAAAAGCTCATTTACCTCTTTGCGTGATAAATAACAGGGATAGACAACACCTTTTTCTTGCAGATAAGAAAGGGCATGTTGATAACGATGTAAGCGCAAGCTTTGTTTCAAAGGCGGTTTTTGCCATGAGAGGCCAAACCACTGCAAATCATCGCAATGGCGATTGATAAAAATGTCCCTACATCTGGTATGGTCAAGATCATCAATCCGTAACTGAAAATGGACCGGGTCCCGGCCAGCTCTTTGCCAGGCATAAAGGGCAGAATAAAGATGACCCAGATGAAGGTCACCTGTGGGACTTGGTGCAAATCTGACATGATGTTTTGTCATCAAATATGGCTCTTTTGCAAATCAGACTTCTGTTACAACCATAATCTATGGCCAGCTTAAGCTAACCACCTCGCGTGATGACAGGCAAGCTTGGTAATGATATATCATGAGACATGTTCAGCCGAGCCCTGTTTTTAACCCTTCAAGGAAACGAATCATTTCATGTTGCATTATAAGACATTTGGGCCGCTTGAGGGGCCATTTATCGGACCATCTGATAGTGAAATTGTGCCGCGTCCTGTGCTTGTGTTGCTCCATGGGTGGGGGGCTGATGGCAATGACTTAAGCGATCTTGCCGGCCCGTTGCAGCAGATGATACCAGATTTAGCATTATGGTGTCCGAATGCACCTCACCCTTGTTCTGCCAATCCAATGGGGCGGGAATGGTTTGCGTTAACACAGGCCTTTTTTGACAACCCGCAATCAGCCTTGAGCCAAATAACGCAGATGTCTGATCAAATTACCGCCTCTCTTAGCGCTTTGTGTGACAGCCTTGCCGTTGTCCCGTCAGATATTATATTGGGTGGCTTTTCCCAAGGTGGCATGATGAGTTTGCAAATCGCAACAAGTGGCGCCTTTGAAGCGGCAGGCTTTGCAAGCCTCTCTGGTGCTCTTATTGGCAAAGCGGGCCTCAATGGCGGCAAAAATGCGCCTATTTTGCTGGCTCACGGCACAGCAGATGAGGTCGTGCCTTTTGCGGCAAGTGAACAAGCACAAGACCATCTGCAGTCAGCGGGATATGATGTACAACTCATCTCCCGCCCTGGTCTTGGCCATGGTATTGATCAGGAAATAGTGCAGGCGCTTGGTCAATTTTGCCATGAGGTCACACGTTAAGCACACCATATTTGGTAGGTGCGTCAAATTTTCTACCAATATATTGATTTTGCCTGTTGCCAGTCTTGCCCTTGCATGTTTCACTATAGATGAAGTGATAGATACCAGAGGAGTCGAGACGATGAACGCTGGCATGTTACCGCCTGCCTTAGTGCTGAATGCTGATTTTCGGCCGCTTAGCTATTTTCCACTCTCTTTGTGGTCATGGCAGGACAGCATCAAAGCGGTGTTTCTGGACCGTGTGTCCATTATTTCAGAATATGAACAAGAAGTGCATAGCCCGACTCAGAGTTTCCGGCTGCCATCTGTCATAGCGCTCAAAGATTATGTGCCGCAAAGCCGCAACCCGGCATTCACACGCTTTAATGTTTTCTTACGCGATAAATTTTCCTGTCAATATTGCGCCGTCCGGCTTCCTGCCTCTGAGCTAACCTTTGATCATGTTGTCCCCCGTGCCAAAGGGGGACGCACAAACTGGTTTAATGTGGTTGCAGCCTGTAGCCGGTGTAATGTGCGTAAAGGGGCAAAATTGCCATCTGATTGCGGGATGTATCCTGTGCAAAAACCACAAGAGCCAACCGTATGGCAGCTTCAGGAAAATGGACGCCATTTCCCGCCTAATTATCTTCATCACAGCTGGCGTGATTATCTTTATTGGGATTCAGAATTGCTACAGGATAAAATTGAATCAGAAACAGCTATAGCTTCTCGGCAATTTTAATGGCCGTGCGACATCCGGTTTGGATAACATTGCGCAAAATCTGATAGCCGGGCGCCTCTTCACCCTTATGGTCACGCGCAATATCACGATGTTCTAATTCTTCATCACGAAATCGTGCCAGCGTTTCTTTCAGCTCATCTTCTTCACCGGCCTCATGAAGGGCTTCGACCTGTTTGTGATAATGCTCACCTATGACCTCTTCGACTGCAATCGTGCAAGCCATGGCCGCTTTGGGCCCCATGGCTGCGGTCACAGCGCCCAGAGCAAAACCGGCAGCGCCCCATAGGGGATCAAGTGCTGACGGGCGGACCTGATATTCATTTAACAGGCGGTCAAAGGTTTCAAGATGTTCAATTTCCTGTTCCATCATATGCTGAATTTCAGCTTCATGTTCATGCCCGCGAAGCACAGCGAGCTGGCCTTTATAAATCGTTTGCGCGGCGCGCTCACCTGCATGATTAACGCGCAAGAATTCTGCTAAACGATTTTCATCAAAAGCTGTTTTTTTCATTCCTAAACCCTTTTTGATATTTGCCAACTTGCTATGGCTAAAAAGACCGCAACTGACAGGCTTATAACCATATTCCAACCTGCCATAGATACAGACAAAAAGGACCATGCCACTTCGTCGCATCTGACAACAGGCGTATCAAGTAAGCTTTGTGTCAGATCGGCGAGGCTGGCATTCATATCAATAGTGGATGAACAGCCCTGAGGGCCTTGCCACCATTTTTGCTCCACGCCAACATGCTGTAAGCCAACCGCCGCGGTCGCAAAGGCACATAAGCTTCCCAATGGGCGCCATAAGATTTGATGTTGTGGACGAATAACAGAGGCAATCCCAAGAATGATAAGGCCGTAATGCGGCAGGCGTTGTGTTAAACATAATTTGCAAGGCACAAGCCCGCCAATATGTTCAAATAGCAAGGCCACAACAATCAGAGCGCCTGACACCATGGCTGCCAAAACCACCGGTCTGTTCGCCTGCATCAGATAAGCAAAAGGACGATTTATCATGCTTGTGTCATCCACACACCAATAAGAACAAAAATCAGCATAGCTGATATCAGCGCCGTTAACAGACGCCCGTTTTTATGATAGCGGACCATGGCGCCGACAAGCAAGAAACGTGCCAGACGCCCGATCGTTGCAATAATCAAAAAGGGAATTAAAGGATAGCCAAAAAGCCCGGCAGATATGGCAATGACCTTAAATGGCAAAGGGGTAAAAGCCCCAATTAAAACCAAAGGCAGGCCAAGCTTTTGGAACGCTTCTGCGACCGCGGCAAATTTGTCTTCATTCATAACAGCATGAGGCAGTCTGTCTATGATCATCATTACAAAATCAGTCGAAAAAGCCCCGAAATACCACCCAACCGCGCCCCCTGCCACTGATGAAAGAGCACATAAAACGGCTATTTGCTTCCAAAGATGGGGACGCGCTAATGTACAGGCGCCCAATAGGGGATCAGTCGGTATCGGGATGATAATGGATTCAAAAAATGAGAAAACATATAAAAACAACCTGGCAAATCGGTTGCCTGCAGCCTTCATTGCCTGATGATAATAGCGTGTAAAAAACGACATAGGAACACTCACTTGAAAACGCAGCTCTTTGACAAAAATGCGTTATTCACACCTTTTATATATTATTTTGCAATGTGATTTAGCATAGCAGAAAAATCTTGACCACTTCCTTGTCCATCTTCTACGAAGCGGCGATATAATTCAGTGGCGAGTGCTCCCATATGGGTATGCAGCCCTTCAGATTCAGCCGCTATTTGTGACAGGCGCAAATCTTTGAGCATTAAATCTGCGGCAAAGCCTGGTTTATATCCATTATCGGCAGGAGATTGCGGGCCGACCCCGGGGACAGGGCAATAAGATGTTAATGACCAACTTTGGCCAGACGCACCAGATACAACATCATAAAGAACATTTCTGTCTAACCCCAATTTATCTGCAAGGGCAAAGCCTTCACAGGTGGCAATCATAGAAATACCAAGCATCATATTATTGCAAATTTTTGCAGCCTGACCGGCACCGCTGTCACCACAATGAACGACTTTCTTTGCCATTGCTTCTAAGAGTGGTTTGGCTTTGTTAAAATGATGGTTAGTGCCACCAACCATAAAGGTTAGACTGCCCGATTCAGCGGCAGCCACACCGCCTGATACAGGCGCATCAACATGACCAATTTCAAAAATATCACAATGTGCCACACATTTTTTTGTGCCGGCGATATCAATGGTAGAACAATCAATCAGCAGTGAATCTTTGCTCATGACTGGCAAGATATCAAGCATGACCTTATTCACAACCTGATAATTATTGAGCATCAATATAATGATATCTGATTCTGAGGCTAAGGTGCGTGCAGATGACGCCAGAGGAATAATTGTGCCTTCGACTTTGGCAATATCATATCCGGTCACATAGTAGCCCGCAGCGATAAGGCTGCGTGCCATGGGATTTCCCATATTCCCGAGGCCAATAAATCCGATTTTCATGTCTGTTTCCTACTGCATTTGTGAATATGACAAACTATGACGATATTTGCTAAATAAGACTATATGTTTCATAAATCCTTTTTGGTCAGGTTCCAATCATCATGCAAAATTATCATGCATAGGTGATGTGTGGAAATGAAGTGTAAAAATTAAAATTTTCTGTTTTATTTTAATGATTTATTAATATTTACGTTGTCACTGTCAAAAGATAGCACTTCTTTTACAGGCGTATTTCGCCTCCTTTTTGGCAAAGTCTGACCTGTTACTTTTGCAACCAAAATGAACTATCTGACATACGGACCATCATGCCTGATTTTGCAAATATCATTTTACAGGCGCATGAGTCCTCTAGCTATAAAGTACAGAGAAGAATTAGACTTTTTCAAAGCTTTATATAATAACTATAATAAAAGAGTTCATGCACCTATATCAGTGAGGCTTTGTTTATGCGTTTTTATCTTCAGTCACTGGTCATCATTTTTGCATTTATGACCGCCCAGCCAGCTTATGCGCAATGCGGCTTTTTGGAATTTAGTTGTCATCAGGCCAAGGAAAAGGCTGAAAAAACGCAGGCTGTTATTGCAATTATCAAAGCAGGGCGTGACTCAGGTTGGACGGATGTGCGCAAACAATTTACCAGAAAAGAAATTGCGAAAATGCGGACAATGGGTTTGAACCCGTCAAATGTAGGGCTCTTACATAGCTTAAAAGACGTCAATGATGACAGCTTTGCTGATCTGGATGAAGACACATTCGAGATGGTGGTCGAGATGATATCAAGCCCTGAATATGTCGAAAAAGCGATTGCTAAAAATAAACTTGGTGTTGATGTTCTTGAGCGTAAACAACGCCGGCTATCAGAGGCGCAAAAACGTGCTGAAGAAGGCAGTGAGGCTGTGTCTGACAATGATTATGCCAAAATTGCTGAGATGTCAGATGACGAGCGCGCTAAGCTCATTGATGAGATTTCAAAAGGGCGGACTGAACTTCTTGACCAGGTTGATAATCTTGATTCAGGTATTGAACTAACCGTGTTAACTGGTGCGATTGCCTCATCAGCGCGCACATTGGATCAGGCAGGCGTTGAGATTGCGCAATCGCTGATTGGTGGACAGGATTTTGACAGTCTGGTTGAAAGAGCGGCAACAAATGCCGGCGTTAGTGCGGACTTTGCCAGAGAAACATTGCAAGAAGCTGTGTCTTTTGGCGTGTCTGAATTAGCAGCTGAATCTCTGGCAAGAACCGATGCGATTGGAGAGGCAGGCAATCAGGCAGCTGCTGTTGGTGACTATGCCGCCGCCGCCGCAAATGACGCCTCAGCGCGCGCACAAGCTGCTGCAGATAGAGCCGCTGAAGCGGCGGCGCTAAAGGCCGCAGGGCTAACAGAAGAAGCAGCAAAAGTCGCAGAGATAGCCGAGGCCGAGGCAGAATTAGCCGCAGAAGCCGCACAAGAGGCTGCCCAAATCGCAGCGCAAGATGCCGCCAACGCAGCAGCACAAGCAGAAATAGCGGCCCAAAATGCCGCCATTACAGCACAAGCAGCCGCAGATAGCGCTGCCCAAAAGGCGGACTTCATCTCGCAGGCGCTTGCCGATGGCGCAACGCAGGAAGAAGCTGCTCAGCTAGCCGCTGATGCCGGCTATTAAATCACGAAAATAAGGGCGCAAAATGCAAGCTGAAATGGTGCTTTTTAGTCGTCATTTTTGTAAAGGATTTGTTAAGAATTAGGGTTCACGCCATTTGCAGAAAAATGCAAAAAAATCATGTTTTTGACAAAATTTTGGCAAGTCAGATCAGAAAAATGCGAATCACCTGCCAAATGATTCGCATCCTCACCCATTTTTTGGGGCTGGAATCACAGCAATATGACGGCAATGATCAGGTGATTCGCAAAAATATCCTGCGCATTTGGTCACCTTTTTGTCTCTTGACGATGATGTTTGTCTTTGAAATGGCCGGCCATGAGAGAGCGAAATGCCCCAAATGAACGAAAAGAG
>JBMHBX010000040.1:0-8971 GCA_049890215.1 Puniceispirillaceae bacterium (SeqCode) | reverse complement strand
AAGTCTCCGCTGGTATAACACCCAGTATAACAAATGTGCCTGTTGACACTATCCAGTGATTGTCTAACCTATTGATATTGCTCAAGGGTGACTTGAGTTGACGCAGGGCATAGGTAATCTTTCCGCCCCCGGGCACCACTTTTTTCCCCACCCAGCCTGTATCAGACAAGTCGATGATCACTTGATCATCTATGTGGTGATTTGGCGCATTTTAGCTATCTCCAAACAGAGCTTGGCCTATTTGCTTGTTCAGCCGAAAATGAAATAAAGTTCACCTAGTGAACCAAACAACTTGAAGTGTGTTTCTTTATCAACAAAAGTTTAAGCATAAAGTAGAACAAATTTAAGCGCGCCTAACGGGAATGAAATCCATGAAATTAGCTGTTACAGGCGGTGTCTCAGGCATCGGAAAAGCCACCATTGCCCATCTTTTAGCACAGGGCCATGAGGTTACAATTTATGACCTTCACAAGCCAGATTTTGACTGCGAATTTATCCCGCTTAATTTGATGAATGCTGAAATGATTGACGCTGCACTTGATGCGACCACAGGTCATTATGATGGGCTATGTCACATTGCAGGCATTCCCCCAAGAGATGATAATGCCGTTCCTTGTTTGATGATTAATGCGATTGGCGCCTTTCGTTTTATGAAGGGCTTTATGTCAAAATTACACAAAGGCAGTGCGGTTGTCAGTGTCGCTTCTAGAGCGGGGATGGGATGGGAAGGCAATACCCAAACGCTTGATAGCCTGATCGCTTGCGCACCAGATGACTTGCCGCAATGGGTGCAAGATCATGATGTGGATGCCACCTTGGCTTATCGGCTATCAAAACAAGCGGTGATTTATTGGTCAGTCTCACAAGTCGCAAATTATATCGGCCAAAACCGCTTTATTACCATCAGCCCTGCCGCCGTGGATACAGGTATTTTAGAAGATTTCGTCAAAGCCTTTGGCCCACAGGTGGAGGCCAATTTGGCACGTGTGGGGCGGCCTGGAAAACCAGAAGAAGTCGCAGAGACAATCGGCTTTGCTGTCAGTAATAGCGCAAGCTGGCTGAATGGTATTGATATTGTTGTTGATGGCGGTATGGGCGCTTTGAATTTAAAATTAGGATAGGGGCGGTATGATGGAGACAACCTTATTTATTGATGGTGAAGAACGCCTTGCCAAAGATGGCGCAAATTATGCAATACATAATCCTGCCCGCCCGTCAGAGCTTGTTGGTCACGCCGCTTCTGCTGGCATTGCTGAAGTTGATGACGCTATGCTGTCAGCGCAAACCGCATTTGCAACATGGTCAGCCACAAGCCTTGAAGAGCGAGCCGCTTATCTTGCAAAGGTCGCAAATACGCTTAATGGTGACGATGGCGATGTTGAAATGCGCACGCGCCTATTCACACAAGAGCATGGCAAAACGCTGTTTGAGACGACAATCGAAATTAACCGATTGGCAGATCGCTTTGCCCAAGTCGCTGGTTTCGCAGATGCCATAAAACAAGAAGATGAAATAAAGGGCGCACAATTTGATACAATTGTGACACGCCATGCCCGCGGGGTTGTCACGTTGATTGTGCCATGGAATTGGCCACTGGCTATTCTGGGATCGAAACTGCCTCAAGCATTGCTTGCGGGCAATACCGTTGTCATTAAACTTTCTGAGCAAGCAACATTAGCCCCTGCCTTAACAATCATCAAAATTGCCAAAATGTTTCCAAAGGGTGTGATCAATTTAATCACAGGAGATGGCACAAAAATTGGTGACAGGCTTGTTGGTCACCCGCTTGTCCGACATGTGAATTTTACAGGTTCCATCCCGATTGGCCGTCATGTCATGCAAACAGCCGCGCAGAATATCACGCCTGTTACACTTGAACTTGGCGGGAATGATGCTGGTATTTTGCTTGATGATGTGCCGCTTGATGAAGCGTTTTTCAAAAAGCTTTATTTAAGTGTGTTTTTAACATCAGGTCAGATTTGCATGGCCTTAAAGCGGCTATATGTGAGTGCCAAAATTTTCGATGATGTGGTGGATGGCCTATCAGCTGTGATGGCCAATCAAACCATAGGTGATGGTTTGCAAGAGGGGGTCACTTTGGGTCCGTTAAATAACCTCAAGCAAAAGACCATCGTGGCAAGGATGATAGATGAAGCACAGGCAAGGGGCGAAGATGTTCGCTCTTTTGGCAAGATTCATGATGAGGCACAATTTGAAGAAGGCTATTTCCTGCGTCCGTCTCTTATCGTCAATGCGTCACATGATTTGTCAGCCGTCAAAGATGAACAATTTGGTCCAACCTTGCCCATTATGGCCTATGATAGCGAAGATGAGGCCATTCACTTTGCCAATGATAGCTCTTATGGCCTAAGCTCGTCTGTCTGGTCACAAGACACAAACCGCGCCATGACGCTGGCACGGCGCCTTGAAGCTGGCTTTACCAATATTAACGGCCATGGTCCCACTGCGATGGATGGGCTTTCCCCATTTGGCGGCGTCAAACAATCTGGCATTGGTCGTAATTTTGGGGTTGATGGGATTAAGCAATTCCAAGATATTCATGCCATTTCCGCGCCTTTGGGTAATTTGCTTGACTGATCTTGCTTCGCTGCTCGATGATAAGATAGCAAATAAGCCAAGTGGTAAAAAGATGAGCACCAAACGCATCAGAGCGTTAGAACGCGGTCTTGTGGTAATCGAAGCCTTGTCACAATCAAGGTCGTTATCGCTTACGCAACTGCGCGCAAAAACGGGGCTCGATAATGCGACTTTGCTGCGCATTATTGCAACGCTTATCGACAGAGGGTGGGTCAGGCAATTAATCGCTGAGAAAAAATATGAGCTATCTCACTCACTAGAAAAAATTCTTGGTGCTGATTCCACAGGCCATCCTATGGCTGAAATTGCTGAGCCAATTTTGCTGAAATTAAAAGATAACCAATTTGGGTTGCCATCTGATCTATGCGCCATCATGGGCGACGGTCAAATTGAGATTGTCGAAAGCACAAGACAAAAAGGACCGCTTGCACAAGACCGTACTGGCCTTGGCTTGCGCCCCTCATTATTTCTATCTGCCCATGGCCGCATAATCTTATCCTCAATGCCACTTGAACAACGCATGATTCACGTGAATGCCTTTTTAAACAGAGCACGCAAAGATGATGTGAGCTGGTACCGACGAGGGTTATTGAAAGATGAAATAGCGATTGCGCAAAAGCAAGGCTTTGCGCGGCGAGAGAAAGATTATTGGGAGCCACCCTTTGATGGCACATCGGCGATTGGCGCCATTGCCGTCATCATTAAAAATGACTATGGCATTCATGGGTCGCTGAGCCTTTTATGGCTAGAGGCACAGCATGAATTAAAAGATATTTTGCAAGCAGGATTGCTTGATGGGCTCAATGAGGCAGCAGCGCAAATAGCGGCAAGCTTGGCACATCATAAAATCAAAGCGCTTTAAAATAAGAGGGTTCACACCACTTCAGCATAAAAAATGCGCCGACAATCGCCGGCGCATCATGCAATTTTAACCTTATGAAATAGGCGCTTATTCTAGCACACCAACCTCACGGTAATAACGTGCAGCACCTGGGTGAATTGTCAGGCCGCCAACATTCTTTGGCGCAAAGGCAACATCAAGCTGTTTTGCCCAAGGCGCATCAGATGTGATCTGATCAACATTTTCCCAGAAAGTCTTTGTGATTTCATAGACCAAATCGGCATCTAGATCGGCACGAATGCCAATGCCCACAGGTACGTTCATTGACATAACAGGACCAGTATTTTTCTGGCCAGCATAGAGACCTGCTGGGATCTCATCACGGTAACGGAACTTACCCAAGAACTTGTCTACTGCTTCACCTTCATGGCTTTCAGGGCCAATAAAGCGGACATCTTCTGTCTCTGTGAATTGGATAAATTGGCCACAAGGGTCAATACAACCATTTACATAAACGTCAATTTTGCCATCTAGGAAGGCTTGGTAACCTGTCTGCCAATTCGCTTTAATCGCTTCATAATCTTCACCAACTTCAAGACCTGTTGTTGATTTGATCCAGCCACGCGCCGCATTGTAAGCACCACCACCTTGTGGGCCAAGGAATACGCTTGCCCCTTCGATATCATCAAGGACTTGAATATCGCTATCAGCACGAACAGCAAAGTGATATTGGCCATAAGGGTATAGCATCAAAAGCTGCAGATTCTTGGCAAGTTCTGGTGCCTCAGGCTCTTTGGCATACATGGCCTTACCTGTTGACATCAGATAGTGCACAACCTGATTTGTCATCGACATATCAATGTTGCCACGAGCCACTTCCATCATATGAAGTGTTGCCGCGCCGCCACCTGCGACTTCAATTTCAACGCCGTCCAAGTTGTTTGTGACCACATTGGCAAAAGTTGCCATTGTGATAGCCGCACTTAAATTTGGCGCAATTGTTGCCATTTTAAGTTTAACATCTGCCGCATGGGCCGCTCCTGATAACATCAAAGATGCCGCAAGAGCTATTGTGAATTTACGCATTATATCCTCCCAAATTGATTGCGTTACTTCATTTATTGTAGCTCGCCTGCGCTTTTGTGAAAGAACAGACGATGTGCCACGATGAGGATCAGCCCTGCAATAAGGGCTGGCCCAGAGATGGTGAGAGACGGGAACAGGACTAGGATACCTGCCAGACTCCTCAAAATACGTTCGATAAGGGTCAAACGAAACTTTTCCATACCAGTAAGGGCAGAGGTTAAAAGCCACATAGAGATCATGAAGGCGATAATAACCCACCCCAAATCACCCCAGCTAACCGTTGTAATATCAATCATAGCCTTCGATTCAGGCAGCTCTTCGCCAAACCATACAAACAAGGTCTGCAATTTGTAAATCACAGCTGGATGATAGACGAAAACAAAGGGAATGATAAAACCAGCTAGCGATAGGCGTGCGGCTTGAACGCCTGTCTGCAATGGCGGTGCCCCTGCAATAGGCGCCGCCGCAAAAGCGGCAAGCGCAACAGGCGGTGTTACGGTGGATATCACCGCAAAAAACACAACAAATAAATGCAGCGTTAACGGCGCAATGCCAACAGTATCAATGCCAGATGATAGCGCTATGACGATAATGAAATAGGTTGCCCCTGGCGGCAGACCCATGCCCAAAATAATGGAGCCAAGCGCCACAACAAGCAATGTGATGAATAAAGGCCCTTCTGATAATTGCGCTAACAACAAGGAAAGGCGACCCGAAAAGCCTGAAACTTGAATCAGGCCAACAATCAGACCAATTGCGGCGACAATCACAATGATACTGCCAGCCATACGGCCACCATCGGCCAAGGCTTGCAATATTTTGCGCATATTTCGGAAGTCTGGAAATAGCACAAGCGCAGAGATAAGCGCGGCCAGAAACCCGTAAAACCCTGCCTTAAGGACTGAGGGTTGTGAAAATAAGAAGTAGGTCAATACCGATATCGGGATAATGAAAACCAAACATTGCCATGCTTCTTTGCGGGTTAATGCGGGTCTTTTCTCCTTTGGTAGGGGGCCAATGCCTTGTTTGCGCGCTTCAAAATAAACCGTCAAAAAAGTGCCAAAATAATAAAAGGCAGCTGGTATAATTGCCGCAATCACAATATAGCGATATTCAAGGCCAATTTGCCCTGCCACAAAAAATGCCACGACACCCATGACAGGCGGCATAATTTGACCACCTGTTGAGGCGGCCGCCTCAACCGCAGCGGCAAAAGAGGGGCGGAACCCTGATTTCTTGATCACAGGGATAGTCATCACCCCTGTTGAAACCACATTTGAAATGGCTGCGCCTGATAATGTGCCGAATAACGCTGATGACGCCACAGCCGCATGTGCCGCCCCGCCTGTCAGCCCCCCTGTTAGGCGGTTGGCTATCTTCATCAAAAGCCCCCCTGCACCAGAGGCTGTGAGAACAGAGCCAAAGATAATGAAGATCAAAACATTACCAGAAACAACTTGGATTGGCTGGCCAAACATACCGCCTGTTTGCGACCAAAAATTCAAAACCATTGACCGCAATGATTGCATAAAGCTTGATTCTGACCCCGCTAAAATCCCTGTCCATTCGGGCATATAGCCACGTACGAAGAAGTAAATCAGCCAAAAGGCACAAAAGAATACAATGAAGTTACCAAATAGCCGCATTGTCAGATAAAGGGTGATAGCGGTAATGATCGCAAAGAAAAAATAATCGCTGACTTTTGCGGATGGCAAAAGACCGCCATCAATCGCAAATAAGTTTGATATCCAGACGAAAAACACCCCACAAGTCACAACAGATAAGGTCAGATTCTTCGCCTTAGATTCATGCAAATTCAATGATATGGTCAAAAACCCGAGAAGCAATGGCAAGCCAAGGATCATACCTGTTGGCAATAATACCCCTTGTTCAAAGGAACGATATGCCGCGCCAAGCCAATGTGTTTTGAATAAGACGCGCTTTTCACGGCGCGAGAGTTCATCAAAATTTGCACTTGTCGCTTCGATGAACCATTTTACAAATTCACCAATTGGGCCAGATGCGGCATAGATCAAAATAACAATCGCCAATAGCAACGCGGCAAAATAGGAGGCGTTTTTATTAAACAATAAATTATTCTCTTGGCTTGTCATCACATATCCCCATGCGATTTGCGCAACTCTTCTGCTGCCCAAATATAGCTGTTACGCGCGGTTGCATTGATTTCATGCTCTGCTAGCTTTTCCATCACTTTTGCTTTCAGCAGTTCTGCTGGGGCACCAAGTGCGATGAGATGGTCACATAGCTCAAGACTCCATTGTGCATCGTCACTCTGTTCGGCTGTTTTCATCAGATTGTCAATGCCGCCACATAACGCCGCCATTTTCTCTGCACGATCGCGCGTCGATAGGCACGCCAAATTTGTTGGATTGCCGTCATACCAGCCCAAAGTGCCAGTGGCAAAGGCCCTGGCAGACCATGCTAATTTGCCATAAAATTCCTGCAACCATGGCTTTGATGCCAAAGGTTCTGGCAGCGTGATTGTCGCGCAAATATCATCCATGGGCACGCCTTTATCCATCGCGTCAGCGGTAAAGCGCATGACATGCAAGATCGCGTCTCTGGTGGTTGTGATCACCTCTTTGACTTTCTCTTGGCCAAATACAGGTCTGGTATGACCAGCAGAAAGCACTTCTGGTTTCAAGTCTGCCATCAGACTGAGGCTGTCTGCCCATTTTTGGAAATCGCGATAAGCCGTGCCGCGAATGGCATAAAGATTTGGGAAGGCATGGTACCAATTATCACCGCAGAATAAGACCTTATGTTCTGGTGCCCAGACGATTAAATGGTCATCTGTCTCACCTGGGGCGTGTATCAATTGCACCTCGACCCCATCTAAATCCATCATGCCATCTTCATGGATGATTTCATTTGGTGCAATAAAGCCAGCTCCCATCCCTTGCATAGGCCTATCACCTGGCCCAACGCCAAGGCTAATTCTTTGATCTTCACGCAACCCAATGCCAAATTGCATAAGGGTCCTGCGCATCAACATTTTATTTGGGGCAATCAGTGTGTCATCGACATCAACAAGATCAGATTGAAACAGATGAGATGCAACGATAGGCACAGACTTGCCCTCGCTAAAGACAGTTACCCCTGAAATATGATCACGATGGCTATGGGTTAAGATGATTTTGCCAATAGGCTTATCTGTCAGCTTTCTGAATTCTGCTAGGATATTTTCCGCCGCTTGTGTGGTTTCAGTTGTGTCGATAATTGTGACATTATTTTTGCCTTCAATCATATGGACATTTGATGCTGCATAACCAACCGCCATCCACATACCAGGTGCTAGCGCGATGATTTCTTTTTTGGTTTGCTCGCCTTGAGCAATTAGAGCGGGATGTGCGTTCATGATTAGATATACCTCTGCTTTACTTTGCCCTGATATTTTTCCAGCAATTCAGGATCAACTTCAGTGCCATCGGCTAGGAAAGGGATAATGCCGCGACGCATAGATCTGCCACGCATTGCCTTAATATCATCTTCTGATTTGGTCACTCTTTGGCTGAGCCTTAGACCCCATTGCGAGAGGTAACCATAGAGTCTTTCTATCTCTTGGGGATGCGAATTCCCTTTTGCCAAATCATGAAATTCATTGGGATCTTCTGACAAATCAAAAAGCATCGGGCGGAAACCACCTTCGGCATGCATCAGTTTATAGCGGCCATCAAAGACCATAAATAATCGCGCATCGCGCGGCTCTAGCCCCAATTGCACTGACATTGGTGTGACAGAATAATCATATTCGCTGATAACAAATTCGCGCCATTGCGGCGTCTCACCACGCAACCACGGCATTAATGAGCGCCCCTCAAGAATGTGATCTGGCACCGTGCCCCCTGCTGCATCAACAAAGGTGGCGGCAAGATCAATCGATTCCACAAGCGCATCACAAACTGTGCCTCTTGTGCTATCTGCTTGTTCGCGCGGATCATAAATAATCAGTGGTATTTTCGCCGATTGTTCATGGAACAAATCTTTTTCACCAAGCCAATGATCGCCCAAATAATCGCCATGATCAGATGTCAGAACAATCATGGTATCATCCATCTGTCCTGTTTTTTCCAAATGATCAAGAATGCGCCCCAGCTGGTCATCACATTGTTTGATAAGCCCCATATAGGCTGGAATCACCTTTTTGCGCACCTCATCTTTTTGAAAGGCTTGGGCAATCTCATTGCCCTGATAGGCACCAAAAACATCTTGCGGATCTTCTCGCTCAATCTCATGGCGCAGTGGCGGCGGGACATGCGTTTCATTATACATATTATGATAAGGCGCTGGCACAATATAAGGCCAATGCGGTTTAATATAGCTGACATGTGCAAGCCATGGCCCTTTTTTCTCGTCCAAAAATTCTAGAGTTTTAGTCGTAAGCCATGGTGTCTCGCTATCTTCCTCACGAATATTAGCTGGCTT
>JBMHBX010000039.1:0-60448 GCA_049890215.1 Puniceispirillaceae bacterium (SeqCode) | reverse complement strand
GCCCAATGTCAGTGTCCACCGGTACTTATACTCACATTGCGATGGTCATCAATGGCTTTATTGAAAGCAAATATTCTGTCACCTTTGATTCAGCACGAAAAGGATCAGGCAGTACAAATGGCACAACTTGTTATACGGTCGCTAATGCTGAAGTGTGGAAGAATGGCTATGATACAGCATATTCAAATGTTATTTGTGATAGCCCTGGCAATGCTAATCCGGGTTTTTCCTTTGAATATTCTCTAAAATGTTCAGGGGGGACGAGAACAAATGCTGTTGATTGGGTAACAGATCCCGGAAGCGGCGCTGAGCGTTCCAACTATTGGGTCGAAGATGATGGTGTGACTTTGCAAGATTATACAACGCCTACTTGTCCTACAGGGCCATTAGCATCAGTAGGTGAGGCCACATTCCAACCAGCACCAAAGCAAATCAATTTTCAAAAACTTGCAACGCCGCTTGTCGTAACACCATCAACCTCAACAATTGAATTCAGTTTTGATTCTTCCGGCGCAGGCTTGGTGAAACAAACAAAAAATGCCTCATGTGGTTTTGCCGGTGGTTGCGTTACAGCTTTGCGCAGTAAAGCGCCAGAATTTTCTATTACGGCACGCTAGGAGATAAAATGATGTACAAGAACCTATATGCCTCAACAGCCATTGCTGTCATAATATCAGCCTTATCTGCCAGTGCCATAGCCGAAGGAGATACAGACAAAGTTGTCCAAACTGGTAAAGATACTGCTCTGTCAAAAATAGACCAGCTCGCCGGTGAATATGCAAATGATTTAGTTGGCGGAAGGCTAAAACATTTAGAAGTCTCTATAACCGAAGATGACTGGAAAATGGGTGGTGAAGCATTGGCTGTTATAGGGCTGTCAGAGACCGATGATAGTTTCACATTCACGCAATTATCCACAAGCAGACGGCATGAACGCACAACCATGAACGCAGGTATTGGCTATCGCCAGATGACAGGCGATGATACTGGTATAGTCGGTGTGAATGCCTTTGGTGATAGTGAGGTTAACACAGGACACCAGAGAGTGGGCTTTGGGTTAGAATATTTATCTCTGTCCGGCAGTCTGCATTTCAACCATTATGCACGGACATCTGGTGAGAAAACAGTCAAAGGCGTTATTGAAAAAGCGATGTCTGGTGAAGATCTGGCCTATCGCTATCGTTTTGATGACAAACCATTTAAACCATCCGTTTCAGTTCGTGGATTCCGTTGGCGTGGTGACAATGGCTATGAAACATCAGGCAGCGAGTTTGGTGTTGGCTTATCTATTACTGAAAATGTGCGCTTCGACATGTTTCACAAAGATGAAAGTAAGTCCAAAGCTGAAACGCGCGGACAATTATCTTATGTTGTAACCCTAGGGGCGGAAAAAGCTGTCGAGGTACAAGAGGCAGTTGGCGTTTCTAAACAAAGGGCAAGACTAAAACAGATGATGTATCAACCTGTGATGCGTCAGAACCATATAAAGAAGACCACCGTGAATTTAGGTATTGTTTTCACAACAGGTTAACAGTCAGATATGCTTCGCGTCTTTATTATGTCTGTGATGTTGGGGGTTTTGACCTCAGGCGCTTACGCACTCTCATCTAAGTCAGAAGACATAGTGCCTTCCAGTGCGCAAGACAATTCTGACACTTATTCTGAAGGGCATGCCGTCTCATCACCGTTCCGGCATGATCCTCAATATGAAACATACAAAGACTTAATCGCCACACCATTACGTGATTTCAAAGTTTATGACGCATTTACGCTTGTTGATGATTGGCAAAGTTTTATGAGCTATCACGATGCCTATATTTCCGGCAATTGGGATGATACGCGTGGACAAGCTGATTGGGAAATACGAAATCAGGGGATGGATCCAAATAAATGCCAAGTAAGCTTGTCTAATTTTACCACTGAGGCAGCACCGGATAGATGGCGAAACGAATATGAAAAAGCGGCCGGCAAGTGTTTGAACATTCTCTTTGGCCGTTTTTATGATAATCCAAACACGGGGATCACAGCGCTAGCCGATATTCTTCTACATTGGGATGAGGGCAAAGTTCTAAAAACGATGAATGCACGCCAACAAGACATGCCAGATAATCTTGTGACCGACCTGACATATGCTGTTATGACCACGGTTGGTAATTTCATGGCCCATTATGCGTTGTATCATAATCTTTATTCATTTTCAGATGAACAACACGCAAAAATTGAAGCTATGTTGACTGATTTCGTCCGAGATTATGACTATTACGCTACTTTCAGGCAGGCTGGTCCCTATTATGAAATTTTATGTGATTTGGCGGCACCATTAGGCAAAGTTATTGAGAAAGGAACAAATGATCATTGTGGTTCGTTTAATAGCAGGATTGCAACAGGCGCGACCCTCTATGGTCTGGAGTTTGGCAACCAGCTTATCTATGATTTCGGCGTTCGCAAGCTAGAGATAACATTGGCCACTATTGATGAACTTGGCGGTTATTCTGCTCATATGGGTCGCGGAATGTTAGCGCTCGGCTATGCGATACAGCTTGTCGCCCCTATGGAGCAGCTAAGCTATGCTTTTACAAAAGCCTTCGATTTCGACCTTGTCAAAATGAAAAACCATAATGGGTCAAGCCTGGAGGATTACTATTTGGGTTTGTACAGATTTGCGCATGACCCTGTGTCATTTGGTGATACATACACCTTGACCGACAGACGGGGTGGCAATTTTTATGAGCAGATTAAAATTATCAGAAAGCGGCCAAAAGCCTACAAAAATGTGTGGGAGTCATTTGACTTGATTGACTTTTATATTTTGGGAGGCTCATTAGCGAAAAAACATTTTCCCAAGCAGGCTGAAAGGTATCATCTGCCAGGTTTGGAGATGCGATATGCTGGTTGTTGTATCAATCACTCAACACAGATTATGACGTCCCATGTGGTTGGTTTTAATCCTTACGTGTTAAGGGATGCGACAGGAAGCTGGCAATGATAACGGTTTATCGTGTGTATTTTTATAACTTTTGAGAGACGATTATCTTCGATAAGGGAAATCTTAACTATGGTTAAATTATTTGTCTTTTTCATTGCAACACTTTTTGCATCGCAGGCCTCAGCGCTTGCATCAAAGTCTGACCAACCAAATCATAATATCATAGCCGCGACCTCCATTGAACGTGAACAATTGGGACGTGAGCTGTTACCTTTGCAAGATGTAAACCAGCTTCATGTGGCAAAAATCCCATTTGAGCTAAAGAACCCTGATGCGTTTTTTAATTACAGACAAGAGATGCTATCTGGTGGTTTTTATGGTTTGCAAAATTGGGACAGATGTCTGTCTGTTTACCGAAACAAGATTAAGTGGCCGAAAAACCAGGATGCAGATGTAGGTGAGGCATTTGAGTTCAAAATGTTTTTGCTAAATTGTGTGCAGGTCTTTTTGGCAGCAGGAGATCATAGCAAGGATAAATTGGATGATTTCACGCAGCTTTTGCTACATTGGGTAGATAAAAATGATGATGCATTACGATTACCCAAATTTAACATACCAGATAACCAATGGTATACGGTGTCATCCTTTATGGGCAATCTGGCGCAATGGTTTGTTTTCTATAAAGATAAGTTAAATTTGTCTTTCGAAGAAAAACAGCGCGTAACTGACTATCTGCAAGATTATCTTTTATCGATTTCTTTTAACCACGCTCTACGAAATGGAAGAATACGCTGTCCGGATAACGCCAAAAGAATCGTGAATAAAAAAGTAGGTACAGACTGGTGTGGCAGCGTGCGTTGGAAAGTGGCCACCGGTCGTCTTGCCTTTGGATTTATGCTAGAGTCTGAAGCACTCATCAGCAAAGGGATTAATGATCTCCAAATTCTTCTAAATGCTTATGATGAAGAGGCTTATTTTGTTCCCTATGCTCCACAAAGAAAAGGAGGCTATGGGTTTAGTTATTATATGAGGCAAGGCATTTTTTTGAGTGTATTAGCTGAATTGATTGCAATGCGTGGGTATGATTTTCTTGTCCTTGAGCTTCCAAATGGTGCCACAGTCCAACAGGCATTAGATTTCACATATGAAGTTGCCGTTCATGATTTCACCTTACTTGGCAAATATCCTGGAAAAGGGAAGTTTACAAGAAATCCAAAATGGCAGTGGAATAAAATATCTACCTTAAAGCATTCTGAATTTGCCTCAAAAATTGCCTCAACAAACGGAAGGTATGATCCCATTAATACCGCAGAACAATTTGCGGCCCGCAACCCGCGTTATTCTTTCAGAAATAAGCCGGATGTGTTCGCTGGCAGCCACACATATAGAGATAATTTAGTTGATGATTTTAGTTCTATCTCAGCTTTGTCTCTTTTCCTTGCAAATTCGGATCTTTCACGCAGACAGTGGTCTGAGAAAGCTGTGGAAAGATTGGCTGACCCTGCAACTCAGGAAGAGATTAAGAGGCGTATAAAGTCATTAAAGCCTATGGGAGTTGATCTAGACGAGACTTTTAATAGCGATAATCAACTATCTTCCTATAAATCAGGGAATATCGATGGGTTTGCGCAGTTCTCTGCCGATACAGGCTGGACCATTACCGATATGGGCAAGCTCGAAATTACAGATTTGGAAAAATATGAAACCGTTGCAGGTCAGTCTGACAATAAATTCAAAGTAAGGTTTACTGTTAAGGCATATCTTCCTGTTTCAAGAAGACTCTATAAAGGAAAGGTGACCTTGTTCGTAAATGGGTCTCAAATTCACATTGGCCATTGGGCGGAGAATTTAGTTCAAAAGGGCTATGTGACGAATGAAGAGATGAGTTCGCTGAAGCAGAGTTGTGATTATGATAATGCTGATGATATCTATTATTTAATCATACCACTTTATTCTGACAATGAGATGAGTAACAGCCGCATTCCATGCTATTTCGCAAATGCAAATTCTGAGGAATATCGTGAAATTCTGAAATTCATGCTGATCGCCGGGCGTCTGATAGCTGAAGAAGAGGAGTTGGTTGCAAGGTGATTTCAGCTATAACCCTGAAACGTCTGCAATCAGGAAGAGAAGGGGCAGACTAACCGTTCTGCTCTTTCTTTATTCGGCTAAAAACACCTCTTGCGGCATTCTCAATGCCAACATGATCAATGCCAAATTTCTTCATAAGATAGGCAGTTGTGCCACCTTCACAAAATTGGTCTTTGATGCCAACACGTTGAAATGGCATGCCGATGCCGGCTTCCATCAGCGTCTCTGCCACAGCTGAGCCTAGTCCGCCAATGATAGAGTGGTTTTCGCATGTGATCATCCCTCCAGTTTTTTGTGCACTTTCGATAATCAGCTCTTCATCTATTGGTTTGATAGTAGCCATATCGACCACACGTGCCTGAATGCCGTCCTTTGCCATTGCTTCAGCTGCTTTCAGAGCTTCAGGGACACAAATGCCAGCAGAGATGATTGTGATATCACTTCCGTCACGCCTGATAACACCTTTTCCAATCTCAAGTGGCTGCGGGGTAAAGGCATCTGGTGTTGTATCTGGCCGTTTCATCCGCAGATAAGCAGGGCCTTGCCATTCAAGAGCCATTTTCACAATTGCAGCATGATATTCAGGGCCTGATGGCTCAAAAATTGCCATATTGGGAACGGCACGCATAATCGCCACATCTTCGATCGCCTGATGGGAAACGCCAAGAATGGTCGCAATGCCCGGCAAAAAGCCAACAATTTTTACAGGCAGATTAGGATAGGCTGCCTGCATAGTAATCTGGTCTAAAACGCGCTTGGTGGTGAATGCACAAAAGCTGTGACAAAAGGGGATTTCACCAGAGCGTGCCATGCCACCGGCCATACCAATCATATTGGCTTCTGCAATGCCCGTATTCAGGAACCTGTCTGGCAATTCATCACGGAAACGATCTGTTTCTGTGGGTGGCACCAAATCAGCACAAAGGGCAACGATACGTTCATCTTGCAATGCGGCTTCAACCAACGCATCGCCGTAAGAGCGGGGCAGGGGCTTGAAGGAGCGGTTAATAAAATCAGCAGCCTCAAGCTGTGTTAATGTCTTGCTCATAGCTGTGCCTCCAATTCGGCTCTGGCGCTTTTGGCTACTTCTTCTGGGAAGCGCAGTTGGTGGAACATCAATCCCTCCAGAGACGCAACACCTTTACCCATAATCGTATTCGCTTTGATGAAAGTCGGTTTTCCTTTGGTCTGGCGTGCTTCATCATAGGCATTGAGCAAAGCGCCAATATCATTGCCGTCAACATCCTGACACGCAAACCCAAAGCTTGCCATTTTTTCCATTAGCGGCTCTATTGACATGACTTTGTCCATCGAGCCTTCTGATTGTACAAAGTTATAATCCACAATCACGCATAGGTTATCGAGGCCTTTGGCGCCTGCTAACATGGCGGCTTCCCAAACCTGACCTTCCTGCATTTCACCATCGCCAATGATGACATAAAAGCGACTTGATCTGCCTTGACGTTTGGCAGATAACGCACAGCCAATCGCCACAGATAAGCCTTGCCCAAGTGAGCCGCAGGTGGCTTCCACAAATGGGCCCAGCCTTTCTGATGAGTTAATCTCAAGCTCAGATCCGTCAGTGACATAAGTTGATAGGCGCTCCGTATTGAAAAAGCCGCGTTCTCCAAGAGTGGCATAAAAAATTGCGGTATTATGCGCAGTGGTCAGAAAAATACGATCTCTATCTGCCCACGTTGGATTGTCTGGGTCCATTTTGGCTTCCGCAAAATAAAGAGAGGTGAAGATATCAGCTGCGCCAAGCCCCTGCTGAACATAGCCTTGAGCAGAAGGGGCAACCATATTCACCACGTGAAGACGTAATTTGGTCGCCACATGTTCTAACTCTTGCAGATTATGATCTTGTCTCATTTTTGTTATGCGCCTTTCGTATGATGGCAGAGTTGCATGGCAAGATAGCGTGAATAAATGCGCACCTGTGCTAAATTGCCGCCCATAAACCACAAACCCTGCTGTGCTGTTGGTTTCCACATATTGCGCAGCTCACCCTCCCAGGGCCCCGGATCGCCACGATAGCCAGAGCCATAGCCCCAGCAACGGCCTATTTTATCAGCCGTTTTCTGATCAATTAGCCGTGCAACCCATTCCTCCATCGACCCAAAGCCAGTGGCATAGATAATGGCATCACAGGCAAGGTGACGATTATCATCAAGCGTAATGCCATTGGCATTTATCTCTTTGACGCCTTTGCCTGTTATTACAGAAATTCTGCCATCAATCACATGTTGCGATCCGCCTACATCGATATAATAACCTGACGCAGAGCGCCGATATTTCCCAATAATCCCGCTACCATCTTCTGCAAAATCAAGTGCAAAACCTGTATTTTTCAGATTTTCATAAAAGCTGTGCCATTCTTGTTGTGCCTTTGCAAAGATCATGCGGCCTTTTTCTTCAAGGCGTCTCATTGGCGTTGCAGCTGACAGAAAATCAGCATCTGCCAAAGCACGATTATGCTTAGGGCCATAAAGAGGGGCTAAAATATCATCTAAATAGACCTGATGCGGCACCACATGTGTCGAGCTTCGCTGAATAAGCGTTGGCTTGGCGCCATGTTTAACCAAATCTACCGCTATATCATGCGCTGAATTTGTTGCCCCAATAATAGCCACTGATTGCCGCGCAAAAGAAGTCCCGGAGCGATAAGCACTAGAATGCATCTGTTTGCCGTGAAATAAGTCTGCGCCTTTTATGTGAGGTTTATGCGCAAATCCTGATGTGCCAACCGCAAAGACAATATGTGGCACGCTAAAGGAGTTAGGCTTGCCATGGTGTTCTTGGGTCACCTGCCACATCGCGCTATCATCATCAAAGTGAGCGGCTGTGATCGTGCAATTGCATGTCACATTCAAGGCCAAATCCATGGCGTAGTCTTCAAGCCAATCGCCCATCTTCTCTTTTGGTGTGAAGGTTGGCCAATCATCTGGAAAACTTTTGAAAGGCAAATGATTGACCCAGACAGGATCATGTAAAATCAAGGAGTCATAGCGATTGCGCCAATTATCACCAATGCGTGTATTTTGTTCTGCCACAAGATAAGGCACGCCTAGATGCTGTAATTGGGCCGCAAGGGCAAGGCCGCTTTGACCTGCCCCAATAATCAACACCTCTGGTTCATCAAGGCCAGACGCTTTTGAAGCTTGGTGATTGCGCGGCGTCATATCCTCAAGCGAGGTGAATAATCTGACACACAAGCCATTGTGAATTTCTGCCAAAGCTTTTACGGGGCCATGCGCGCCATGAAAAGAAAAAATAACCTCATCTGAAGAGGGTGTCTCACAGATCGTGACATCATCCCCGATATGGCAAGGCAGTGCTTGCGCGATGGAAGCTATGCCTTCAAAACTCTGCAAGTCCCATGCAAAAGCAAGATAATCGCGCCATATGGCATGTTCTGCAAACAAATCAGTTGGGGTTTCAGAAGCGATGAAACGATCTACCCATTGTAACAAAGCGTCATATGATTTAGATAGCAAATTCAACTTCTAGCTCCAATTTGTCGCCAGGATAGATAAGAGTGGCTGAATAAATAAGCTGCCCATTATCACTGAAAAATTCGCGGAGCACGCGGAAAACTGGCGCATTGACTGGCATTTTCAAGATCTCAGCCATCTCAACATCTGCATAGGCAATTGTCACATTTTGACGCGCGCTCTCAACGCTGACACCTAAATCTTTTAGGACAGTCACAACAATTTCAGTTTCAAACCGTTTTGGCGCTTTCAGATAAAGTTGATTTTCCAGTTTGATATCAACATGACAGAATGGCTCGCCAGATTGCGCGTGGATACGCCGCATTTGCCGAAAAGCGCGTCCATCTACATCAATGATTTGCGCTTGCGCATCATCTCTGACAACCATCACCTCCAGTTGGGCGACCATGGCTTGCAATTGAGATAATTCTGCCTTCATATTTAATTTTTGGCGTGTTGGCAGTTCAATTTCCTTAGCGAATGTGCCTTTGCCAGCATAGCGCTCAATCAAACCCTCATCCTCAAGCGCATCCATGGCCTGGCGAATGGTCATACGGGCAACCCCAAATTTTTCTGCCAATTCATTTAGCGCTGGTAATTTATCACCAGCTTTGACGCTGCCGGATAGGATTTGATGACGTAGTAATTCAGCAACCTCAACATGAAGCGGCACGGACACACGTTTCATTTGCGTCAAATTCATGGCAATGCTACCTCATTGAAAGTTATAGATGTCTAGCACTTTGTAATATTCACTTCAGTCATTTGGCAAGATAAATCTATAATTTTTTCCCGATATACTCTTGATTTAGCAATAAAATAAAAGAAAAAAAGTCATTTGCACAATCACAAATTGCCATTGACTCTTATTCTGATTTGTCTAAAGGTATAGATGTCTAGCACATTAATTGTGTTTATTGTCTATTGCGCGTGCGTCTGGCTAAATTGGTTGGTCGCCTATCATAAGTGGGAGGAATTTATGAAACGCACTTTTTTGAAAATGGCAGGTCTAAGCCTCGTGGCCTTGTCAATGTTAGGGTTTGGTGCAGCTGCCAAAGCTGATTTCCCCGATAAAGCAATTACATTGGTGGTCTCATTCCCTGCAGGCGGTAACGCTGATGTCATGGCGCGAATCCAAGCTGATGCGATGAGCAAGGAATTGGGTGTGCCTATCAATGTTGTAAATCGTCCTGGTGGTGCGCATGTGCCAGCTACAATGAGCGTTCTGGAAGCGCCTGCCGATGGTTACACATTATTTAACTGGTCTCCACCAAGCTTTATGGTTGTGCCATTAACAAGAGCAACACCTTATCAGCCACTAGAAGATTTCACACCTCTATTTGCAGGTATTTCTGCCTCTAACGCGCTGTATGTGCGTGCTGATAGCCCGTACAACACATTCGAAGAATTTATCGAAGGTGCCAAAGGCAAAAAGCTAAAGATGGGTGTTAATGGCCTTGGTGCGCCACCAAACCTATCAGCTGTTCAGATGGCTGGTGAATTTGGCCTTGAATTTACAACCATCGCACTAAAGACAGTGCCGGCCTCTCTGAATGGCCTTATCGCAGGTGAAGTTGATGTGGCAGTTGGTCAGGTGGCGTCACTGAACGCTTTTGGTGACAAGATCAAGCCTTTGATCATTCTTGATAATAACCGTAAAGATTTCTATGCCAAAGATTTGCCGGGTGTCCGCACTGTTGGTGAAGCTTTCCCGGGGAAAGAAGCTGGTGCATGGGTGCATGGTGGTTTTGCCGTCAAAAAGGGCACACCTGATGCGGTTGTCCAAAAGCTTCTGGATGCGTCAAAAGCGGCAATGGATAATGATGAATTCCGCGCGTCAATTCCAAAGGCAATCAGCTGGTATTGGGTGCATGGTGTTGATGATACAACAGCCTTGATCCAGTCCGGCAAGGATTTATATTCACCAATCCTTGATGGTCTTGGTCTGCTTCATAAGTAGTTTTTCTCTAAGTAGCGGCATCCCATTTTAATGGGGTGCCCTTATGCCTTTATAAATAGTTCTTTATTCATTTGTTTTTCATAAATTCGGATTTGCCAGAATGATTCCGCAACGCATTGCCAATCTCGTTTTTGCTGCCATCCTTCTTGGCTTATCAGGCTGGATGGCGATCATTGCATGGGATTTTGAGACGCCAGCTCTTGGTGATGCCACCCTGCCGACAAAGTTTTTTCCGCTTGTGTTGCTCGGATTTATTGTCTTTTGCACGTTGATTTATGCACGTGAATATCTGGTGCATGGTCAATCAGGTGGAGATGGTGATGAGGTGCTCTACCAAAATAGTGCACAGGCTAAAACAGGTCTTTTAACGCTTGCTTCTGTCGTTGTCAGCTATGGGCTCTGGCAGCAATTTGGTTTCGCGGTGGCGGGGCTGTTTGCCACACCTGCTATTGCCTTTGCGATGGGCACCCGCAAGATATCTCATTATGCAATCATCGCCATAGGGGCAGGAGTTACTTACTTTGTATTTAGCTATGGTCTTGGTACGCAATTCAGATAAGGTTTGAAAAAGAAGATGTTTGACGCGGCCGCATTTGAATTAGCCACACAGCTATTGTTCCAGCCCATTACGCTTGTGATGTTGGTGGCTGGTGTCATCATTGGGATTGTGATTGGTGTTTTGCCTGGTCTGGGTCCGCCAGTGGCCTTGTCATTGGCCTTACCTTTCACATTTGATATGCCCTTTGTGCCTTCGATTGTGCTGTTATTATCTATCTATTCAGCTTCTATATATGGGGGATCAATCAGCGCGATTGTTGCCAAAATTCCCGGAACTGGTGCGGCTGTGGCGACCGCGCAAGATGGCAATGCGATGTTTCGCGCTGGCAGAGGAGGTGAGGCGCTTGGCCTGTCCTTAACAGGATCGGTCATCGGCGGCTTATTCAGCGCTTTGGTTCTTGCCGTTTTCGCGCCATTGCTAGCAAAGTTGGCGGCGCAATTTGGGCCACGGGAATATCTGGCTGTTTGTGTCTTTGGTCTGGCTGTTGTGGTGCGTGTGGCAGGGGCAAGCCTTTGGAAAGGTCTTGCGATGGCAGGTCTTGGCCTATGGCTAACCACATGGGGTATCGATCCTTTGAGTGGGGGTGAGCGATATACCTTTGGAACATATCAATTTTATAGCGGCATTAAGCTTATTCCGTTCTTAATCGGTATTTTTGCTGTCTCAGAGGTGTTTATTGGTGCGGAACGTGCCCTAACCAAAATTGATTTTGATGCAAGCAGTCTGAAGATCACCATTCCAGGGTGGAAAAGGTTACAGGAGTTGAAAGGCGCAATTATGCGCTCATCAATCGTAGGCACCATTATTGGCATTATCCCGGGTGAGGGAGCGGCGGTTGCTGCTTATTATGCCTATGCGGAAGAAAAACGCCGCTCTGATACGCCAGATGAATTTGGCAAAGGTACGCCTATTGGTGTGCTTGCGCCAGAAACTGCTAATAATGCCACAGTTGGTGGCGCCTTATTGCCAACGATGACGCTTGGGGTTCCTGGCACACCTGCTGCTGCTATTTTGCTTGGCGCCTTTGCGATTAACAACCTCACTCCCGGACCAAAGCTTTTTGAAGAACGCGGCGAGATTATGTATGCCATCTATATTGGTTTGTTCTTAATCAATATCGTGATGATGGTCATTGGCTATTTTGCCATTCGCTTTGCCGCCCAGATTATCCGTGTGCCACAAAATATCGTTTTGCCTTTGGTTTTCTTGCTGAGTGTGGCAGGCATTTATTCCACTTTCTCAAGTCTTTTTGCTGTGGGCATTATGATTGCCGCTGGTGTCTTTGGCTATATCATTCGAAAGCTTGGCTTTAGTGTGGCCCCACTTGTGATTGGCTTTGTTTTGGGCGTGATTTTTGAAGATGGTTTCCGTCAATCCATCACCACCTCTCAAGGCAGTATCTTGGAGTTTTTCAATACGCCAATTGGCCTTAGCATTTATGGTCTCTTGTTCCTTACCCTATTTGGTGCGTCTTTATGGCGAAGTGTGAAATCATTCATGAAACGAGATGCCTCATGACCGATAAACCGAATATCCTCATCATTTATCCAGACCAAATGCGCGCCGATGCGATGGGTTGTGCAGGCAATAAGGTGGTAAAAACCCCCAATATTGACAGGCTTGCCCAAGAAGGGATGCATTTTACTGAGGCCTATACAAGCTATCCTGTCTGCTGTCCGTTTCGTGCCAGTGTCCTGACAGGCAAATATGCGCAAGGCCATGGCATGGTGCAAAATCACTTTCCTTTGCGCGGTGATCAGCGGTTTCTTGCCGAAATGATGAAAGATGCAGGCTATCAGACGGGCTATATTGGCAAATGGCATTTAGAAGGTGGCCCAAAGCCAGGTTTCGTGCCCCAAGACAGACGTTTTGGTTTTGATCATTTTATCGGCTTTAATCGTGGCCATGAATATTTGAAATCTGTCTATTTTGATGATGTGGGCACCCCGCATTTTTCCAAAAGATATGAGCCTGATTATCAGACAGATCAGCTGATTGATTTCATTGATCAGGCAACTGCCAAAGAGGCAGAACAGCCCTTTTTTGGCTATGTCAGCTATGGTCCGCCTCATTTTCCAAATAATATGCCAATGCATTGGCGCACGATGTATGACCCTGCAGATATGGATTTGCGCGCCGGTGTGCCTGATATGGAATTACAAAGGCTTGTGCAGGAACGCCGACTGAACGAATTCTGTAATGGTGAGGTTAAAGCAGCTCACCATAGCCATGCCGCCTATGACACCAAGCCCGCAGGGGAGCCAGAAACAGAAGCAGAAATTCGCCAGTTTATGGCTGAATATTATGGTATGATCAGCAATATTGACTGGAACATCGGTCGTATCCTGAATCATCTGGATAAAACAGGCCTTGCCGAGAATACCATGGTCATTTTCTGGAGTGATCATGGTGATATGCTTGGCCAGCACGGGTCATTCTGCGGCATTAAAAATCAGGCTTATCGCGCTGCTATGCAGGTGCCATTTATCATCCGCTTTCCAAAGCGTATAAAAGCAGGTCAAAAGACCACAGCGATGGTAGATGTGGGCGTTGATCTCATGGCAACGCTTTGCGAAATGCTAGATATGGTTTTGCCAGAGGAAGCGCATTCTGAGAGTTATCTTGATGTGCTTGACGGCAAGACAGATACTCGCCGTGATGCCATATTCTATCAGCTCTTCAAACAGCAAGATGGCAATGTGGGTGAATATACGCCCTATGCGCAACGCGGCATTCGAACCAAAGACTGGCTCTATGTGCGGCACAAGGATTGCCGCGCTGATCTCTATGATTTGACCTCTGATTATCTTGAGCAAAACAACCTTGTGGATGACCCGTCTTACAGCGCATTGATGGATGAATTTGACGCACGCATTGATGCGCATATGAAAGCAACAGATGATGATTGGGATATGTGCGCAAGCTTTCCGCCACCTGATTGGGTGACACATGCTGAAGCCAAAGAATATCTCGAAAATACGTTGCTCCCCAATGCTGTGATTGTGGATTAAAGGACCTCTGAAAATGACACTAAAATATGATTTTACAATCGCCGGGCTTGAGACATTTCACACAGTGAACCCTGCACGCCCACAAGAGGTGGTTGGGCATTATAGCTGGACAGATGAAGCTGATATTCCCGCCCTTGTTGCTCGTGCCAATCAAGCGCAAGCTATTTGGGCCAAAGTTCCGGGATTAGAACGTGCTGCCAAGTTAGATGCCTTTCTGGACGCGGTTATAGGTAATCTTGACCGTATCGCCGAAGCGATTGTCCTTGAACAAGGCAAGATCCTGGCCGAAGCCAAAGGTGAGACCATGAAAGGGGCCACAGAAGGCCGTTTCATGGTAGGAGAAGCAGCGCGCATGGGCGCAACCCCAATCGCCAATGGCAGAGACGGATTCGCTAATCAGATCATGCGCCGCCCACGAGGGACGATTTTCTGCATATCGCCATGGAATTTCCCAGCTATGACACCTCTGCGCAAGATGTGTCCTGCCTTGGCTTTTGGCAATGCTGTGATTTTCAAACCAAGTCAGTTTACACCAGCAGCGAATTATATCTTATGCGAGATTGCCCAAGATTTCTTTCCAGACGGGTTGGTGCAAATGGCAATGGTTGGCGGACGCAAGGCAAGTGAGATGATTGCGACACAAGATATTCACGGTGTTAGCTTCACAGGCTCTGTTGGGACAGGCCGTCTTGTTGGCAAAGCGGCCGCTGAGAACCTGATTCCTGCACAGCTTGAATTAGGCGGAAAAAATGCTGCTATTCTTCATGATTGTGATGATTTGGAGCACGCTGTTAACCAGATTTATGGTGCAGCTTTTCAAACAGGGGGGCAGCGTTGCACTTCCATTAGCCGTGTCCTCATCAAGCGTGAGCTGTTTGAGGATGCCAAAGCTTTGTTTGTGGCCAAAGCAAAGGCCGCAAAATTGGGTGATGGCATGAAGGCAGATAGCACCATGGGCCCGCTATGTAATAAAGGGCATTTTGAGGATGTTGTCTCCACCACTGCGAATGCCATTTCTGAAGGGGCAGTTTCGCTGGCTGGCGGTGCACCGATTGAAGGTGCAGGCGATGAGGGTGGCTATTTCTTTGCGCCGACTATTCTTGATAATGTGGCTCATGATAGCATTGCAGGGCAGGTTGAAATTTTTGGCCCTGTCTTAAGCCTTATGCCATTTGATGAATTTGATGATGCGATGCGTATTATGAATGATACAGAATTTGGCCTCACCTCAGCGTTATTTTCAAATCATAATTCACTTGTGCAACGCTTCTTGGCGGAAAGCCAAAACGGGATGATGCATGTCAATCACGGCACTGTACCTGACAATAATATGCCATTTGGCGGAGTAAAAAATTCAGGTGTTGGCGCCTATTCTGTCGGGCCTACAGCGGTGAATTTTTATACCTCTGAACATGCTGCTTACATCGCTTATTAGATTTGATGAGGATAGCTCTTACTAAAGAAAGGAGAGCGCATTATGAATTTTAACAATGATATAACGCTCTCTTCTGTTTCGCTATATCCCCTCAGTGCCAAAGGGGGGGTCAGCCCGAATATGGCTTTGGGACAGATGCCTGTGCGTCCTGCTTTATTATTGAAGCTTGTCGATAAAGATGGTTGTTTTGGCTGGGGCGAGATATGGTCCAATTTTCCGCCACGCGCGAATTTACACAAGGCCCATCTGATGGAAGATGTGGTTAACAAGCATCTGATTGGCGCACATTTCACCACCCCGCAGGATCTCACAGACAAATTGCGTCACAGTCTGTCTGTGTATTTTCTGCATATTGGTCAGCGTGAGGTGTTTGAGCATATCCTTGCTGGGATTGACACAGCTGCATGGGATTTGGCTTTGCGCAAAGCCAATGTGAATTTTTCAGAATTTATGGGTATATCACCACAAGCGCAATGTTATGCAAGCTCGCTTAATGCCGGAGATTTGTCAGATAGGCTGATAAGACATGCTGATTTAGGGCAAACGGAATTCAAATTAAAAATCGGGTTTGAAGCGAATGAAGATGTCAAATTTGTTGCAGATGCGGCAAGCCGTTTGCCGAAAGATAGCCATCTTATGATTGATAGCAACCAATCATGGGATGTGTCATCTGCAGCACGCATTCTATCGCGTCTGGAAGAATTTGATTTACTGTTCGCAGAAGAGCCTATCCGTGCAGATTGTTCTGTAAAAGAGTGGGAAAAACTAGCAAGTCAGACTGATATTGCACTGGCAGCAGGGGAAAATATCTATGGCGTTGCTCACTTTCTTGAGATGGTAGACGCAGGGGTGAAATATTTGCAGCCTGATGTTGCCAAATGGGGCGGTGTATCTGGCGCATTGGCACTGGCAGACAAAATGCCGGATGGCTGTGTTTTGTGGCCTCATTTTATGGGATCTGCTGTGGGACAACAAGCAGGGCTTGCCATTAGCGCTGCTATTGGAATTGCCTCAAAATGTGAGATGGATGTGAATGAAAACGCCCTTCGCTCAGACCTGTGCGATGATGTGCTTATCATTGAAAATGGCTGTGTGACACTGCCAGAGACGCCAGGCTTATTAGTCCCACCTTCTGAAGAGGCGCTTGCCTTATATGGCGTGCAATAAACAACATAAACCGTAACCTAAAATCACAACGGAGTTTTATATGCTACTTGATGGCCCTGCCATAATTGAACCAGCCCCTTTTGATGATATCAGTTACGATCTGTGTCAAAGACGTAAAGATGTTGTGATTATGAGTGCTGATCTCAGCAAATATTGCCAGATTATTAAGGTGAAAAAAGAGTTGCCTGATCAGCATCTTGATGTTGGCATGGCAGAACAAAATCTGATCTCAGTTGCTGCAGGTGTTGCCAAAGCTGGCTTTGTGCCGATTGCAACGACATTTGCCTGCTATGCCACAAGGCGCGCCTATGATCAGATGATGATTTGCATGGGCACAGGCCCGTTAACCAGTATCGTAATTGGTTTCACACCTGGCATTGCTAATCCTGCGCGTATCCATCATCAGGCGGCAGAGGATTTAGGCATGATCCGCGCTATTCCTGATACCACTGTGATTGACCCTGTGGATGCAACAGAGTTTCAGCAAGCTCTGAATGTGGCAGTTGATACGCCAGGCCTGATTTATGTGCGTGGGCATCGTGGCAATACACCACGTTTACTGGATGAAAAACGCTATAAATTTGAACTTGGCAAGACCTATAAACTTGTGAATGGGCAAAATATCGGCATCATTGCGACTGGCCATGCCACTCAGTGGGCCTTGGAAGCAAGCGACATTTTGACACAAAAAGGTGTATCTCATTCGCTCTTGCATGTGCCAACAATCAAACCTGTTAATGAACAAGAAATTGCTGACTTCTGCTTTGCCCATAACAATGTTGTTACAGTTGAAAATCATCAGATTGTGACAGGGCTAGGCGCCCTTGTCTCAGAGATTGTTTGTGATAGGGGGGGCGGGCCAAAAATCACCCGTATTGGGATTCCCAATCAATGGGCACCAGGGGGCACCTTGCCCTATATCAGAGAACAGCTTGGTCTTGATGCTGTCACGCTTGTAAACCGGATTGAAGAGGCTGCATCATGAGCGCTTTATCAAATTCACGCCTGAATAAATTAGAGTTACTGGCCGCAAAAATCCGCCGCAATGTGCTTGATATCTGCATGCAAAGGGGCGGCTATGCCGGCCAGGGGGTTGCTTTGGCTGATATTGCCGCCTGCCTTTATTTTGATGAGATGCGCGAAGATGGGCAAGGCTGGTTCTATGACCGCTTTGTGCTTTCAAATGGCCATGATGCAATTATGACTTATGGCGCACTCGCAGAACATGGCTCTTACGATATAGAAGACTTACGAAGCTATAATGAAGATGGCACCAAAATAGACCAAAGCCCGATAGAAGGTCAGCTTGGTTTTGAGATCACCGCAGGCTCTCTTGGACAAGGCCCGTCCCAATCGGCAGGAATTGCATGGGGTGAGCGTATGAAAGGCAATGATAAGCGGATTTATTGCTTGTTTTCAGATGGCGAATTGCAAGAAGGCAATGTCTGGGAAGCGGCAATGTTTGCCGCCCATCAAAAATTATCAAATCTTGTATTTATCATTGATAACAATGATTTGCAGGCAACTTCTCGTACGCAAGACGTGTTGGGTGTTGAGCCTGTGCCAGAGAAATTTGACGCCTTTGGCTGTTTTGCGCGACGCGTAAATGGCAATAGTATCCCTGATATTCTGGAGGCCTTTGCTGAGGCAAAAACAATCACAGATAGACCTTATGTCATGGTTTGTGATACCAAGATTTTTGAGGGGATTGATTGTTTGAAGGCAGAATTACCTGCCGCCCATTATGTGGCAAAACAACAGGCAGATTGGCAGGCTGGTCTTGCTGAGATCAATCAGACGATTGCAAGCCTGGAAGAGGCATCGTCAGAAGGAACAGTAAATGTCTGATATCTTGCAAGGCAAAGTGGCTGTTATCACAGGGGCAGGGCGCGGCATTGGCAGAGCCATTGCGCTGAGTTTTGCAAAAGCAGGCGCAGATATCGCTATTTGTGCCCGGTCATCTGATGCGCTCAATGAGGTAGCAGCACAGATTGAAGCCATGGGGCAGGCTTGTTTTTCCAAGGCTCTTAATATCGCTGATCCAGAGGGTGTAGGCCATTTTTGTGATGATATAATTTCCCATTTTGGCAAGGTTGATCTGCTTGTGAATAACGCAGGTGCTTATCAGGACAGAGGCGCGTTTGTGCAATCAGAGCCAGAGGAATGGTGGCGCACAATTGAGGTCAATGTAAGAGGGCCATATCTGATGACACGCCACCTTATTACAGCGATGCCAGAAGGCGCCAAGATCATCAATATGAATTCTGGCAAAGGTTATAGCGCAGGCCAAAATAGCAGCTCTTATCATGTCTCAAAAGCCGCGCTCAAAATGTTTACTGAGGCTTTGGCAAATGAACTTTGGAAGCAAAAAATAGATGTCAATACCATTATCCCGGGGCCAACGGCGACAACAACACTTAGCCAGCAGGACCCAAATTCTGGTGTCACGACTAAAACCATATTGGAAAAATTCACAAATGAGCCACCAGCTGGTCTGCCGGCATGGGAACGTGTGAAACATCCAGATGAGGTGGCGGCATTGGCCTTGCAATTAGCATCCTATCCGGTTGGAGGTCCTACTGGCCAGGTCTTCTCACTTGCCAGAAGGCCGTTGTGAAGAACAGAAAGGCTTTGACAGCCTTTGGATGATGGCTGATTTCACAGCCTCATATCAGCAAAGAGCCTTGTCACTTGTGGCGTGTGATATTGGTTAAATGCCGTTGATGAATATAATGACCTTTGAGGATTGTGAGTATGAAATCCTCTAAATTTGTATTTCCATCAAATCTTCGGCGATCGCAATACTACCACTAAAATGTGTTTCTGCTTCAGCCTGCATCTGATCAAGATGACCAGCGATATCCATATGTTTTCTGATGTGAGTCAAAAGTAATCTCTTCACTTTGGCGTTTTCTGCCATTTCTGCTATTTCGCCAGCCGATGGTGAGAATTCTGTGATGGTTGGATAATCTGTTTCATGGCTTAATCGGTAGCACCAATGTATTAATATATCAGCCTCTTGGCAGAGTGCTTTTACAGGGGCACAAAGGGCTGAGTCACCTGAGTAAACAATGCTTTTTCCTTCTGCTTCAATGCGGAATGCCAAACAATCCAAATAGGGTTGCGCATGAGGGGCTTCACAGCTTGTTAAGGTCCAGCCATTGCCAGTGAAACGAAATCCAGCTGTTATTTCTGTCACCTTTGGCGTTGGCCAAGGACGAGGAACATCCCCACCTCGTGATATCCATACTTCTTGCGAGCCCGGAAATTCGCAGCGGGCTGTTAAATCAGTCGCAAACACACCTTCTGAGCCAAAGAGTTTGTCAGTAATAGAAACAAGTGGTGATGGTCCCCAGACGGGCATTGAAATATGTCCCTCATCCCATGCCGCATGTATCAGGCGCGCATAATCCATCATATGGTCACTATGCAGGTGCGTAAAAAACAGATGTGTGATGTCACGCGGCATCATGCCAGCTTCAATTAAGCGGCTTACGACCCCGCCGCCACAATCAAGAAGGATTTTATCTTCGCCAACTTCAATCAGATAGCCTGAAGAAGCCCGGCATGCATGAGATTCAGGAGAGCCTGTGCCAAGACATGTTAATTTCATCACTCTATCCTTCTATGCAAGGTCAGGGGGCGGTGTTGCGCCCTTAGGTCCAAGATTGCGCACCGCTTCGAGCCCACCCAGAGCATTTACCATGTCATGCTGTTCTTGATGCGCTTGTGCATCAACAGCCTCTGGGTCACAAATAGCCCGCAATTCAGCAATCATCTCAGCTAATTTGGCGGCACATGCCGGGTCGTTTGCGCGGCAATTCAGCTCCTCTGGGTCTGATTGCAAATCAAATAGCTCAGGTGAAAATCCAACATAATAGATAAGCTTCCATGAACCTTTGCGAACCATAAAGGCCCCGGTAACAGCGCCAACTGCATGATATTCTGAAAAGATAATGCGATCGGGATTATCCTGTGCAGCTATGATATCAGGCAGGGTCTCGCCTCTCATTTTTTCATCTGGCAAGAGGTCAAAATGAGCAGGAATAGTGGCAGAGATATCAAGCAGAGAGACCGGGGTCTCACAAATACCATGAGGGATATCTGGCCCAGCCATAATCATTGGCACAGCAACGGCTTCCTCATAGCAATTTGATTTGCCCCACAAGCCTCTTGCACCAACATTGTCACCATGATCAGAGCTATAGATAATTGTGGTGTTATCACTAAGCCCGCTATCATCCAAAGCTGTCATGATTTGACCGATATTATGGTCAAGCCAGCTAATCAGGCCATAATAGGCCACATGTGCCGCGTGACGCTCCGCTTCGTCATGAAAGGCGATATCACTATCCATCATACTATTTTGCAGTTCGATCCATGGATGGCGCGGGCTGCCTTGTGACGGATGTGCTTTGATTACAGAGAAATCTTTGTCTTTGTAAAGATCATAAAAGGGCTGAGGTACAACAAGGGGGAAATGTGGTGCAACCAATCCCACATAAAGACACCAGCCTTCTTTGTCGTCCTTATGTTCTCTCAGCCAGTCAACAGTTCGCTCGGTAACTGCCCTGTCATATTTCGTATAAGCACTATCCCCAGGGCCAATATAATCGCCTAGCATACGTGCAGGAGGCGAGAGGCGTGTCTCTTCCTGTCGAATGGATGCCCAAATCATACCAACGCCATCTTTTACCATCATGGGCATATGACATGTATCAAAGCCAGTATCATCTTCGGCATAGCGATAATGTAATTTGCCGATAGATTCCACCTTCGTGCCTGCCTCTTGCAATTGGTGTCCCCATCCTTTTGGTGAGCCAAGATAAGGCGTAGCATTATCCCAATGAGAGGTTTGATGCACATATTGCCCGGAGGCAAAGGCAGCCCTTGCCGGAACACAAATAGGGGAGGGTGTGTAAGCGTTGGTAAAACGTGTGCCACGCGCCGCTAAACTATCGAGGTGCGGTGTTTGGATGAATGGGTGGTTTGCACATCCCATCACATCAGAGCGATGTTCATCTGATAATATAACAATTAAATTGCGGCTCATGACTTTATGCCTCTAGCTCCTTGATCGGGCCTGTTTTGCTTTCCAGCGCTTCAATAAATTCAAATAATTTTTCAAGTTCAGGCTCCGAAAACTGGCTTTGAAGATGAGCTTGACGGCGCAACATTATGGGCGCCATGCGCTCTATCAGGGCCAGCCCAGACTCAGTCAGTGTCACCAGTCTTTTGCGTTGATCACGCGCATCATGGGAAATTTCGATATATTCTTTATCTTTGAGGCGTTTCAGGGTCCGGCTCACTTGCCCTTTATCCAACCCCATTGCTGATAACACATCTTTTTGAAATTCGATGGCAGGATTGGTCAAGATTGTCAGAATGCGCCATTCACTAAGAGATATATCTGCGTGATGTTTCAGAATTTCGCTCGCTTGCGTACTAAGGTGAGATTGCAGGCGCGCGATACGATAGGTCAGGTGACGATTCAAATCATATACAATGCTATCCATGGCGCGCTATGGTATCCTGCGTTAATGTCATACTTTACTGTAGTGACTAAAAAGTTGAGAGGTCAACTATTTTGGTTGACTTGTCAACTTTTTATCCCTCCTAATCAAAGGCAGTAAATATTTGGGAGGAACTCATGAAAAAGATTCTACTATCAACAGCTGTTGCAGCTGTGACATTCTTAGGCACAGCAACAGGTGCAATGGCGGATTGGAAGCCAAATGGCCCTATTAAGCTTATGATTGCGTTTGCCGCTGGTGGAGGCGCTGATACGATTGCACGTGCCGTTGGTGACGAATTGCAAAAACGTCATGGCTGGGAAGTGCAACCTCAGCAAGTGACAGGTGGCGGCGGCCTAAAGCTTGCTGCAGCGATGAAAGGTGAACCAAATGATGGCACAACCATCGGTATGGCTGTGACTGAGACCTATGGTTACAATATGGTTGCTAACCCAGGGGCAGGTGTCTCTTTGAATGATGTAACGCCATTAACAACTGTCGCTGGTTTCCAGATGGGTATTGTGTCAAAAGCCGATAAGGGTTGGACGACAATTGATGATGTGTTTGCAGCGGCAAAAGCAGGTGAGACAATACGCTTTGGCACAATGTCTCCAAAATTATCTGACCTGGCGTTTTTGCTGAGTGAAGCCAATGGCGTTGAGTTCAACATTGTTGAAGTCAAAGGTGGTAAGGCTGTCATGAATGGCGTGAATGCAGGCGATATAGATCTCGGTTTCATGGCTGGTATTCAGGCAAAGGGTGTGGCAGCAGGTGATCTTGTGAATCTTGCCTCTGCTTTGACAATGCCATTGGTTCAAACGCCTGACGCACCGCTAATTGGCGAGCGCGGTGTTCCGTTTGGCGCAGATGGTTATTTCCTGTTTGCGGCGCCAGCTGGTCTTAATGCCGAAGCGCGCACAGCTCTTACAAATGCGATTATTGAAATTGTTCAGGATGAATCGACAAAAGCTGGCGGTATTATCAAAAAAGCCTTTGGTGGCGCGGCTGTGATAAGTGGCGCGGATGCTGAAGCGTTATTGGCAAAAGATGTCAAAGATGCAGCAGCTCTGATTAAAGCTGTTCAGTAAACAACCTTATAAAATTAATCTGCCGTTATGTGTCATAGCGGCAGATTTGTATTTTCACTATGTTACAAAATATATCTTCAGACAGATTGCTTGGTATTGTCGCGCTTCTCATTGCAGCAGCAGGCCTTGGTCTGTGGATTCCCCTGGATAGTGATACCGGGCTGGTTGAAACGGTTCGCCGTCGTCTTGTGATTGGTGACAGTCTTGCGCCAACAGTTGCAATGCTCTTAGTGGCAGGAGCAGCGCTATCCCTAATTCGCCAATCTAACAGCGGGGCGCCTTTTCTCAATCACGGGAAATGGCATCTTATTTTCGGCTTTTTTCTTTTTGTTTTTATCATCTCATTATGTCTGATGCGGTATCTTGGTCCTGCCCTTATTTCATTATATGCGACAATGACTGAGACTGATGTAAGCTATCGCAATTTAAGAAATATCTGGCCGCTAAAATATGTCGGCTTTGTTTGTGGTGGCACCATTCTATTATGTAGCTTTAGCCATTTTATGGATAGGTCATTGACGCGCAAGAGAGCGGCGTTATTCTTGATTATTTGCTGTGCTATTGCGCTGTTTTTCGATTTGCCGTTTGAGGATATTCTATTACCTCCCAACGGAGATGTATGATGGGAATGGCAGACCATATTCTCCTTGGTATCTCAGCTGTTTTTGCAGGGCCAGAATTTGCAGGTATTCCCGTAAATATATTAATGGTTATTGGCGGGTTGTTTTTTGGCATTTTTATTGGCGCCACGCCCGGCCTCGCAGGGCCTATGGCAATGGCTATTGCCTTACCAATCTTAATCTCGATTTTTGGTTATGAAGCAGCGGCCTTGCTCCCCATTCTTGGGTTCCTGATTGGCATTATGAAGGGTGCAACACTTGGTGGTGCTGTGCCTGCGATTTTGTTTAATACGCCGGGGACCCCTGATGCACTCATGACGACTTATGATGGCTATCCGATGACTCAGAAAGGAGAGGCTAAAAAAGCATTAAAAGCTGCGCATTTTTCTTCTGTGTCAGGTGATACCATCTCTGATATCATTTTGATTTTGTGTGCCCCATTCCTGGCTGTTTTTGTCGAATCCCATTTGGACTTGCCTGAAAAAAGTGCGCTGATCATTTTGTCACTTACCTTTATCGCTGCCGTCATGGGTAAATCGGTTGCCAAAGGTCTGATTGCTGTGGGGCTTGGGCTGTTCGTGGCTTTCATCGGCACAGGTGAAGATTTTTATCCCCGCTTATCACTCGGGGTCGATGCCATTGGTGGTGGCTTTCCCATAGCGTCCGTTGTGCTTGGCACGCTGATTATGGGCGAAGTGCTCAATGCTATGATAGAGGCGCGTCAGCAAAGCGCTAAAACTGGCAAGATTACCCAAATTTTTCTTAAAGTCTCTGGTTCATTGTCACTAAAAGAGCGGCTCACATTACTGCCTTACATCCTGCCATCTGCCTTGATTGGCACAGCGGTTGGCGCCCTGCCTGGTATTGGTTCTACCCTTGCCGCGACACTTGGCTATACGAATGGTAAAAATCGCCATCAGAAGACACGCCAAGAGGGTGGCAGATCCTTTGGCGAAGGTGCCATTGAGGGCGTGGCGTCAACAGAAGCTGCAAATTCTGCCGTCTCAGGCGCAAATCTGATACCTGTGTTATCTTTAGGAATTCCGGGTAACGCAGCTGCCATATTCCTAATATTGGCCATGGAAACCGTTGATGGTTTGAACCCGGGCCCGTCTGTTTTCCGGGTGCCAAGTGAAGGTGTGAATACTGAAATGGTGATGGCATTTGGGATCTTCACATTAATGATTTTGGCGAATATCACAAATTGGATTGTGGGCGGTCATGTTATGCAATTCATGTCAGTCATGGCGCGTGTACCAAAGCAGATTTTGATGCCGACTGTCTTTCTTGTTACCATCACGGCTGTATATGCGCAGGAAACATCCTTATATGCGATTATTGTTCTATTGGCATTTGGATTGCTGGGACTAGCCATGCGCTTGGTGCAGATACCAATCCTGCCTTTCATCATTGCCTATATTCTTGGCGGTATTTTAGAGCGTACGGCTCGTCAGGCCTTTGCCTCCACAGGGGCAGATCCTTATTTTCTCTTTTCCAGTCCAGTGGCACTTATTTTTATGGTGCTTGCTTTTTCCATTATTTTCCTATTTTCAAAAAAGAGACGTAAAAGATGAGCCGTCCTAATATTTTATTCATCACTGCTGACCAGCATCGGGCCGATTGTTTGGGCATTGAGGGGCGCCATGTTAAGACCCCGCATCTTGATAAATTGGCGCAGCAAGGCACACGCTTTCATAGTGCCATTACCCCATGCGTTATCTGTCAACCGGCACGGGCTTCTATCTTAACCGGACAATTGCCGCGAACGCATGGTGTTCATGATAATGGCATTGATCTTGAGCCTGAAATTGGAGAGGCTGGCTTTGCAGGCACATTAACAAATTCAGGCTATCAGACTGCTTATTTTGGTAAGGCGCATTTTTCAACCTATCATACCTTTTCAGATGAGGGGACGGGTACACCAGAATGCCTGAAAAGCTCTGCTAATTACGCTGAGGATTGGAATGGGCCTTATATGGGCTTCAAGCATGTGGAATTGATGCTTGTAGGGCATAATTGGTTTCTGCCAGAAGCCCCGCCAAGAGGTCAGCATTATGAGAGGTGGTATCATAAAAATGGCAGAGGGGAAGCGCTAAATACGCTTTATTGGGAAAATGCCAAAGATACTAAGGGAGCCGCTCAAACATGGCATTCTAGGTTGCCAGTGGCATATCACAACTCGACCTGGACGGCGGATAGAGCGATTTCATGGCTGCAAGAAGAGGGCAGGGGCGATGAGCCATTTTGTGCATGGGTAAGCTTCCCTGACCCGCACCATCCTTTTGATGCGCCTGAGCCCTGGTCTCATTTACATGACCCTTCAGAGGTGGATTTGCCGACACATCGCACACGCAATTTTGAAGGGCGTCCCTGGTGGCATGAGGCAGTGCTAACGGCTGAACCAACGGGTAGCAAAAAAAATGCTGAAACACGCAAGAAATATAGTCGCATTCCTGAACAAACAGATGAACAACTAGCAGAGATTATCGCCAATACTTACGGCCAAATTGCTTTGATTGACCATCAGGTTGGGCGAATAATGGAGGTCTTAGAGGATCAGGGGCTAGCTGAGAATACGATTGTTATTTATAGCTCTGACCATGGCGACTGGTTAGGTGACCACGGCCTTATTCTAAAAGGCCCTATGCATTATGAAGGGCTGCTGCGTGTGCCACTCATCATGCGGGGACCAAATATTGCCGCTGGTAAGGTCTGTGATGAGCCTGTCTCCACTCTTGACTTATCAGCTACCTTCTTAGATTACGCCGATACCCCGCCACGCTTATTCCAGCACGGGCAATCATTACGTGCTGTATTGGAAGAGGGGGCGAGGCGTGAGTATGCGCTCAATGAGTGGGAATTGTTGCCAACGCGGGCAGGGGTGGCTTTATCGCTTCAGACGGTTCGTACCAAAACAGCCAAACTTACCATTGATCGCCTGACAATGACAGGTGAGTTATATGACCTGTCAGAGGATCCGCATGAGCTGATAAATCAATTTGACAAGCCGGCATATGCAGCGTTACAGGCAGAGCTAATGGCCATGATTGAGGCGCGCCCTGATGATAGACGCGAGACGCAAATTCAAGTTGGTATGGCCTAGCTTTATGATTTTATCTGGTTGCCCTTCTGGTCCGGTATCAAACAGGTTGATTTGGGGTAAAGAGGCATCACGTTCATACACTTCATTGTTACAGGTCCAATCATTTCAGATCGCGCAGGACTATTTCAGATCGCACTTGCCTGATGATGGTTTGCGGTAAAAGACGTTCATGAATGAAATCAGCAAAGCTTGTTAAATTTTCACACCGCACAATCAGCACATAATCGGCGTCTCCGGATACGGAAAATGCTTCTGCGATTTCGTGATGAGATGCGAGTATCACGCCAAAATCCTGGGCATTTTTCTCACTATGAGAATGCAGATTCACTCTGACAACAGCGGTTAGCGTTAACCCCATAGCAAGCGGATTTAACCGCGCCTGATACCCGTCTATCACGCCGGCTTGTTCAAGCCTGGCACGCCTGCGTGAACATTGGGACGGTGACAAATGTACCTTTTCACTAAGTTGTGAATTGGTCAAAGCACCATCTTTTTCTAGAGCTCGTAAAATTGTCAGGTCATAATCATCAAGAGACGTCATCGCAAAAAATCCTCTTTTGTGCAATAATATTGCATAAAAATATCATATTAGAACAAAAATGCACGCAAAATGACTCAATATGCATTTATCTTATCATGAAGGTAATTAAGGAGGCTTCAAATGGGTCCTTTTCCGCATTATGCACCGCGTGCTGAGATTTCAGATGACAACCCTGCAGGCACTGATGGGTTTGAATTTGTCGAATTTGCGCATCCTAACCCGGAACATTTGCGCGATCAGTTTGCAAAGATGGGCTTTGTTCATGTGGCGACACATAAAACAAAGCAGGTGGAATTATGGCAGCAAGGTGATATTTCCTTTCTGATAAATGCCGAGCCTGCCAGTCATGCAGCTGAGTTTATGGAAAAGCATGGCCCTTGTGCTGCCTCTATGGGATGGCGTGTTGCAAACGCAAAACACGCTTTTGATCATGCTGTCAAAAACGGCGCTGTGCCTTATGATGGCGAAGGCAAAGTTATGAATGCACCTGCCATTTATGGCATTGGTGGGTCATTAATTTATTTCTTTGATACCTATTGCGACCAGTCAGTTTATAATGATGAATTTGACTGGCATATTTTTGCGCATCCCCAAGGGGTCGGCTTTTTTTACCTGGATCACCTGACTCATAATGTCTTCAAAGGCAATATGGATATATGGTTTCGGTTTTATGGTGATTTATTCAATTTCAAAGAAATTCGTTTTTTTGATATTCAGGGCAAATATACAGGTCTTTATAGCCGCGCTTTGACCTCTCCTTGTGGTCGTATTCGCATCCCGTTAAATGAAGATCGCGGTGAGACAGGACAAATTGTCAATTATCTCAAAAAATATAAGGGTGAGGGGATTCAACATATAGCGATTGGCTCTCAGGACCTTTACGGGTCTGTTGAGGCCATTCGTGACCGCGGCATGACATTCATGCCCGGCCCGCCAAGTACTTATTATGACTTATCCAAACAAAGAGTTGCCGGTCACAAAGAGCCTTTGGAGCGCATGAAGCAACTTGGCATTTTAATCGATGGGGAAGGGGTCATAAATGGCGCAGAGACAAAGATTTTACTGCAAATATTCTCAAAAACGCTGATTGGGCCCATCTTTTTTGAATTCATACAACGCAAAGGTGATGACGGCTTTGGTGAGGGGAATTTCAAAGCGCTTTTTGAGAGCATTGAAGCAGAAGAGATCGCAAATGGAGACTATGGTAAGAAGGAGTCAGCCTGATGCGTGATAATCAATCAGCAAAAAAGACAAGGGCAGGGACAAATAATATATCAGGCTATATGTCAGGTTTTGGAAATCACTTTGAAACTGAAGCGCTTCCCAATGTGTTGCCGCATGGTATGAACAGCCCGCAAAAAGTGGCCTATGGTCTTTACGCTGAGCAGCTATCTGGTACCGCCTTTACGCGGCCGTCACCTGCCAGAACGTGGTGCTATCGCATAAGGCCGTCTGTTAAACATACCAACCATTTTAAGCGCATTGATTTGCCTTATTGGAAAACGGCGCCTCATATTCTGCCAGATATAATGTCACTTGGCCAATATCGCTGGGATCCTGCTCCCTTTGAGGGCGCCAATCTCAATTGGCTTACCGGTATGCGCACCATGACAACGGCAGGTGATGTGTCTGTTCAAGAAGGTATGGCAAGCCATATTTATGTGGTCACACAATCTATGACAGATTGTTATTTTTACTCGGCTGATAGTGAATTATTGGTTGTGCCGCAAGAAGGCCGCTTGCGTTTTGCAACTGAGCTTGGGGTAATGGATATTGAACCTCAGGAAATTGCTGTTATTCCCCGCGGTCTTGTTTATCGTGTGGAGATGTTAGATGGCTCTTGCCGCGGCTTTGTTTGTGAGAATTATGGCCAGTCCTTTTCCTTGCCTGATCGCGGCCCTATTGGGGCTAACTGCCTTGCCAATCCGCGTGATTTCCTGACGCCTGTTGCCGCATTTGAAGATTATGAGACGCCATCACAGATGATTGTGAAATGGTGCGGGCAATTTTATGAAACCCCTATAAATCAGTCGCCACTTGATATTGTGGCATGGCATGGGAATTATGCACCCTATAAATATGATTTGAAGTCTTATTGCCCGGTTGGATCACTCTTATTTGATCATCCAGACCCTTCTATTTTTACTGTGTTAACAGCGCCATCTGGTCAGGATGGGGTGGCCAATATTGATTTTGTGCTTTTTCGGGACAGATGGATGGTGGCTGAAAACACCTTTCGCCCTCCATGGTATCATAAAAATATTATGTCCGAACTAATGGGTAATATTTACGGGCAATATGATGCCAAGGCAGACGGATTTGCCCCCGGCGCTATGAGCCTTCATAATATGATGCTACCGCATGGCCCGGATAAGGCGGCATTTGAAAAAGCAACCAATGCCACATTAGCGCCTGCCAAGCTTGAGACCACGATGAGCTTTATGTTTGAGACCCGCTTTCCCCAGCATCTAACATATTATGCCGCCAATGAGGCGCCTATGCAGGATGATTATATTGATTGCTGGGCCTCTTTAGATAGGAAATTTGATGGCAAAAAAGGTGTGAAATGAAGCTTTATTCTTATTGGCGTTCAAGCACCTCATATCGTGTGCGCATTGCCCTTCATTTGAAAGGGATAGCGCATGAGATTGTGCCGGTAAATTTGTTAAATGGTGAGCAAAATAAAAAAGATTATCATGTGATGAATCCCATGAAAGCTGTGCCAGGCCTTATGTTGGCAGATGGGCGTATCATCACGCAATCTCAGGCTATATTGCGTTATCTTGACAAGGCTTATCCAACACCGCCCTTAGGGCCTGACGATCCGGTTTTGTCAGCACGAGCAGAGGCTGCCGCGCTTGTAATTGCAACAGATATTCATCCTGTTCATAATCTGAAAGTGATTAATCACCTTAAGCAATTAGATCATGGTCAGACAGACATAACGCAATGGGTGAACCATTGGATTCGTGATGGCCTTAAGGCGTTTTTGCAGTTGATTGATGATGGCGCCTATAGCTTTGGAGATGAGGTCTCGCTTGCAGATATATGCCTAATACCGCAATTGTATGTTGCACGGCGCTGGGGCACAAATTTGCAAGGATTAAGCAGATTAACAGAGATTGAAAAAAATTGTCTTGAGAAAGATGAATTTCAAAAAGCGCATCCAGATAACCAAATAGACTGCCCGCGACCTGTAACGCATAAGGCAGATTAGATGAAGATGACAAAACGATTAGACTCATGGGTGAAAAGCGCCAATTCTGCTGATACTGATTTTCCCTTAAATAATTTGCCTTATGGTGTTTTTTCAGCAGGAAATCGGCAGACTCATTGCGGTGTGGCAATTGGTGATTACATTTTGGATGTCACTGACCTGGAGGCGCAAGGTGTCTTTGATTTATCAAATGTGCCACTATTTTCATCTGGCTCATGGAATAGATTTATGGCATTGGGAAAGCCGGTATGGGCCAGATTTCGCAAAGACCTAACAGCTATGTTGGCTCAAGGATCTGAATGGGAAGCGTCTTTATCAGATGCCTTAATTCCCATGGAATCTGTTCACTTGCATTTGCCATTTCAGGTAACTGAATTCACAGATTTTTATGCAAGCATATATCATGCCACCAATGTTGGAACCATGTTCCGGGGGGCAGAAAATGCGCTGCCGCCAAACTGGCTTCATATGCCAATCGGCTATAATGGCCGCGCCTCATCTGTGGTTGTGTCTGGCACGGATATCTCTCGCCCTTATGGGCAAATAAAATCAGTTGATTCAGATATGCCGCGCTTTGCTGCCAGTGCAAAATTTGATTTTGAATTAGAGCTGGGCGCAGTCATTGGCCAATCATCTGACGGGCACCTGTCAGTTGATCAGGCATATGATAATATCTTTGGCTATGTATTGTTAAATGACTGGTCAGCGCGCGATATTCAGGCATGGGAATATCAGCCACTTGGTCCCTTTCAGGCAAAAGCCACAGCAACCACGATCAGCCCATGGATTGTCACAAGCGAGGCACTTGCCCCATTTCGGGTTGCCACGCCGCCGCGTGATTATGAATTGCTTGACCATCTCAAAGATACAGAGCCTATGTTATATGACATTGAACTTGATATTCACCTGATAACCCCAGATGGTGTGCAATCTCTCATCAGTAAGACAAATTATAAGCAGATGTATTATTCCTCTGCACAGCAATTGGCCCATCACAGCTCTTGCGGTTGCCCGATGAGGGTGGGGGATTTGCTTGGTTCCGGCACCATTTCCGGCCCTGATCGCAACAGTCACGGCTCCATGCTTGAACTTAGCTGGAACGCAGATAAGCCTGTCAGGCTCTCAGATGGCTCAGAGCGCAGTTTTCTTCATGATGGCGATATTGTGCAGATGCAAGGCGCTGCCAAAGGGAGCGATTATCGAATTGGGTTCGGGATATGCGAAGGCAAAATCTTGTCTGGAAAGGCGCGTTAATCGCACTCACCTTTACATAAATCAGGTTTAAGATGGTGTCTTTGGGTTTAGGATTTCAAGAAAATCTAAGAGCATTTCATAGTTTGCTTCACCAAGCACATCTTTGAAATCAGCGGCAATTTGTGCCGCTTTTGCTGCGTTATCGTCAATGATTGCTTTTCCGGATGTTGTAATCTCAATCATTTGTCGTCTTCTGTCTTTGCCATCTCTTTTTTGAATAATATAGCCTTTCTCACAGAGTGTGGCAGCAATACGGGTCAGGCTCGGAAGAAGTAAACTGGCATGGTCTGCCAAAGTCTTAGCATCCATCTGGCCATAATCATCTAACACACGAAGCACGCGCCATTGTTGTTCAGTCATGCCGGTTTGTGAGAGCATATCGCGTATCGGTGCCATTACACCTTCACGGGCGCGCATAAGCGCTATAGGCAATGATCGTGATGTTGGGGGCAGCCGTGTTCTTGTCATATACATCTCACATTTTGCAATGTGCCAGTTGCAGGGCGAAACAGTTGACACATATCTGTGTTTATATTTTAACATTATAATAATTAACATGTTAAGGATTAAAGATGGCACATTTTCATATAGACTATTCAGCCAATCTTGAGTCAGTCATTGATATCTCTGGTTTGTGCGAAGCTATTCGAAATTGTGCAGCCGGGATGGATTGCTTTCCCACAGCGGGGGTAAGGGTCAGGGCGTTGCGTGTTGATTATGTTTCAATAGCTGACGGCAATCCAAATCATGGATTTATTGATTTATCTGTGCGCCTTCGTGCCGGGCGCTCACCAGATGTTAAAAAAGCGGCCATAGCAGAAATTTTTGAAACCCTCAAAAGCTATACCGCAGGGGCCATGGATACACATTCTATCGCTATCTCTGCGGAAATGCGCGATATAGATGCAGAGTTGGCGCCAAAATTTGGCAATATCCGCGATCATATGGAAGGATAAATTATGAGTGTTCTTGATGAGAATATTGAAAAGCTTGACGCATATCTTGCCCGTTTCAAGAACATAGGCATCATGAACCGCATCGCTGGTCAGGATGTAGCAGGCGAAGAGGGGGTGTTTCAGACCATTTCGCCAGTTGATACATCAGTGATTTGTGATGTGGCGCACGGAAATAAGGCTGATATTGATAAAGCTGCAACAGCCGCTCATAATGCCTTTGCCGCTTGGCGTGATATGCCGGCGATTGAACGTAAAAGGATTCTTATTCGCATTGCTGAGGCGATTGAAGCGCGTGCAGAAGAAATTGCATTATGTGAATGTTGGGATACGGGGCAAGCCTATAAATTTATGTCTAAGGCGGCTTTGCGAGGTGCTGAAAATTTCCGGTATTTTGCAGATCAGGTGGTGCAGGCTCGTGATGGGCAACATCTGAAATCGCCAAGCTTGATGAATATCACAACCAGAGTACCAATCGGGCCTGTGGGTGTGATTACGCCCTGGAATACGCCTTTTATGCTCTCGACATGGAAAATTGCACCTGCGCTCGCAGCAGGGTGCACAGTTGTGCATAAGCCTGCCGAAGCGTCACCTCTGACAGCCAGACTGCTGGTCGAGATAGCAGAAGAGGCCGGATTGCCGCCTGGGGTGCTAAACACTGTCAACGGGTTTGGTGAGGGCGCAGGCAAAGCATTGTGCGAGCACCCAAAGATTAAAGCCATTGCGTTTGTTGGTGAAAGCCGAACCGGTAGTCTTATTACCAAGCAAGGGGCAGATACCTTAAAACGAAATCATCTCGAATTAGGCGGAAAAAACCCTGTTATTGTGTTTGATGATGCCGATCTTGATCGGGCATTAGATGCAGCGATTTTCATGATTTACTCTATTAATGGTGAGCGTTGCACATCGTCATCACGGCTCTTGATACAAGATACAATTCAAAAAGAGTTCGAAGCAAAGCTGATTGAGCGGGTGAATAATATCAAAGTTGGTCATCCTCTTGACCCCAAAACCGAAGTCGGGCCTCTTGTGACCAAAGAGCATTTTGACAAAGTCACAAGCTATTTTGAAATAGCACGCCAAGATGGTGCCGAAATCGCGGCAGGCGGAGAGGCCGTTGGTGATACAGGTTATTTTGTACGTCCAACCTTATTCACAAAGGCGCATAATCAAATGCGTATTGCTCAGGAAGAAATTTTTGGCCCTGTTCTTACATCAATCGCCTTTACAACAGAAGATGAGGCATTAGAGATGGCCAATGATACAGCTTATGGCCTGACAGGTTATGTTTGGACAAATGATCTAACGCGCGCTTTGCGTTTTACTGACAAGCTTGAAGCAGGGATGATCTGGGTGAATTCAGAAAATGTTCGCCATCTGCCAACCCCCTTTGGTGGTGTCAAGGCAAGTGGAATTGGTCGTGATGGCGGCGATTGGTCCTTTGAATTCTATATGGAGCAAAAACATATTGGTTTTGCGACCGGTCAGCATAAGATTACAAAATTAGGAGCCTTATAATGCCAGTGCCAGCCCCAAATTTATATCCTGATTTCAATACAATCCGTTTGAGTCATGTCTGCCTGAATGTGGCTGATCTGGCTGCCTCAAAGGTCTTTTATACAGAGATACTTGGCATGCAAGTCACAGATGAGACAGATAGCCAAATTTATCTTCGTGCTATGGAAGAGCGCGGTCATCATTGTGTTATTTTACAAAAATCTGATCAGCCAGGCACAGTTGAAGTGATGGGCTTTAAGACCTTTAGTGAAGATGATCTTGATAAAGCTGAACATTATTTTCAGTCCAAAGGACGGCCGACTTCCTGGGTTGAGCGCCCTTATCAGGGCAGAACATTGCTGACATCTGATAATATAGGCATTCCAATTGAGTTCTATCATAAAATGGATCGTCTGGCGCCCATTCACCAAAAATATGCGCTTTATCGTGGTGTGAAACCTTTACGTATTGATCATTTTAACTGCTTCAGCCCTGATGTGGATGCGTCTGTTGCTTTTTATTCTGATTTTGGATTTCGCGTGACAGAATACACAGAAGATGAAGAGAGCAAAAAACTATGGGCGGCATGGATGCACCGAAAGGGCGGTGTCCATGATATGGCATTCACAAATGGCACAGGGCCGCGCATGCATCATGTTGCCTTTTGGGTGCCTACGCCTTTGAATATCATTGATTTACTTGATTTGATGGCAACCACCGGATATGTCGCGAACATTGAACGTGGCCCGGGACGTCATGGCATATCAAATGCCTTTTTTCTTTATATCCTTGACCCTGATGGTCATCGTATTGAGATTTATTGCTCAGATTACCAAACAGTTGATCCAGATCTGGAGCCAATCAAATGGGATTTGCAGGACCCGCAAAGGCAAACACTTTGGGGCGCGGCTGCACCGGAGAGCTGGTTTAAGCATGGTACGCGCTTTATAGGCGTTGACACTAAAGAGTCAGATATGAAGGCAAGTCCGATTATCGCACCCTAATCCTAGCCACTCATTTCAGCCCCTGATAATGGCATAGATAATGAATAACAGGGCCATCACAAAGAAGGTATCATAATGCGTTTTATAACATTTACTGCAAACGGTGAGACTGGCTATGGTGCTGTGACAGAGGAGGGGGTCATTGCGCTTCATGACCAGTTCCCCCAATGGCCAACTTTATGTGACGTGATTGAGGCAAATGCTCTTGATGAGTTAGCAAAAGCTGCGCAAACAAAAGCGCCTACTCATACAGATTTTCATTATGAGATGGTTATGCCTAATGCGCGCCGGATTTTGTGTGTTGGCGTTAATTTTCCCGACAGGAACGCTGAATATAAAGATGGCTCAGAGCAGCCAAAATATATGTCACTTTTTCCGCGCTTTGCCTCTGGTTTTACAGGCCATAATCAGGCGCTTATCAGGCCGCCTGAAAGTCATCAGCTGGATTATGAAGGTGAACTTGCCATCATCATCGGAAAAGGCGGGCGCCGCATATCGCAAGAAGATGCATATGATCATATCGCTGCCCTGACCATATGTAACGAAGGCACCATCCGCGATTGGGTGCGCCATGCAAAATTCAATGTAACGCAAGGCAAAAACTGGGATAAGTCTGGCGCCATTGGTCCGTGGATTGTGCCATTTACAAACGCCTCACAAATTGATGAAGCGCGTATTATAACACGGGTCAATGGTGAGGTGCGTCAAGATGATGTGATTAGTCGTATGATGCACCCTGTCAGGCGTGAAATTGAATATATTTCAACCTTTATGACGTTGGAGCCGGGTGATATCATTGTCACAGGCACGCCCACCGGTTCAGGCGCACGCCTTGACCCGCCACAATATCTGAAGCCTGGCGATATTGTTGAAGTTGAAGTGACGGGTATTGGAACCTTGTGCAATAGGATTGAGGATGAAAAGCTGTGAGAGCTGAAGATCATGAAAAGGCCGCCGCCGCACTTTTGAAAGCAGAAGAGACTAGCCAGCAAATCGGACTGCTGACAAAGCAATTTGCGGATATGTCTATGGATGATGCCTATCAAATTCAAAACGCCATCTATCGTGCAAAGCTTGCCAAAGGGCATTCGGTAATCGGGTGGAAAATTGGGCTGACCTCTAAAGCCATGCAATATGCTCTGAATATTGATATTCCTGATAGTGGTATTTTATTTGATAATATGGTGTTTGGTTGTGGTGATGTCGTGCCAGAGGGGCGCTTTATTCAACCTCGTATCGAAGCAGAGATTGCATTTGTGATGAAATCGCCTCTGGGCGGTGAAAATGTCAGTCGTGAAGATGTCATCTCTGCCACTGATTATGTCTCACCATCTATTGAAATCCTTGATACGCGCATTGAACGGATAGATGCTGAAACGGGTAAAACACGAAAAGTTTTCGATACCATCAGTGATAATGCTGCCAATGCCGGCGTTGTGTTAGGTCATGAAAAACACGATATTGATGCTTTTGATCTGCGGTGGGTAGGGGCCATTACATCGCGTAATGGCGAGGTAGAAGAAACAGGCCTTGGCGCCGGTGTGTTGAATGACCCGATTGAGAGTGTTGTCTGGCTAGCGCGGCGGATGGCACAATATGGCCAGCATATTGAACGTGGTCAGATCATTTTGTCAGGCAGCTTTATACGTCCGATAGAATGCCCGTCTGGCGCACATATTCAAGCGGATTTTGGCAAATTTGGCAGTGTTGATATCTCTTTTGCCTAAGGCAATGTCCACATAAACAAAGGCCTGCCTCATTAGGTCGTGCAATCAATAAATAGCTGCTTTGTTTTTAGAGCATGAAGTGGTCAAAAAAGGCCGCGAGCGTCTCATGAGCGGTGACAGGGAAGATGGCTGCAACATGCTGATCTGGTCTTACAATCACAACACATCCCTCATCGCGGTTAATATCGCGTAACCCGTAAATGTCATTGCCATCTCGAGCATGAAACGTTTTTTCATAATCTGTCAGACCATATTTGCCTTTGGCCGGCCATAAATAATGTGGCAATTCAGGCACTGATAAATCACCTTGCTGAAAGATAGCATAAGTATCAATGACGGAATCGATATCTTTGCCCTTTGCAGTGTATTTCACCACAGGAGAGCGACTATCATTTGCTAAAAAATCAACAAATTGATAGGCAGCAGATGAAGAGTCTCGCGGATCTTGTTTGCCGGCAAATAAGAATATGCGCCAACGGCCGTCAGCCTTTACCAAATGCCCTAAATGTTGAGGCCGGCCATCTGCCACTCTTGTGGCAATAGCAGAGTGAAATCTTTGGCCAATTTTGAAACCTGAAGCCAAATGTTGATGTTCTTGGCCTGTGCAAATATAAGATGGAAAATATTCAATTGACGTGCCGCTGACAAAACCGCTTTGGCGCTTCATGAATGCTTCAATCTCAGCAGTGTCTATTCGTGCTTTTTCAGATTTGTCGTCTGCGGCAGGTCTTGTGGCAACCAGTTTTGATAATTCTTTATCTGCATTGATTAATTGATGAGCCACTTTGCGCCTTTCCGTGCTGTATGTATCAAGCAATTTGGGGTGTGATCGCTTTTGCAGTACAGATGCAAGTTTCCATCCTAAATTAAACGTATCTGGCAGAGATGTGTTCAAGCCCCATCCCCCTTTCGGGCTGTGCGTATGACAGGCATCACCAGCCACAAAAGCGCGGGGAATAAGATCAGCAGAGCTGCCGGCAGGTCTGTTATCAAATCGTTCAGCAAGGCGCTGTCCAACAGAATAAATGGACCACCAGGCAACTTCTTTGACATCAAGTGTGAAGGGATGAAAAATCTTTTGGGCTTTGGCTATCAGGTCTTTTTCAGTGATATTCAAATCAGAAGCGCGCATATCGGGATCTATCGTATCCAACTCGATATAAAATCGAATAAGATAACCACCTTCACGCGGAATGGTCATAACAGCGCCATGATCTTTTGACTGGATAAAGCTTTTGACACGAATATCAGGGAAATCGGTGTTAAGAAGTATATCCATAACCCCCCATGCTTTGTTAGCACTGTCACCAACTAATGCAATATCGAGGCTTTTGCGTACCTGGCTTCTCGCCCCGTCACAGCCAACTGCAAACCGCGCCTTAATCGTCTCTATCTTGCGAGAGCCGGCCTCATCAGTTCGTTTAAAAGTGGCAGTGATTGGATAGGCATTGAGATCCTGTGTTTGACTTTCATCAATCGTAAGATCAAGCAATTGGCGGCTATAATGTGGTCGCAAATTGCTAAGCGTATTAGCCATCCCATCAATCAGCAATTCATGCAAGCGGGCCTGATTGACAATGCCATGGGTGAATTCTGACAAACCAAGGCGAGCATCAGCAATTTTCTCGGTACGTTTGACGCATTTTGGATTAGCAGGATCAGGCTCCCAAAATGTATTTTGCCTCAGTTGATAAGTTTCTTTTACGACCATCTCACCGCTATTGAAAGCTTCCATGATTTCCATAGTGCGGCAGGAAATGCCATCTGCACGGCCAAATAAAAGAGGGCCGGGCGCCATATCAGTAATGCAGGTTTTAATATCTTCAAATTCCGCCATTTGCCGTGCCATGGTAAGGCCGGCAGGCCCTGTCCCAATGATAAGAACATCTACTTTATCAGGTAATGCCTCAATAGGAGGCGCAGGGTAAGGTTTTCTTGCCGCATCAGGTACCTGATAATTGCCAGGTTTGAAACCATTTAAGTGAAATTGCATATGTCTGGTCATCCCACAATAAAATCAAAACTCTTCATGAGCATATAACGCGTCATAGTCCCAATTCAATAAAAGCTTTTCGCTTAGGTGAAAACAAGCCACCAGTTGCTAATCTGTGACAAGAGGGGTATGCAAAAAAACTAGTCATGATTCCTGACTTTATAGTATAACTCTCAAAAACAAGTTCCCCTTTTGCATGAGTTTTGTATCTATGGCTGTTCGTATTGTTCTTTTTTTGTTCGCTTTTGTGACCCTGTCGCCAGTTGTTGCCTCAGAGGTAGAACAATCACAAATCCAATTTATGAATTCACCCAACTATATTGAGGGCCTTCGGTGTGAGGGCAATATCAATCAAGAAATTCGCGCTGCAAGTCAGGACATCATGGTTTCGGCAAATGAATTTTGCGACCGTTTTTCCTGTGCTCAGAGAAAGAAATCTGACCGCATTGATTTCACATTTGCCGATGGTAAAGCATTTTCATTCAAAAAGAGAGCAGTAGAGTGGAACGGCAATAGCGAGATTTATCCAACTTATATATTGCCATGTGAAATAGCTGATATTGAAGGTAACTTTCACGTGCCTGTAATACCTTTACTGGAACTTATGGGGTATCAAACTTATGCTGAAGCAGGAGAGAATGGAGAAAACCCCAAAGTTCACTATTTTAAGCTTCCAAAAACTTATTCAGATATAACAGCCGACCTAAAAGAAGAAATAACCGGCTCAAGCATTAAATTCTCCTATTTGAGTTGGTCTGAAATTCGGGATAACAAATTATTTCTGTCAATGGATCACAATACGGATCTGATTACCTTTGATTTATCTGATTCTAGTGTTGAAAAGATATCTTTCAAAAAATATGGATATATCAATAAATTTTTGTCTCGTGCAGATGGATCTATTCTGGTTGGAACCAGAGACGGTAAACTTATTTTGCGGGATGCTAATGGCGAACTTGAGCAACTCAACACCAAAGCTAATACAATTCTTGCTAAACCAGGAGAGGTTCGGCCATTAGAAGATGTCAAATTTGGCAACATCATTCGGCTCGTTGCAGATGATGAAGAGGGTCGTTTCTTCATCATAGATGGCGCGACCCGTGTTTATCACATTGATTTAACCAACAACACGGCGCGCTTGATCATCTATCATCAAAAGCTTCATTCATGGGATATCATGTTTCATGAAGGTGACTTAATTTTCATGCTTCGTTACAACAAAGGTGGTGTGGCAACTTCTGTCAACACACAAACAGGCGAAATGACACCCATGCCCTGTTTTGATCGTCTGTTCAAAGATATTGTTGCCTCTGGTATACAATATTCTGAAAAATATGACAGATGGCTGGCATTATCCGCCACAGATAGAAATATTCTTGAGTTTGAATATGACTATAAAAATCCTAATGGTCGTTGCAAAATCATAAACAAAACCTACGCAGGTGATGATTTTGCCTATCTCAATGCCTTCGGTGTTAACTACGATAATCCAGAACAATTTATCATCCAGGACAGTGATGCCTTTTCGGTCATCCTATATGGTCTTAATGGTGAGGTGCGCAAGATTCGGAAAAAAGAATTGGGCAAGAAAGTGCGTCTGAATTTTCTTGGTCCCACTTCACTGGCAAGTCAGGATGACTCGTTATTTATATTGAGCAATCAAACACATCAAGTGGTTCGATATTCACTTTCAGACGGCTCAATTGAACCTTTTGCAGGTAAAGGACAGGCCTTTCGACAAAGTGCAAAGAAAAGCAAGAAACTGGAGGCAGGTATCAGCTATAGTAACCGTCTTTTAATGCATGAGGGGCGTTTATATGTTGGTGACCATTTTGGCAGACGCGTGCTTGCGATTGACAAAAACCATGCTTACACGGTGATTGGCCCCACAGATGATAAAAAACAAAATGGCATTCCGGGATTTACCATTATTGGTGATGACCTGTTTCTGGCAGATATGGCCTTTGGGACTATTAGCCGGGTTAAGCTTTGCAAAGGTATTTTTTCGGATCTACCTGTTGCCTGCAATCAAAATTTTGAACATGTGGCTGGCATTTTCGATAATACCAAAAATTCAGAAGTTGTAAGGCGGAAAGCCTCGCGCGCTTCTTATTATGGTGCAAAAGGTGAACCTCTTGATATATTCATTGGCCTGCCAAGAAGCATAGAACATTTCAAGGACCAACAAATCCTGATTGTGGATAATTACCGTCAGGGATTATGGCTGTTGGATTTAGCTGAAAACAATATGAAACCAATTATGGGAATGAATAGAGGGACTACTGATTATCATTTTGGCGGTTTTACTGCCAATGTCGGGTTGGCGGCGCAAGATCTTCGCATTGGCTCTCCGATGGGTGTACGCTATTATCCTGATGAAAAATTGATTGTTATCGCAAATGGCTATAACCAGTCGGTTGTGTTTGCCACTGAAAGCTTGGACAAAACATGTCATTTTCACTATCCTGAATTTCGTCAGGTAAGTGATGCTGTTTTATTACAAAATGGTGAGATACTGGCAGTTGCTGATGCGGCAAATTCGATGGTGTATTTATTTGATAACATCGATTTTTCCTGTCTGGATACACCTGTTCCAGACCGCAAAATGGTGAAGCATTTAGCCACAGGTAACTAGCGACAGCCTTGTGGTTTCGTTATCAGATGCGCTGTCTGACAAGTGGAGGATACTTTTGTCTTATAGTGATGATGATCTGAACCAGGCTGTCAAAGCAGGTGTCTTAACGACTAAGGATGTAAACGCCTTTCGTGATTTTATAAGCATACGCCAAAACACGAAAATCAGCTCTGAAGAACATTTTCGTCTTATTTCAAGCTTCAACGATATTTTTGTCTCAATTGCCATTTTGCTGGTGTTGTTCGCTGCCTGGTATCTTGGCGCAGAAATCGCTGACTCAGTTGGCGGGTTAGTATCTGCCGTGCTTGCCTGGGGGCTCGCTGAATATTTTAGCCGTATTCGCCGGATGGCTTTGCCATCTATATTATTGCTTCTTGGATTTGTGATTTCTGTATATTTTATTTTGCCAATCAATGATGATGACTGGGTTTTTGTGAGAATCATCATGTCAATTGGAGCAGCGGCATTGCATTGGTGGCGTTTCAAAATTCCGATTACAATTGCCGCCGGAATGGCTGCTTTCGCCTTTTTGGCAGTGGCTGTTTTGCTTGAGCCTGATATAGATCTGCTGTTGGATGGCGGCGCACCACTGATAATGGCATTAGGTGTGATTACATTGGCAAAAGCGATCTGGTGGGACAGCATTAATCCGTTGCGGACAACCCGCCATGCGGATGTTGCCTTTTGGTTGCATATCTTATCAGCATTGCTGATTGTGCACCCCTTATTCAGCATGATTGACGAATTTGACACAGTAACTGGTGCCAGCTTGGTATTTGCACTTTACGCGGGATTGACAATCCTGTCTGTCATTCTGGATCGCCGTGCGTTGATGGTATCTGCCCTTGGCTATGCGCTTTATGCAGCCTCTTCGGTCTTTACAAACGCAAATCATGATGAATTGGCCTATGCCTTTGCCGCGGTCACAATTGGCGGTGGATTGCTGATGTTATCTGCCTTGTGGTCTCATGTGCGCCGCGTGATTTTGCGTTTGTTACCGGTAGCTGTAACGAATAAGCTCCCGCCTGCTTAGACAAGCATGCCAAGCAGGCAGGGCGCCTCATCATCACTTAACGGCCATAAATATCTTCATATCTTTTGATGTCATCTTCACCAAGATAGGTGCCTGTCTGCACTTCAATCAGCACCATATCTGTGTCTGTCTCATTTTCGAGGCGGTGAATAGCGCCAAGAGGGATAAAAACTGATTCGCCAGGGGTTTTATGCATGATGTTGTCATCCACTGTTACTTTGGCTGTGCCCGTCACAACAACCCAGTGTTCTGCGCGATGTTCATGTGACTGCAATGATAATCTGCCAGATGGTGTCACCGTGATTCTTTTGACTTTATAGCCATTATCTTCAACAAGAACCTCATATTTGCCCCATGGGCGTTCACCGATTTCCATCTTTTGCACTCCAATTTATGTTTGTCATGGCTGACATATGTCAGCTCTCTTATCCCATAATGCGGTTGATAGCCATTTTTTTCTCTTTTGTCACTTGATTCCGAAAGCGCTTTCGGAATAGCGTAATAAAATGGGGGGAACATGCAAAAAATTAGCCTGAAATTTTTGGCAAAAGAACTAGGTCTCACAGAAGGGACTGTTTCGCGTGCGCTTAATGGGTATTCAGATATCTCTGAGGCAACAAGAGAGCGTGTCACAGCGCTGGCAGAAAAGCATAATTACAATGCAAACCAGACAGCGCGCCGACTTGCCAAGGGCGTATCAGAAGCGGTTGCCTATCTGATGCCGGCTAATACAAATGCATTATCAGAGCCTTTCGTATCGCAGCTTTTGGAAGGTCTTGGCCAGTCATTGGCAAAACGCAATTGGGATTTGCTTGTTGTCCAGGCTAGTTCAATTGAAGATGAAGCCCAGACAATCTCTAAATTATCCAGTTCAGGCAAGGTTAGCGGCGTTGTTATATCTCGCCCTTATAAACAAGATTCAAGGATTGAGCTTTTACAAAGATATAAATTGCCATTTATTGTCCATGGCCGCTCTGTTCATCATGATGATTACGCTTGGTATGATGTTGATAGTAAAACCGCCTTTATAGAGGCAATCGACCACTTATGCATGCTTGGCCATCAAAAAATTGGCTTCATTGGCGCTCCCACTTATTATCATTTTGCACAAATGCGCCTTGATGGTTATCGCGATGGTATGATCTCTAACGGCCTTCTGGTAGATGATCAGCTGATTGATATAGCAGAATTGACAGATGATGCCGGAGAGCGCGCTGCCATTAATCTGTTAAACGCTCACACATCGCCGACCGCGATATTATGCGCCACTGATACACAAGCTATCGGCGCTCTTGCTGCTATTCGCTCGAAAGGGCTTGTGCCTGGCAGGGATGTCAGTGTGATTGGTTATGACGGCCTTGCCTTTGGTAAACATACCAATCCCCCTCTTACCACTATGGCACAGCCGCTTAGCCATTCTGGGCGCCAGATAGGTGATATGCTTCTTGCGATTATCGATGGCGGCAACCCAACAGATTATCAAGAACTCCGAAGCGCTAAATTAGTGCGCCGAATGAGCGATGGTCCGGTAATGGATCATTTATAATGTCGTTAACTTCTTAAGGAGGAAAGAATGAAGAAGTTTACAATGATGGGGGCAAGCCTGTTGCTCTCTGCCACAATGTTATCGTCAGCTATGGCTGATGAAATCACCATGTGGACAATGGAAGAGCAGCCAGACAGAATGGCCCGTCAACAGCAGATTGCTGCTGACTTTAATGCAGCTACAGGTCACACAGTTAATGTCGTTGCCGTAACAGAAAAAGACATTGCGGCAAGAGCGACAGCTGCCTTTGCAGCGGGCGAATTGCCAGATGTTCTGAACCACACTGTTCAGCACCTGCTTCCGTTTGCAGAAGCTGGTATCCTTGATTCTGGTGCAGCAACTGAAGTGATTGATGATTTAGGTGCAAATACCTTTGCCTCTGGCCCATTGAATATGGCGAAATCAGATGGTGAAATTGTGTCTGTTCCAACTGATGGTTGGACACAACTTGTTGTGTATCGCTCAGATCTGTTCGCAGATGCTGGCCTGAAAGCTCCAAAATCTTTTGCTGATATTGAAGCGGCAATCAGTGCACTTCACAACCCGCCATCAATGTATGGTTTTGTTGCAGCAACAAAGATTGACGAAACCTATATGATGCAATTGATTGAACATATTTCACTGGCCGCCGGTTATTCACCTGTGAACGCTGATGGGTCAGTCAATGAAGACACAAGCAAGCTGAAAAATGTTTTGTCATTCTATAAGACAATCGCAGATGCTTCACCTGAAGGTGATTTGTATTGGAAGCAAAGCCGTGAACTTTACCTTGACGGTAAGGCAGCTATGATCATCTGGTCACCATCATTGTTGGATGAATTGGGCGGTCTTCGTGATTCAGCACCTGTGACAATCAATGATGATCCAACATCAAAAGAATTGGCACAAGACACAGGCTTTGTGACAGTCTTCTCTGGTCCTGGTAATGATGCCGGTGCTGCTTATGCAGACGTTCGTTATTTGGGTATTACTGCTGATGCAAACACAGATGTGGCTGCTGAGTTTATCAAATTCGTTGTCTCAAAAGGCTATGGTGATTGGCTTGGTATGGCGCCAGAGGGTAAATTCCCTGTGCGCATGGGCCAATTCGGTGGCGACACAAGATATGAAAAGCTATGGGCAAGCCTAGATGTTGGTGTTGATCGCAAAGAGCCACTAGCCAATATTTATCCAAAGAAGGTCATTGACGATATCGTTGCTGGTCTGTCTGTTGGTGACCGTTGGGGTGTGTCTGACGGCCAATTGGCAACAGCGTCAAAGATGGTAAATGCACGTGTTATGTCACAGGTCATCCGCAAATATATTGATGGTGAGATTTCACTTGATGATGCGGCTGCTGAAATTGTAGCAAAGCACAAAGCGCTTTAATCCTCCAAGAGGCAGGGGGCAGCGGATTAGCGCTGCCCTCACTTTCTTTTATTTATTAGTAAATCACTTTTTACAAAGGGTCGTTCGTTGTGCAGTCACGTCCGCCAAAACAAGTGGGACCTTTGGCGAAGCGAGAAAGATTTCTTGCTTACCGGATGCTACTTCCAACATTTCTGATTGTGCTCAGCATAGTTTTGCTGCCGCTTTTGGCCAATTTCTGGATCAGTTTCAAATCAGTAGAATTAGGCGACTTGCGATCTGCCAGACCTATGTTTAATGAGCAGGTAAAGCCGAAGCCAAAGCTCCCTAATCAAGAGGTTGTTATTCGCTATCGTGTCAGGAATTCTTCTAAAAAAGAAGCCTTATCAGATCTTGTGTTCACAGATAGTCTGCCAGATGGGTTGCGTCTTACTGATATGCCTGAAAATTGTCAGCAGCGAGAACAAATTTTGTCTTGTGATATTGGCACAATGGCAGGGGGGCAGCGACTTGATATCAAAATCGGCGCCATAGCGGAGCAAATTTACATTGATAACGGTATTAGAGCACGGTCATCCAAGCCAGTCGCAAGCTTTACCACCGTCAATGTCCTGACTAGTTTCACATTTACCTTTGCCAATTTTGCAAAGATTTTTTCCGCAGATGAATTCTGGTCTGTGTTACGGGTTTCATTCTATTACACTATTTTTGGCACTCTGGGCGCTTTAGTCCTTGGGCTGTTTGCAGCACAAATATTGAATAGTTCCTTTTTTGGCAGGCCAATTTTACGAGGGCTTTTCTTATTTCCGTATGTTGCGCCTGTGATAGCGGTCGCATTTGCATGGGTGTTATTGCTTGATGCCGGGCCGGGGGGTACGTTTAATGCCATGCTCACACAAATGGGCGTGACCACGGGGCCGATTAACTTTTTGGGCCAAAAACATATTGAATTTGAAGTGCTGGGGATGACATGGCATTTTCCAATGGCATTGACCACTGTCATTGCTTTTGAGGCATGGCGTTATTTTCCCCTGTCATTTTTATTCATCCTTGCACGCATGCAGTCAATTTCAACTGATATGTACGAAGCAGCAGAAATGGATGGCGCAACGCCATTTCAACAATTTTGGTATTTATCATTGCCGCAACTTGTTGGGATATTATCTGTCTTATTTTTGCTTCGCTTCATTTGGACCTTTAATAAATTTGACGATATTTTCCTTTTGACAGGCGGCGCGGCAGGCACCAGAACTTTGACTGTTGATGTCTATGAGCAAGCCTTTGCTGTCTCTAATCTTGGGGCAGGGGCGGCAGTTGCTGTTGTTGTGTTTGTTGTGTTGCTGTCGTTTGCGATTTTATTCTTTAGATTTTCACCACAGGATGATGCGTGATGCGTTGGGGTAATGTGACAGCTCTGGCAGCTGTATTTGGGCTTATATGGGGCGCTTTATGGATGGTGTTAACCAGTCTGCTGACCATGTTGATAACAGGCATTATTATGGTGCCTGCCATTGGCGCCTCAGCGCTTGCAGGTGGTCTGGTTGGTATCACACATCTTGCCATTTCACCAACAAACAGAAATCTGAAGACCTATCTTTTTATGGTCATGATTGCGGTCATTTTAGGAGGGGTTCTATCTGGGTTTGAGCCATTTGGTCTCAGCGTTTCAGAAAATATCATCATCCAAATCATTGCCCTTATTATATGGGCTTGTTTTGTGGCAGGGTCTCTATTCCTTGGCTTTTCAGGCTATGTAACAGGGTCGGTCAAACGCTATCTGATAGAAGTGATTATTATTCGTTTTCTGAAAGGGATAGGGCTGTTATTATTCACTGTTTTTGTAGCGCTCCCCTTTTATGTCATGGTAATGACAAGCCTGAAAAGCCAGCAATCATTACTCAAAAATCCACTTGATTTCTCAGTAGATCTATCAGGCGGTTTTCACGCGCTTTTCAGATCTTACATAGAATTATTTACAGATTACCATTTCGCCACTTTCCTGATTAATTCATCTGTCGTCTCGGTGGTAACGGTTTTGGTAACACTTTGTTTTGCCATACCAGGCGCATATGCTGTTGCAAGATTACGTTTTCCCGGTCAGCTCTTTTTATCACGGTCAATTTTATTGATATATATGGTGCCTGCCATTGTTCTTGTGATACCGCTTTATGCGATTTTCGCACAGCTTGGTTTGCGCGATTCCCTGATAGGGTTGATGGTTGTTTATCCTGCAACGACAATCCCGGTCGCGCTTTATATGTTACAAGGCTATTTTCGCGGCTTGCCGGCAGAGCTGGAAGAAGCAGGACTTATGGATGGGTTATCTCGTTGGCAGGTCATTACAAAAATTACCATGCCTTTGGCGTTGCCTGCCTTAGCGTCTGTCTCTTTATATGTGTTTATGATTGCGTGGAATGAATTCTTATTTGCCTTTATGTTTTTAGATGATTTCCAGATCTTTACATTGTCACGTGGAGTTGTCTCTTTGAATTCTTCAGAAGTACCAAGACAGCATTTGATGGCAGGCTCAGTGGTCGCGACTGTACCTGTTCTTGTGATTTTCTTGTGGTTTGAAAAATATCTTGTGTCGGGCCTGACAGCTGGCAGTGTGAAAGGGTAAGTGACAGTGATTGATTTAGATGAGCAAGCCAGAACTATCCTGAAAAAAAATGACCGGGGCGGTTTTACCATCCCGACAGCGCGTCTTTATCCGTTTCAGTGGAATTGGGATTCTGCTTTTATTGCGATTGGCATTGCAACAATGGATAGTGAAAGAGCATGGCGCGAGTTGGAAATGCTTGTGGAAGGGCAGGCCTATGATGGCATGATACCATCTATTATTTTTCGAAATGATGACGAAGATTATTTTCCGGGACCAAAGATTTGGCAAACAAATAACGGGCCTATAGATGGGACAGGTATCTCTCAGCCTCCAGTTTTGGCATCCGTAGTCGCACAATTTGCCAAAGAGCAAGGACAAAAAGGCCTGGATCGTGCCCGCAATCTGTTTCCCCAGATGATGAAATGGCACCATTGGTGGCATGATTACAGGACACCTGACGGTCAGGATGTGGTGTGTACAGTTCACCCATGGGAGACGGGAAGAGATAATTGCCCGGATTGGAAAATTGGGTTGGGCAATATGCAAACTGATCCAGATTTGGAACCCTATCAGCGCAAAGATATAGAACATGCAGATCCTGCTGAGCGTCCTAGTCAGGAAGAATATGATAAATATATTTCTATTGTGAAATTTGGACGTGACCATGATTGGGATCAAAAAACCCTCACAAATCAGGGCCCGTTTTTAATGGCTGATCCTGGTATATTTTTCATATTATTGCGTGCAGACAGAGATTTGTTATGGCTGGCAGAGCAATTCGGGTTTACCAAACAAGCTGAGATTATCAAAAAGTGGATTGCCAAAGCAGAGGTAGCAGCTCATCAGTTCTGGAATGAAGATTACAGCGCTTTTTGTGCGTGGGATGTGCATACAGGTGAGTTTTCAAACGGCTTTTCAAACGCAAGTGCGTTATGTTTTTATGCTGGCATCGGAACGGATGAGCAACGTGCAAAAACAATTTTGCATATGGAGCGTATCGCCTCTCAAACCCAATTTGGACAATCCAGTTGGGATCCGGATGCCCCTTTATTTGAAAGTCAGCGCTATTGGTGCGGGCCATTATGGTGTCAAATGAATTATATGATCGCCAAAGGTCTTGCAGAGCAGGGCTATGATGACTTAGCTCATAAAATGCGTTCAGATTTGAAGCAGGTCATAGAATTATCTGGATTTTATGAATGTTTTGATCCTCTGAGTGGCGCCGGTTGTATTGGTCGGGATTTTTCCTGGACTGCCGCTCTCTGGCTTGCTTGGGCCAGTCCTTCATTCTCCAACTCTTCACCTGCATAAGGAGCCGCATGATGGGGGCTATAAAGCTTGAAAATATTGAAAAATGGTTTGGTGACACACAAGTCATTAAAGGCATTAATCTTGAGATTGAAGATGGGGAAATGGTGGTATTTGTTGGCCCGTCAGGCTGCGGTAAATCAACCTTGTTGCGGATGATTGCGGGTCTGGAAGAGACAAGTTATGGCGATATTTACCTTGATGGAGAGCGAGTGACAGACAAGGTGCCATCTGAACGAGCCTTATCAATGGTCTTTCAATCTTATGCGCTTTATCCTCATATGAATGTTGAGGATAATGTTGGTTTTGGCCTGAAAACAGCGGGTGTGCCTTCTGAAGATATAAAGGCAAAGGTAAAACAGGCGTCAGCGATCTTAGAGCTTGATGATTATCTGAAACGCCGTCCAAAAGAATTATCAGGAGGACAGCGTCAGCGCGTTGCCATTGGGCGTGCCATTGTGCGTGAGCCGAAAGGCTTTTTATTTGATGAGCCTTTGTCAAATCTTGATGCAGCGCTGCGCGTGCAGATGCGTTTTGAAATTGCCAAACTACATGAACGTTTAATGGCAACAATGATTTATGTCACACATGATCAGGTCGAAGCCATGACTTTGGCAGATAAGATTGTTGTGCTTCGTGATGGGCTGATAGAGCAAGTTGGCACCCCAAGAGAGCTTTATGAGACGCCCTCAAGCTTATTTGTGGCGCAATTTATTGGGAGCCCCAAGATGAATATCCTCCCCGGTACTGAAACAACCAAAGGGTTTGCTTTATCAGGGCATGGCACTTTGCCTTTCGTATCCCAATCTTCGCAAAAAGCGATATATTGCGGTATAAGACCAGAACATATTATGGTCACAGATAAAAAGGCTGATGTATCAGGTAATGTGGTTCTTTATGAATATTTAGGCGCTGATTGTTTCATCTATGTGGAATGCCCAGAATTAGGAGTGTTAACTGTCAGGGTAGGGGATGAAACCACCTATAAGACAGGACAATCTGTCCACTTATCTTTTGATCGAAAAAGACTTCATTTCTTTGGTGATGATGAAAAATCCTGTTAGCAAATAGTCTTAAGGTCTTTTCTGTCTTGGATGAAAGATGGTAAGAATATCCGCAACGCGCTGATAACCAAAAGGGCGCTTATGTCATTTTTTGAAACAGAGGACGCCCTTATGAGACCTATCTTAAAAAGCGAACATATTCATCCTGCTATTGATAACAAGGTCACACAATATCAGTCTGATATAGTCACAGAAGTTCAGGACGCTGTTATGGGTAACCGCATTGTTGTGGTTGGCATGCGCGGCAATAATTCTGTGCGCAAAGCCCGTGCAAATCTGACAAAAGCAGGGGTCGATTTTGTCTATCTTGAATATGGCAGCTATTTGCAAGGATGGTACAGACGCCTTGCGATAAAAATGTGGACAGGCTGGCCTACTTTTCCGATGATTTTTGTCGATAACACACTGATCGGGGGTAATGCTGAATTAGAAGCCCTGATAAGTCAAAAAGCGCTTTGATTTGGGGCGCTGCAGACTGGGGTTTGTCTTCAGCCTTGCGCCATAGGTGTAAAATCATCCGGGCTGATGACCTTGTTATCGATGGTCCCTTTATCAAGGCGCCATACAAATCCAGATTGACCATAGTCCGGAAACAGTGAGCAGACTAGCGGGTCATGCCCCGGGATAACAAGGCTTGGTGTTGATGCTAAAGACTGGATGAGGTCATAGCCCTGATACATATCTGCCAGATCGACCACAATCGGAAAAGGCTTTCGCAATATAAAATTTTCATAATAATGCGCTGCATCAGAGGCAAGACATAACCATCCGGAGGCTGTCTTTACCCGCACAGCCTGCAATCCTCTTGAATGGCCACCTATGCGGTGGACACTTACTCCATCAGCGATTTGATGATTTGTTTGGGTAAAGCATAATCTGCCGGAATATAGCGCGGTGATAGCATCACAAATATGGCTGCCGCTATAAGGCATGCGCAGGACATCTTCACACATGCACGGCCCTGTCGCATAGGCCATTTCATCTGGATGAACATAAAAAGTTGCATTGGGATAGCTTGCAAGGGAGCCTGCATGATCATAATGCAAATGCGTAATAATCACTTTTTGTATAGTTTCAGGGGCCAATGACAGAGCCTTTAGAGCTTCATGCTGATTGCGCAAGATAGGGCGATTTCGTCTTTCCGCCTCTTCTTCATCATAACCTGTATCAACCAAAATTACGTCCTTATCAGAGCGTAAAACCCAGATGAAATAATCCATATCATGTTGATGGCTATGATGCGGGTCAAACATAAAGCTATCTTGTCTTGTGCGGGTATTTCTCATGGCATATTTTACCGCAAATACCTCCCATAATTTGTCGCTCATCTTATTATCATCCTGCATGCTATGGCTGTTGGTCTTCACATTTCCCACGTTTCAGCTTATCACTATCTTTGGCAAATCAACAACGCTATAGTCATAGTTATGGATATACAAAAATGGCAAATTGGTGTTGTCGGTGCGGGTTATTTTGCGCAATTGCATCATGAAGCCTGGCAAAGAAGCCAGATGACGTCTTTGGTCGGCATAGCTGATCGTAATCCGCAAGCCATGTCTGCCAGCCATATCCCTCGCTATGCCAGCCTGACAGATTTGCTATTAATTCATGACATAGATGTTCTGGATATCGTGACGCCGCCATCAACGCATGCCAAGCTTATCACACAAGCTATAGCAGCAGGTGTAACACACATAATTTGCCAAAAGCCTTTTTGTAACTCTCTGGCCGAGGCACAAGATATAACAAAACAGGCAATTCAGGCAGGCGCACAGATTGTTATTCATGAAAATTTCAGGCATCAGCCCTGGTATCGCGCTTTGAGAGCTGAAATTGATGAAAACAGGTTTGGTGATTTATATCAATTGCGTTTTGCATTGCGACCAGGCGATGGCAGAGGGCCAGAGGCCTACAAAGCGCGCCAACCTTATTTCCAACAAATGCCACGGTTTCTTGTCCATGAGACAGCGATACATTTTCTTGATGTGTTTCGGTATTTGTTTGGCAAGCCTATGAGTGTCTATGCAGATTTACGAAAATTAAATCCTGTCATAAAAGGCGAAGATGCCGGCCTGATTATTATGGAATTTGATAATAATAAACGTGCTATCTTTGATGGCAATCGTCTGTCAGATCATAAGGCCGCAAACCCCAGATTAACGATGGGTGAAGCATGGCTTGAAACGCAGGCAGGTGAGGTGAAACTCACCGGAGATGGCGCGCTTCATTTACGCCCTCATGGGCAGATGACAGAAACTTGTTTATTGCAACCTTATCAGACAACAGGCAACCCGTCTGATTTTGGCGGTGATTGTGTGTTTCTTACCTGTGAGCATATCATCAGCTCATGGTCACAAGGCATCAATCCTGAAAATGTTGCGCAAGACTATCTGTCATTGATGGGTTTAGTAGAAAAAGCTTATCAGAGCGCCAGTGAAGGCAGGCGCATTATCCTCTAAGGTCAAAGTGACAGGATTACCGGCAGTAAGCTGATGATAAGAAGGGCTGCCATCAGAAAATTGAAAATACGTCTTGCACGAGGTTGTTTCAGGGTTCGTCCAATCATCTGACCTGCCATGGTCCAGGCAATCGTGCTGCCAATGGTTGTAGCTGTAAAGATCACCATTATGACCGATAAATCAAAATAGGGGCTATGAGATGACCCTGTGTAAGCCGTGATGGTGCTCAAAGTGACAGTAACACCCTTCGGGTTCACCCATTGAAAGGCAAATGCTGTTCCAAATGATAATGGTTTGGTTGATTGTGAATCCTCAATAGGGCCTGCCATGGCAATTTTATAGGCGATATAAAATAAAAAGCAGAAAGACAAAAGGCGCATAATGCCATAAAGCTGGGGCATAAGGGCAAACACAGAAGATAAGCCAAGACCAGCTGCTAATACCAATAGCATAAAGCCAACGGTTACCCCTGTGATATGCGGGATGGTGCGCTGAAATCCATAATTGACACCAGACGCCGCTAACATCAGGTTATTTGGTCCCGGTGTAAAAGCAGCTACAGTCGAAAATAGTGCAAGCGAGACGATTGTGGCGTTATCCATAAATGACTGCCTGTCTTAAATGGTTGTTAATCTTTATAACAGCATATCGCTTAAATGGGGATGATCACTCATCACCTGTGGTTAGTGATTTAATGGTGTTACCAGTTTCTTCAACCACATCTGCGCCAGTATCAATAATAGCCTTACCGGTGGCCTTACTATCTTCGAATAATTGTCCAAAGAATGTCTTGGTATTGTCTACAAAGCCAAGTGCTGACGAATTGTCAGGTACAAGGCTTGCCCAAAAACCCTTTGATTCCTCTGCTCTGGCATTTGCAGGCAAAAGAAAGGCGATGATACAAATAGACATAAAATATTTCATAACGCACCTGTCATTCTTTGTTATGACCTAAGAATGATATCATTTTGTGATTTAATCAATCTTTGTTTTGAGAGGCTTTTGTTTTAATAAGGCAGCCCATACGCGCCTCCCATAACTTATCACAGATTTCTGTAATACGTGGACGCGCCCCTTGGTTGGTCTTGACCCGGTAAAATGTTTTGCCAGACGCAAATTGATGAGGCTCCACGCTCAAAGCCAACTCTTCAAATAATGTGGGATATTTGGCATTTAAGTCTGCCATTGCGGCAAAGGCGATTTGTTGGCTTGAATAAGAACCAAGCTGTGCAAAAAAAGGTTCTTTTACTGTGCTTGTATCAGATGAAGGTGCCTTATTTTTTGGCTGCGCCTGTGGCGGCGTTGGTCGTTTTGTTGGCGCTGACACGTTGGTTGGTTTTGCACTATTTTGTGCGACTGTCTTTGCGTTTTCTGCTTTTAAGGCTGCGATTTCGGCAGTCATAGCCACAATTTTGATGTTTAATTCCTGATTTTTAGCAAGTAAAGTTTTTATCTGCTCTTCACCTTTGGCCGACAGCGTATCAGGTGTGTCAGAAATAAGATAAGCAAGTTCAGGATAACGGCGTAATATTGCCTTATCAGCCTGAATAAACAAGCTGGCACAATTTGTTTGAATCAGATTTTTTACATCTGACTGATATTCGTTAGAGGTCGCGTCAGTATCCTGTGTTGATAAGTTTAACAACAACCATTCACGATAATCATTGATTAACATATCAATATCTTGAACAGGTGGCGATTCTTTGCCGGATAATTCAACGGCCCTGCGAATAACAGCCCCTGAAAATTTCCGTCTTTCAGACCATAAATTTCCCAGATTTTGATTTATCAGAATCTGGTTTTCCATTAACGCAGCAAAACTAGCGCATATTGCACCTTGTTCTGCCATTGTGCTTTGACCGCCTAGCTCACCAATGACAATCTCAGCCGATACTCTGGATAACAAAATTGGCATAGCCTGCAGGCCCGTTGCAAAAACCATCGCAACTATGAGACGGCGCAGCCAGGGCGTCTTAATGTCCAAAGCGAAGGGCATCATTAGCAGCTCTTAACAAAGCACGCGCCTTGTTTTCACATTCTTCATGCTCATTTTGATCAACGCTGTCATAAACAACTCCGGCGCCTGCCTGAACATGCATTTTACCATCTTTAATGACCGCAGTGCGTAATGCTATGCAGGTATCAATATCACCAGTGGCGCCAATATAGCCAATGGCACCGGCGTAAATGCCTCGCTTATCCGGCTCTAGCTCGTCAATAATTTCCATTGCCCGAATCTTAGGCGCGCCAGAAACAGTGCCTGCCGGAAAACCGGCCAGCATAGCATCAATGCCATCAAAGCCATCACGTATCTGTCCTCTGACTTCTGAGGCAATATGCATCACATGACTATAATATTCGATTACATAATCTGAAATAACACGCACTGTGCCTGGTTTTGAGACGCGGCCAACATCATTTCGGCCAAGGTCAAGCAACATCAAATGTTCAGCTCTTTCTTTTACGTCAGCTAGCAAATCTGCAGCATTTGCCTTATCTTCTGCCTCATCAACGCCTCTTTTTCGCGTGCCTGCGATAGGCCGGATTGTGACTTCCCCATCGCGCAGACGCACTAGGATCTCAGGACTTGACCCAACAATTGAGACATCATCCATGGCAAAATAGAATAAAAAAGGTGAGGGATTTAACCGCCGCAAAGACCGATATAGTGAGATCGCCGGCAATTTGAAATCAATGGTAAAGCGTTGCGAGAGGACAACCTGAAAAATATCACCTTTTGCAATATAGTCTTTTGCCTTGCGGACCATCGCCTTATAGCTTTGTGGCATAAGGTTACGCACCGGCGCTTCAGCTTCGTGGCCCGCTTGTCCATCCGGTGTGCCCGGCAAGGCAGCTGACAGGCGCTCTTTCGCATTTTCAAGCCGGCTTTGTGCCAGATCGAACGCTTCATCAGATGAGAGGTCTGCCTGAGGGCGTATTTGTGTTGCCAATGTGACAGTATCTTTGAGCCTGTCAAAAATAGCAACCACGGCAGGTCGCATCCAAATAGAATCATAGGTGTCCAAAGTCGCAGGATTGTTATCTGGTATTGCTTCTTCATGGCGGATCATATCATATCCGAAATAACCAAACAGACCCGCCGCCATAGAGGGCAGGGGCGCTGTATCAGCCATCTGCCCTTCAGCAATCAAAGCGCGCAATGACTCTAGCGGTAACAAGCCCTCCTGACGCTTAAATAACGATATATTGGCTTCAGGATTATCATTAATCTCAACCACCTGACCCTTAGAGCGCCAAATAAGATCTGGTGAGATTGCGATGATAGAATAACGCCCTCTGACTTCACCACCCTCAACACTTTCAAGAAGGCAGGCATAAGGCATATTTTGTGACAGTTTCATCATGGCACCAACCGCCGTCTCAGTATCAGAGACAAAGGTTTTGTAGATGATTTGATTTCTGCATGCCTGATAATGCGCAGCGCATAGCGCTTTGTCATTATGTGCCAATGGTGCGTGTTTTAGTTTCGTCATCATCACTGCTTTTGGTGTTGCGCGCGCGCTTTATAGATTACTGCTCTTTGCATGTGTCTGCGCCATCACTAAGGGGGCTTTTTATGACCTATTGGCTAGATTGAACTAACAATAACCGCACAGCCTCGCTATTGATGGTAAGATCAAAATCCTCAGATAATTGTAGGGCCAAAGCGCTTGTCCAGTCTGATTGGATGGTTCTTGCAAAAGAACCTGTCAATTGGTCTGCAAGTGCATCCACTTCCTCCTGAGGTGCTGGCAGGATCGCTTCTGTACGGATAAGGATCGCAGCATCTCCGGTTTCAATAACCGCGCTTTCGCCTGCTGATAATTCAAACGCTTTTGCGGCAATTAAATTCGCAGCCGGATGGTCAAGGCCTGTTCCTGAACGCTTGAAAGTCGCTTCGTCTGCCTCAGAAAATGCCAGTTCTGTATTTTGCGCAGTATCAGCCGCCAATTTTGCAGCGATGACAGCTTTTTGAAGCTTATAGTCGCTGATAGCTCTGTCTTTTACATCAGCTAAAGCGCGTGGCGCAGCCTCTGTTTCTTCGACAAGCTGAACAACAAAAAATGTGGCTTCGCCTGTTTCGGCTAAAACAGAGATTTCATCTTCGAATAATTCCCACCCAATGGATAAAAAGTTACTATCTGATGAAAGCGCGTTTTCAGGCGCCTCACCATCAATCGTCAGCCCGTTGATGTCTACAGGCGCGAGTGATGTGACATCCGCCCCCACTTGAGAGGCTGCCTCTGCCAGGCTTGCGCCAGTGCCAAGGATATCTTCAAGCTCATTTGCCTTATCAAACACAAGATCAAGTGCTGCTTCAGCGCGCAATCTGGCTTCAAGTGTATCTCTGACATCTTCAAGAGTTGATTCACCGCCCGCTGTGATGGTCCCAACCTGAATGAGATGAAAGCCAAAAGCGGTCTCAATCGGGCCAACCACATCACCTTCCGCAGCGGCAAAAGCCGCGTCAGCAAGAACAGGATCAAGGGCAGATTGTCTAAGGTTGCCCAGATTAATGTCATTGTCTGTCAGATTGAGCTTATCAGCCGCAACTGCTGCAAAATCTGCGTCAGACAAAGCCTCAATCGCTGATTGGGCGTCTTCTTGGGTATCAAAAACCATTTGCTGCAATTGACGCGTCTCGGGTGTGATAAACTCATCACGGCGCAAATCAAAAGCTTCTACGACATCTTCTTCTCGAAGCGTTACGTCTTTTTCCATAACAGCAGGGTCAAGAATAATCGCATTAAATTGCCGCAGAACTGGTGCATCAAAAGACGCACTATTCTCATCATACCATACTGCCAGGGTTGAATCTGATGGTGTGTCTATTGCGTCTGGTAACACATTAAATGATACAAATTGCGCTTGTCTGTCTTCTAGTTGAAAGGCTGCCAATTCTTTTGCCGCATTGATAGGATAAAAAGCGGCGGCAGATACAGCGCCCATAATTTGGTCGCGTTCCAAAGTCTCTGTCAGCCGTGCAAGATATTCCTGCTCATTCAGCCCGATTTGACCGAGAGTCTGTAAAAAGCGACCTTCTGTAAATTCACCAAACTCATCCTGAAACGCACGTTCCTGCCTGATGGCCTGTGTCTGCATGTCTCTTGTGACTGTAAGACCTAATCTGTCAGCTTCAGCCGAAAATAGTGCTTTGCGTGACAAAGAGCCCATAACTTCATTTAGCAAAGGTGTCTGAAGTGCTTCTCCGATGGAAATGCCACCGCCTAAATTGCGGCGTGCACGATCAAATTCGATCGCTGCTTCTTGCGTGGAAAAGCTCTTATCACCAGCTGAAACAGCTTTATCCCCCGAGCCGAAACTGCCTGAGGTGATATCACCGATCCCCCAAAGCGCAAATCCGCCAGCCAGGAAAATCAAAAAAGCCTTCATAATTGGTGATTTTGCGCCCTCGCGCATTGCTTGCAGCATTGCTTCACTCTCTTTATCAGTCACATTATATGGGGGAAATAATGTGGTTACCCCACCAAAAATTCATACCGCCACATTATACAAGGCAAATTTGTGAAAATTCAATGCTTAAGGTGACTGTCATCTTCAAAAATTTCATGATAATGAATTATATGTGAATAACAATAGGCCAGAATAGGTAATAAGCTCATGATTGTGGCAGCAAATTGGAAAATGCATTTAACCAGAAATGACGCCAAAATTTTGGCTGATTCTTATGGTGAGCTTGTGAAATCTGTGCATCATACCGGCGTTCATATTATTGCGTTTCCGCCTGCACTTTATGCCCCTTATCTGGACGAAGCACAGGTACCCTGGGGCGCTCAAAGCTGTCACGCTGAACCCTTTGGCGCCTATACAGGTGATATCTCAGCGCCTATGTTTGCCTCTGCAGGGGCAAATTATCAGCTTGTCGGGCATTCTGAAAGGCGCTCTCATCATAAAGAAACAGACCAGATGATTGCCTCTCAACTGGTTGCGGCGCAAAAACAAGGCTTGCAGGTGATTTTGTGTGTGGGAGAAAATCTGTCACAAAGAGATGCCGGCACGCATGAGAGTGTTGTGATGGCGCAGTTAGACGCTGCATGTGCCGAGGCAGATTGGGAAAAACTTATCATTGCTTATGAGCCTGTTTGGGCGATTGGAACAGGACGCGTTGCGGATTCCAGTGATGTGAACGCCATGCACAAAGCAATCGCTGATCATTGTATGGCGCGCTTAAAAGCCCCCAGGCGGCCTGCCATCTTATATGGCGGGTCAGTTAAAGCTTCAAATGCGAATGATTTGTTTTGCCTGCCATATGTTGATGGTGCCTTGGTTGGTGGCGCTAGTTTGAAGCTGGACGAATTTGACGGCATTTTGCAGGTGGCGCGCGAACATGTGCAAAGATAGCCAGAGGTCCAGCCAGAGGTTCTTGTCGGCCTTATACAGGTAATTTTTATGGTCTTGTCATGTTTTTTTACTTGTCCAATTGGGGCAAGTTCGGCTAAATAATGGCGAAATTCTAGAAGGTTTTTGATAATGCAGACGGTTCTGTTGACTATCCACACATTAATCGCCCTTGGTCTTGTGGGGCTTGTATTGCTTCAGCGCAGTGAAGGTGGCGGCCTTGGTATTGGCGGCGGCGGCGGTGCAGGCGGCGGTTTCATGACGGCTCGCGGCACAGCGAATTTGCTCACCAAAGCAACAGCAACCCTTGCGACATGCTTCTTTTTGACCTCTATCGGCCTTGCCATTATGGCAGGAGCTGGGTCAAAAAGCACTTCTATCGTAGATGAAGTTCTAAACAGCGCCCCTGCAGTGAGCAGTGAGCCAACAAAGCCTTCAGTGCCAACAGGACAGTAACATGACAGATAAATCGCCACGAGACATCGACTTCACTTTTCAGGAGCGGTGCCAGTGACCCGGTTTATCTTTATCACAGGCGGCGTTGTCTCTTCACTTGGCAAGGGGCTTGGCTCAGCGGCAATAGCAGCACTATTACAAGCACGCGGCTATTCGGTGCGGTTGCGCAAACTTGATCCTTATTTGAATGTTGATCCCGGTACGATGTCACCAACCCAGCATGGTGAGGTATTTGTGACAGATGATGGCGCTGAAACAGATCTTGATTTGGGCCATTATGAAAGATTTACCGGTGTCGGCAATCGGCGCACTGATAATGTCACAACAGGGCGTATTTATTCTGATGTTCTTGCCAAAGAACGGCGCGGCGATTATTTAGGCGCGACTATTCAGGTAATTCCTCATGTAACAGATGCTATTAAACATTTTGTGAAATCGAATCTGAACGGAGAAGATTTTGTATTATGTGAGATTGGCGGGACAGT
>JBMHBX010000038.1:0-136497 GCA_049890215.1 Puniceispirillaceae bacterium (SeqCode) | reverse complement strand
AAGCGGTTTTTCAGGCGTTTTTTGGCGTCTTCTGTGCCATCATGGAACGTCCCGAACCAGACATCCATGGGAAAATCAACTGACCCGTAATTACATTCAAAATACCGATGGTGGAGTTGATGATGAAAATGGCCAAGCGCTATGCGGCGTGATTTTCCGACCAGCAATTCATGAAAGCCTGCATGACCAATGATCGCTGACAGAGCAAGCATATAGCCATGAAACATAATGTGAACAGGATGAGAGGGAATCACAAGATGTATCAACATTGAGCTGAAATACAGCGCATGTTCAACCGGATGCATGGAAATGCCAGACCACGGGCCAACATTCACATTACGATGATGCAGACTGTGAACCAGATCATATAAAATGCCCCAATGCAACAAGCGGTGGACAAGATAAAAATGAAAGGCCACCCAAACGCCCGTGAATAATAAGATCACGATAAACAAAAATGGGGCGACTGCCAAAGACAGTGACTGGCTATGGCCAGATGCCAGAGACCATAATAAGAATGCTTCATAAGCAGACCAAATCAACACGCCACTGATAAGTGAATAAAACATATTATCATAAAGCTGGTTGCCAAAGGTGAATTTTGCCCCGCCCCGATGCAGAAAAGCAGCTATATATTTTGTGTCCGTATTCTGGCTTTTGCGCTTATAAAGAGCATGATGAAGGCCACCTGCCACAATGATCGTGATGATAAAATTGCGAAGGTAAATCTGGGCTGCCCATGAAATTGACAAATCAGCGCTCTGGCTGAGGGCCGCCTGATGCGCAAACCATCCCATGATACTAAGCACCAAAAAGAAACTAACCTCTGAGATAGTCAGCCAGTAATCCCGGTGATAAGTTATAATCTTGGATAAGGACCAGGGAAATTCAAAAAGCGGGTTATTGCCAATTGGCAAATCCGGATGAAAATGCCACTCAGAGCGCGGCGCCTTATGCTCATTATTATCTGACATGCTCCCCTCCCTCTTCTTACCTTTTGTCATTACCATCTCAATGATTTGTGACTAACAGAGATTTTTTGCATGACAGGCGCGCGGTGCGCTTGTCTTGCTTCACTCTCATATAATTTGCGATATAACTTCAAGGTTTTTTCTTCGCCAAAATCCAACAAACCATATTATCTTCCATATTATGTCATGGTGACGCTCAACCTAAGCGCCGCCTATCGCCACATCTAAGGAACGCGCTTTATGAACGATTATACCATTTATCATAACCCCAGATGCAGCAAATCACGTCAGGCTCTCGCCATTTTGCAGGATAAAGGCATTTCACCCACTGTTATTCTCTATTTGCAAGACACCCCAAGCGCTTCGCAAATTGAGCGCCTATTGAATTTGCTTGGCATGAAAGCCAAAGACATCCTGCGTCAGAATGAGGAAGCCTTTAAGACATATTTCACCGCTATTGATCTTGATGATGATAAGAGTGTGATCTCTTTGATGAGGCAATATCCTATCGTTATGGAACGTCCCATTATCGTCACGCACAATCGCGCTGTTATCGCACGCCCGGCAGAGGCCGTCCTGAACCTCATCATCCCCTAGACAGATCTGCCCTGCAAGGTGCCTCTTATTTGTGAATATATGACATGAAAAAGGGTTTGAACCATGCCAAGAGTAATGCCAAGCTGTGGGACAGCTATGTGACTATCGAAGCAGATAGGACAACATTCAATCTATAACAGAAATAACAAAACCAATTAGAAGACATCTTGAGGGCAATTAAATGAAAGTTGGGTTTATTGGATTAGGCAATGTCGGCGGCAAATTATCAGGGTCTTTGTTGCGCAATGGCGTGGATATCACTGTTCATGATTTGAACGCAGATTTGGTAGATTCATTTGTATCAAGAGGAGCCGGCAAAGCTGAGGGGCCGGCATCTTTAATGCGTGAATGTGATGCCGTTATTACTTGTTTGCCCTCTCCTGCTGCGTCTGCGGCGGTGATGGATGAAATGTTGCCTGAGATCACGGATGGTAAGATTTGGATGGAAATGTCCACGACTGATGAAGCTGAGGTGGTACGCCTTGGTGCGTTGGTCAAAGAGCGCGGTGGCGCCGCGGTAGATTGTCCGGTATCAGGCGGTTGTCATCGCGCAGAAACAGGCAATATTTCGATTTTTGCAGGATGTGATCGTGCCACATTTGACCGCATTGCCCCTTTATTGAAAACCATGGGGCGGCGTATCCTTCATACCGGCGATTTGGGCTCTGCCTCTATTTTGAAGGTTATCACAAACTATCTGGCAACGGCCAATCTTGTGACTTGTTGTGAAGCGTTGGTCACAGCAAAAGCAGCTGGTATGGATCTGAACACAACTTATGAGGCAATGAAAATTTCGTCCGGCACCTCATTTGTTCATGAAACGGAAAGCCAGGTGATTTTGAACGGCTCGCGTGACATCTCTTTCACCATGGATTTGGTGAAAAAAGATGCCGGCCTGTTCCAGGAAGTGGCCAATCGCCATAAGGTGCCCTTGGAAATTGCGCCTTTGTTGATAGATATTTTTAATGACGGCATTGCCCGCTATGGCGAAAGAGAATTGTCACCCAATATCATCAGGCGTCTTGAAGATGCAACGGGGCTGGATATCCGTGCCCCTGGTTTCCCTCCGGAGATGACAGATGATGAACCAGAAGAAAAAGGCTATGAGGTTATCCCGCAGGGCCTTTGATATCAATGGCGCAATCATCATTGCGTAACCTGCAAGGGCTAGACTATCTCGCACGCCTCTTCAAATGGCAGACGGTGCCCTCTTTCATAGAGGGTGTCTGTTACACCATATCCAAGATTGATGAGCATTTGAGATCGCCATGTTGAGCGGCTATAAAAAGCCTCATCAATTTTGACTTTATCAAAGCCGCTCATTGGTCCGCAATCAAGCCCTAGCGCTCTGGCGCCTGCGATAAAAAACCCGGCCTGTAGCCAGGTATTTTCAATGCCGATGGCGCGCAAGATTTCATCATCTTGTTGTTGAAAGGCGGCTTCGTTCATATGAGGCGCTAATTTATCCATATGGCTGTGATAATCTTGATCATAGGCGATGATTGCCACCACTGGCGCTGTTTGTATTTTGGCTCTGTTTCCTGACGCTGCCGCCTCTATGACTTTTTGTTTTTGCGCTTGAGATGTAACGAAGCTCACTCTCATAGGACAGAGATTTGAGGCAGTCGGGGCGTATTTTACAAGCTCATAGAGCGCGTTCATCTGCCCTTTGCTAACCGGCTTATCGGAAAATGTGCGATGCGTGCGTGCTTGGGTGAAAACAAGGTCTGTCATGCTCATCTTGCTTTTACCTTTCCGGGTATTTCGATAATCAGAATCTCAGCCTCGCTTAAGGCTGTTAAGCTAATTTTGCGTTCATTGGAAACGGCAAGACCATCTCCTTTGTGAGATTTGATGCCAGATACATCAACGCTGCCTTCAGATATCAAAATATAGGCCATAGATGATAGCGCATGTGTTATCTTCGCTCCTTTTGTCAGGCGACCTGCAAAAATCTTTGCATCCTGATTTATCCTCAAAGGCGCTTTGCCATCACCTGATACAAGCAAAGACAGCTTGTCATTGACAGGTGTCTTTGGAAATTCAGCCATATCCCAGTCAGGATCAATGCCTTTGGTTTTCGGCTTTATCCAGATTTGATAAATATTGGTTTCTTCATCTTCCAAATTATATTCAGAATGAAAAATGCCTGTCCCTGCGCTCATCACCTGCACATTTCCTGCAGTTGTTCTGCCTTTATGACCTTTATTATCTTTGTGCGTAATTGCCCCTTTGCGCACATAGGTGATGATTTCCATGTCCCGGTGAGGGTGCGTGTCAAATCCGGTATGAGGCGCAATTCTGTCATCATTAATAACAAGAAGCTCACCATGGCTTAATTTTTTCGGGTCAAAATAATTAGCAAAACTAAAGTGGTGCTTGGCATTAAGCCACCCGTGATTGGCGCCGCCAAGCGTGTCAAATTTGTGATGTGTGATCATATGCAGCGTCCTTGCCATATCCTTTTGGTGTAGGTTCAAATCGTTAATTAAGTGTTAATTTTAGGAATTCAAGACATCTTCGTCTGTTGGGAAAAAGTCACCACTATCGTCACGCAAAAACTATCGGCAAGGAACAAGGCAAGGTGAGGTGAGGTGCGCTTTATTTTGTAAGATCAGTCAGGCTTTGTTTCAAAATCGCACTTAATTGGTCAAGCTGGTCTTGTGTTTTGGCAAATGATTTTATGCCCGTCAGGCTTGCATAGAAAAAGTCCGCCATCTCATTTGCATTTTTCGCCTTTGTCAGACGCGCGATCACGTCAGAGATGAGAGCCGTTTTCAGTTTGGTCGCATTGGCAACCTCTTGTGAGATGATGGCATTGCTGGCCATTTCAATATTTTCAGTTTCTGGCATAGCTTGAAGAGTCTGCCAGGCTTCTGTCAAAAAATGCGCAATCAAAGCATCGGTTGCCGCCTCTATGGTTGTGGCCTGGTCTGTGGCTATGCGGCATCTTTCAATATTATCAGTCAGATAATAATGCACAACAAGCCGCAGGAGCTCTTCTTTATGAGAGACGCGATTATATAATGTCTGGCGCGAAATGCCGGCAGCATCTGCGACATCCTGCATGGTCATTTTGCGCCATCCATATCGCGCAAATTGCGCAAGGCCCGCTTTGGCAATGAGAGTGTCTTTTGCGTTCATATTGACAAATTATGATTTTTTGTAAAAAAGTCAATTTACAAATATTTATTTTTTGTATAAATGTACAATCACATGATGAATGATATTTCTGCATAAGGAGCGATTATGGAGACCGTATTAGTAACAGGTGCCTCTGGATTCATTGGGCTGCATTGCATCAGCCAGTTATTAGCACAAGGTTATAAGGTAAGAGGGACAGTCCGGTCATTAAATCGGCGTGAAGAATTGGAATCAGCGCTTACCAAAGCCGGAGGTGATATAGCGCATTTCTCGCTGTATGAGGCAGATTTAAGTCTGGAGACTGGCTGGGATGAGGCTGTCAAAGGGTGTGATTATGTGCTTCATGTTGCATCCCCTTTCATATTAGGCGTGCCCAAAGATGAGAATGAATTGATCAAACCGGCTGTCTCTGGCGTTGATTATGTCATCAAAGCTGCCTTAAAGCACAAGGTAAAGCGCGTAGTTTTAACCTCTTCAGGCGCATCCATCACAGATACCCATGATGGCAAAACCCATTTTACCGAAGATGACTGGACTGATGTTACTCATCCAAAAACCACAGCTTATTACAAAAGTAAAACACTGGCAGAACGTCATGCCTGGGATTTGATAAGTGCCCAGACTGGCAAACAAAAAACAGAATTGAGTGTGATTAATCCCACCGTTGTGCTTGGGCCAACTTTGACAGATGATATTGGCACCTCAAACGACTTTATCCGCCAGATTTTGGTTGGCAAAGTGCCTGCCGCTGCCAATCTGCATTTTGGCTTGGTCGATGTCAGAGATGTGGCCGCCGCGCATATCCTTGCGATGACTCATAAAAAAGCAGCTGGTGAGCGCTTTATCGCCAATGCAGAGGAAATGTGGCTGATTGATTTGTGCCGTATCCTTAATCAAGCCGGCTATAAAAAAGCACCTTTGCGCAAAATGCCAAACTGGCTTGTCAAAATATTCGGTCTGTTTGATGCCCCAACAAAACAAATCTCACAATTATTGGATTCAGAACGCTTTACACCATCTGATAAAATCAAAGCGAATTTGGGATGGCAGTCGCGCGATGTGAAAGAGTCAATCCTTGATACAGCAAGCCAGTTAAAGGCGATGGGATTATCAAAATAACCACAAGCAGGGGCAAACGCCCCTGTTTTTATTTCGTGTCTGTGGATGAAGGGTCAGTTAAGTGAATAAGCGAAAAACATATCTGCGCCGCTCTGTGTTTGTCATAGGCACGCCGATTATCGTTATGTTGGCGATTCTGGCAGGGTGCGCACAATTTGGCGCCATTCCAAAAGGCGCTTATCTGGAACAGGCCAGACAATCTCCGCAATATGATTTGCAGCGTGATATTTTTGTCAATCGGCGCCCTGATATTCTTGATACTATGGATGTTGGAGAGCGTTTTTGGGCAGACCCGTTTGGATCTGATGAGCCTAATTTTCTGTTTAACAATAATGTTACCACACCAGAAGGCCCGCTTCCTGAAATGCGCAATCCTGATCTGTTGGCATTTCAGCAATCTGACGAGGCTGTCAAATTCATCTGGCTTGGGCATTCGACTATCTTATTATCTGTCAAAGGCAAAACCATTTTGATAGATCCTGTGTTTTCTGATCATGCCTCACCGATACCGATCGCTGCCAAGCGTTTTCAGCCGCCTGTGATAGCGTTAGAAGATCTGCCTGTTATTGATTACATCATCATCAGCCATGATCATTATGACCATCTTGATATGGATACCGTCCGGCATTTTGTTGATAAAAACGTCACTTTTCTGACGCCTAATGGTGTGGGCTCTCATCTGCGCTATTGGGGTGTGGCAGCTGATCAAATCAATGAGCTTAACTGGTGGGAAGAGGTTGAATTGGAAGGGCTGACATTTGCTGCGACCCCGTCTCAGCATTTTTCAGGGCGCATCGGGGTCATACATAATAATAAAACCTTGTGGGCATCCTGGGTCATTCAAAGTCAATCTGACTCTGTCTTTTTCAGTGGTGATTCTGGCTATGATACGCATTACAAGCAGATTGGTGAGCGTTATGGCCCCTTTGACCTTATCTTTATGGAAAATGGTCAATATAATGAAGGTTGGCGCGCGGTCCATAATATGCCCGAAGAAGCGATTAAAGGCTTTCAGGAATTAGGCGGCACCTATCTTGTGCCTGTGCATTGGGGCATGTTTAATTTGTCAGTTCATAATTGGTATGACCCCCCTAATGAGATCACAAAGCTTGCCAAACAAGCAGATATCAAACTCATCACACCGCGCCTTGGCCAGTTGGTGAGCCTTGATAATCCGATTTTATATGATCAATGGTGGCTTGAAGCTATCAAAGAGGAAAGCCAGTCTTTTGATGAGGCCAAATGAGGCGGCATTGTGAGCTTCAGACAAAGGCAGATTGCACTTAAAAAGTGGTCAAACCTTCCTTCGGATCTGTTTTATATAACAGAGGCTGTGTCATCTTTGTAAGAGACAGGACAGGCTTTGCCTCATCATCAAAATTTTGCGCACTCAAATAAGTGGTAAAAGCATCCCGAAGGGCCGGCCATTCACTGTCTATGGCGGCAAACCATGCCGTATCCCTGTTCTGATTTTTGGAGATTGTTGCCTGCCTGAAAATACCTTCATAAGACAGGCCAAGCCTTTGCGCTGCTTTTCGTGAGCTGGCATTTTTCGCATTACATTTCCATTCATATCTGCGATAGCCTGCTTCAAAAGCCCATTGCATCATTAAAAACATCGCTTCAGTTGCTTCTGTGGTTCTTTGCAGTAAGGGTGAAAAATGAATATGCCCTACTTCTATACTGCCATCATTTGGCTTTATCCTAAGATAGCTTGCTATCCCAACTGCTTTGCCATCTGTGTGCCTTATGATTGTGAAAAAGCACGGGTCGGATAGTGACTGCATTGAGATAAGCCAGTTTTTATAGTCTGGAAGACGATCGAAGGGGCCATAAGGAAGATAGGTCCAATTTTCCCTTCCTCCTGCCTTTTGATTTGAGTCAAATAAGGAGGCGCTGTGCTTTTCTGCATCCAGTGGCACAAGCGTGACACGCTGTCCCTCTAAGATAAGGCCCTTTGGATGGGCAGGCGCTTTATAGGCACTCAAATCTGACATTATGATAATTCCCTTTTATATTTCGGGGCCCTTTTATCTGCCGGACAGTGAAAAACTGAGCCTCATGATGATATCATCATCTTAGGCGGGTATGCAAAATGCTTTTCTGCCTCTTCTAAATATTAGTTTTTTCTTATATTTTTCAATGACTTGACTATGCATCTTACCTGTTTCACCGTTTTGATTCTCTAAACCTATCTTATTCAGGAGACGATGATGAAAAGACGAGATTTACTAGGCAAAGGCAGTTTCGGTGCCATAGCGTTCACTTCTCTTGGTTTGCAGAGCAGTCAGGCGGCTACCACCGAGCGTATTGGTTATTTATTTGTTCATGGATCATGGCATGGTGCGTGGTGTTGGGGCGGTGTGAGCGCACATCTTGAACGAGCAGGATATGCTTGTTTTGCCGTTGATTTACCAGGGCATGGGCTTAATGCAATATTGCCCTCTTCTTTCGGGCAGCGCCCGTTAGATCCGGCAGCTTTTGCAACTGAACCCTCTGCCCTTGCAGCTTATCAGATTGATGATTATGCCAATGCTGTTCTGGAGGCGGCTAAACAGGCACGCGCCACAGGCATTGATAAATTATATCTGGTTGGTCACTCCATGGGCGGGGTCCCGATAACCTTTGCCGCGGCGAAGGCGCCTGATTTATTCGAGGGCCTGATTTATATAGCGGCGCTTGCGCCAACGCCCGGCAAGCCTGCCGGCGCCTATCTTGGCTTGCCTGATCAGGCTGCTAACAGCAAGTTAGGTCCTGCAATCGTCGCTGACCCTGCGGTGATAGGAGCTTTGCGCATAGATCCCAGATCGCAGGACAGCGCTTATCTTGGCGCTTTGAAAGAGGCACTTGCCCATGATGTGGATGATACGCTTTTGCAAACTGTCATGCATTATTTAACCCCTGATGCGCCGGTGGCACTTTATGGGGATGTTGCAACATTTCCTGCATCGTTTCAGACACTGTCACGCAGCTTTATCATCTGCACCCAAGATAAAACGGTTCTGCCATCCACGGCAGAGGCCATTATTCAGGATATGGACAAAGCATGGACAGATGAAGCAACAAAAGTACTGCGCTTATCAACGTCTCATGAGGCCATGTTCGCAAATCCAGAACAGCTGGCACGTTTGTTGATCCAATCTCTTGATTGATCATCAAGCAGGGAGAGTGCGCTAGCCGTCAAGAGGTTTAGCGCCGCCCTTTTTGATAAGCGCATCTGCTATGGGGCGCAGCCTGTCTGCGCGCTCTGTCGCATCCTGAGAGGGCTCAAAAGAGGCAAGATGTTCCTGCCAAATTTTGCATGCCCTGTCTTGTGCTGTGGCAGATCCTGCTGCCTGCCATGTGCCGTAATTTGATAAATCAGCATTTAACGGCTCGTAAAAGGCATTCTGATAGCGCTCTAATGTGTGAGGGTTATCAAAAAAATGCCCCCCCGGCGCGGTATGTGCTATGGCCTGTAATGCCTGTTCAGCGTCATCATGATCATGATGGCAAAGCTCAGCCAGAATTTGCAAAGCTTCAATATCGGTTATGAATTTCTCAAACCCAAAAGTGAGGCCCCCTTCCAGCCATCCGGCTGCGTGCAAAACCAAATTGGCATTGCCGGACATCGCGCCCCAAAGTGCGTTTGTGTTTTCAAGATTGGCCTGTGCATCAGCACAATTTGCCGCAGAGCCGGCAGCAGAACGCCATGGCAGACCAATATGGCGCGCAAGCTGACCTGAGCCTAATTGCATTTTGATATGTTCTGGCGTGCCAAAAGCAGGTGACCCTGACCGCAAATCAACATTTGAGCCAAAGCCACCATAGCTGACAGGCGCGCCCTGTTTTGCCAGTTGAGACAAGGTGATGCCGGCAAGGCATTCCATATGTTGCAATAATAACGCGCCTTCGATTGTGACCGGCGCCATGGCGCCTGACAGACAAAAAGGTGTAATGACTGACAATTGGCCATGGCGCGCAAAATCAATGATCCCTTCTGCCATTGGCTGATCAAATAAACGCGGCGAATTCGAATTGATTATCGTCATTGCGTGCGGATTGGCCATCAATTGAGATGATTCAATCGCAAGCGCGTTGGCAATCATCTCAAAGCTTTGCATAAGCTGTGCACGCCCTCTGGCATATAAAGAGAGGACCTTATCACATAAGCTCAATTGTGTTTGAATCATATAAATATGCCGCAAGTGAAGCGGGATATCCTGAGGCTCTGGTGCGACTGTTTGTACATGCAATACATCAAATAATTGCGTTAGCTTTACAGCCTCTTCAAAGCTTTTTGAATCTCCCGGGCGCCTGCCACGAAGATGATCATACACATTCGGACATCCCCCGGCAGGCGTGAACAAAATATCTTTGCTTCCATAATCATGATCATAAGCGGCGCTAGGGGCTTTGAGTTTTATTGTCTGAGGACAGCTTGCCAAAGCAGCGCTGACAATATCACGCCCGATATAGACCATCTCACCTGTGAGGCGCGCACCTGCCTTGGCAAATATCTTACGCGCTTCTGGCAGGATGAATTGAATGCCAAGCTCTTCAAGACCCCGCAAAGCTGCCTCATGGATCGCGGCGATTTTATCATCACTCCATAATGATTGCGGGGCAAAGGCATGTTGCAAGTGGCGATAGCGGGACTGGCGCTCTTTTGAAGGCGCTTTTTTGTCAGAAATTCTGCGTCTTGTGCTGCGCATGATGGTCTCGATATCTTATCTTTATCACTAAAGCTGATTACGATTTAATCTACCTGCGTCTCATCGTGCAAGAAGAAGATGAAAAGTGACTTGCCAATCTCGCCAACTAGTCCATATTTCGAACTAGTGAAAATAAGGTCTCATGTGATGGTTTATATCCTTTTCCCGTTATTGGTTGGCAGCATTGCCGGTTTGTCCCTGATTGAGCTGGGCGGGGTGGTATCACCTGTTTATGGTCTTTTTGTTTATCCGTTTGTGATGATCCTTCTGCCCCTTGCAGATATGGTTTTGCCAAAGCTGAATAACCGGAATGTGCAACAAACAAAATTTGTCCATGAAGTGGCTCTGGCGCTTGTTTTGCCGCTTGTAGGCGGGCTTATTCTGGCAGGGCTCTGGCGGCTTGGTCAGAGCAGTTTTGGGATGTGGGAGGCTGTCATGATGGGCCTTAGCGTTGGTATGGTATCTGGCGCGATTGGGATGACAGCGGCCCATGAGATGATACACAGACAATCCAAAATCTGGCGTGGCATTGGTGTTTGCGTTCTTGTGCTTGTGCAATATGGTCATTTTCGCATTGAGCATATTTATGGTCATCACATTCATGTTGGCACCATAAAAGACCCCGCCACTGCCAGAAAAGGTGAGGGATTTTATCGTTTTTTTGTGCGTGTTCTTATCACCTCTTATCTCTCAGCATGGCAGATTGAGGCGCGCAGATTGCATAATCGTAACGAAAAACGTCTCAGCCCGCACAACAGACTGCTTCACTATCTAGGACTGCAAGCCATGGTGATTGCAGTGGCCTTTATGATGGCAGGGGCACTTGGCCTGTTATTTATCGCTGTGCAAACAATCATCGCTCTTATACTGACAGAGGCAGTTGATTATATCCAACATTATGGGTTGATGAGACAAACAGACAGGCATGGCAGGCCAGAGCCAGTTGCCCACCATCATTCATGGAATTCCCGCCATGCCGCAGGTGACTGGACAACTTTTAATATTGGTCTGCATTCTCATCATCACAGCCACGCACGCACGCCTTTTGCTGAATTATCACAAGAAGAAGAGCAACATGAAATGCCGGCAAATTACGCTGTCATGATCGCGCTCGCTTTACTGCCGCCCTTGTGGTTCCACATGATGGATCACAGGGTGTGAATCTGCGCAGATATCAGGCAGGCACAAAATCTGAACGCGCAAAAAGCCTATGATATCTTCATCTGTTATTTTTTCATTTTTTTGATCAAAAATCGCTTGGCAAATTTTGTGAATTAGCGCTTGATAATCTATGGCATGAGTCGTTGCCTGAATTATCAAAGGCAATCACAGAAAAGGAGCGACAAATGATGAGACATTTGAACAAAAGCGATTTTGACAGGCTGTCAAAAGGCTATGATGCCGATCCACGTAAAGCCTTTTCACTGCAATCAGAAGCCTATGTGTCAGATGATTGTTATGACCTTGATATGGACACCATTATCGGGCGTTCCTGGCAATGGGTATGTCATATTGAAAAACTGCGAGATGCAGGTGCCTATGTCACTGTGTCTATTGCAGGTCAGTCTATTGCTGTTGTGCGTGATAGTGAGGGGATTTTGCGTGCTTTTTATAATGTCTGCAAACACCGCGCTCATGAATTATTATCAGGAGAAGGCCGCAAATCTGTTATCACATGCCCATATCATGCCTGGGCCTATAAGCTTGATGGCAGCCTTGTTGCCGCCCCGCATACAGATGATCTGATTGATTTTGATAAAAAAGACATATGCCTTGATCAAGTGCAGGTAGAAGAATTTTGCGGCTTTGTGTTTGTCAATTTAGACCCGCATGCAAAAGCGCTTGCAGAAGTGAGTGGTGATTTGCGTCATGAGATTATGCATTGGGCGCCAGATATCGCTGACCTGACATTTGGTCACCGGCTGACTTATGATATTAAGTCGAACTGGAAAAATGTGATTGATAATTTCCTTGAATGTTATCACTGCCCCACAGCGCATAAAGATTTTTGTGATCTGGTGGATATGGACACCTATAAGGTGACCACACATGGCATTTATACAAGCCATATGGCAGAGGCAGGCAATGGCCCCAATTCTGCCTATGATGTCTCTAATGCCACTATCCGCACACATGCCGTGTGGTGGTTATGGCCAACAACTTGTCTGATGCGCTATCCCGGCAGGTCATCTATGATCGTGCTGAATGTGATTCCGATTGGCCCTGACAGAACATTGGAAACTTATGATTTTTATCTTGAAACCCCTGAGCCTGATGAGATGGAAAAAGAAGCCATCCGCTATTTGGATGAGGTGCTTCAGGTTGAAGATATCAATCTGGTTGAATCAGTGCAGCGCGGCATGAATACACCTGCGTTCAATCAGGGTCGTATTGTGCATGACCCGAACGGGTCTGGTAAATCTGAACATGCTGTTCATCATTTTCATGGGCTTGTGCTTGATGCCTATCAGCAGGCCGTAGAATAGAAGATAAAAGATAATGGGATTATTAGACGGTAAAACAGCCTTTGTAACAGGTGGCACAGGTGGCATTGGGTCTGCGATTGTTGCGCGCTTTGAAAAAGAAGGTGCAAAGGTGATAGCAGCTGATCTGCATGATAATAAGGGAGCTGGTCAGTTCCTTCATTATGATGTCACAGATGAGGCGGCTATCAAGACAAGTTTCTCAGATTTGGAAAACCAATGGGATAAGCTTGATATATTGGTCAATGCAGCTGGCATTGAGATTGAGGAAACCATTGAGCATACCACGCTTGAGCAGTGGAACCATATCTTTGCCGTCAATGTGACTGGTATGTTTTTAACCTCCAAATATGCTTTGCCATTATTGCGCAAAGCGGCGGCGGCGAATCCGAACGGGGCTGCGGTGATTAATTTTGGGTCTTATGATGGTTACATTGCTGATCCCGGACTGGCGGCTTATTGCGCCACCAAAGGCGCTGTTCATGCCCTGACCAAGGCCATGGCATGTGACCATGGGCCAGAAGGTATACGCGTCAATGCAATCTGCCCTGGCTATGTAGACACACCTATGCTGCAAAGCTTTTTTGAAGGCGAAGGCTCTGGCGGCAGTGGCGGGACCATTGAGTCATTAAAGCAAGCGGTAAGAGATGTGCACCCTATGCGCACCTATGGCAAGCCGTCTGATATCGCCAATTTGGTCAATTGGCTTGCTTCAGATGAGGCGCGCTATACCGCAGGCCAGCTTTGGGTCATGGATGGCGGCCTGTCTGCACAAGTCCAGCAGATGAAATTATAAGGAGGCTTTCATGGCGAAATCTGTCATCATCACCTGTGCCCCAACAGGCGGGATTCACACCCCGACCATGAGCCCCTATTTGCCCATTACGCCAACAGAGATAGCGACAGCTGCGATCGATGCCGCTGAGGCAGGGGCGTCTATTATTCATCTTCACGCAAGAGATCCTGAGACAGGAAAGCCTGATCCCAGACCTGAGACTTTCATGCAATTTCTGCCTGTGATTAAGCAATCTTGTGATGCTGTGATAAATGTTTCAACAGGTGGCGGTCTTGGCATGACGATGGATGAACGTCTGGCAGCAGCCAAAATTGCCAGCCCTGAGATGGCCTCAATGAATATGGGATCTATGAATTTTGGTATTTTCCCAATGCTTGAAAAATATCAGGAATTTACCCATGAATGGGAGCGCCCTTTTCTTGAAATGACAAAGGATTTTATTTTTCCCAATACCTTTGCAACGATTGAATATGCGCTTCAGGAATTGGGGCAGACACATGGGACCAGATTTGAGTTTGAATGTTATGATCTGGGCCATTTGTATAATTTGAAATATTTTGTTGATAAAGGTTTGGTAAAACCACCTTTTTTCATCCAAATGGTATTTGGCATTTTAGGCGGGGCAGGCGCAGATTTGGATAATCTGATGCATATGCACACCATAGCGAATAAATTATTTGGTGAAGAGAATTATGAATGGTCTGTACTGGCGGCCGGGCGCCATCAGATGCCTTTTGCCACACAATCAGCTATGCTTGGCGGCAATTTGCGTGTTGGCCTTGAAGATTCGATTTATATCGGACCCAAAAAACTGGCGACTTCAAATGCAGAGCAAGTGCGCAAAATCAGACAAATTATCGAAAATCTTGGCTTAAAAGTTGCCACAGCTGAAGAGGCCAGAGAGCGCCTTGCCTTAAAAGGCGGTGATGAGGTTGGGTTCTGAGATCAGCGATGAAATACAGTCAAAAGGGGAGTTAAGACAGATGCAAGACAAAATGCTTATTAATAATGAGTTGGTTTCCGGAGAGGGCGCTGCTTTGCCAGTGCATAACCCTGCCACTGGTGAAGAGATCACCACCATCAGGCAAGCAAGCACGGCACAGGTGGCAAAAGCAATGCAAAGCGCTGGGGTCGCTTTTGAAAGCTATGGGCGCAGCACACCGGCTGAGCGCAGTACGTTATTGCATCAAATTGCTGATAAGATAGAAGCTCATGCCACAGAGCTGGCTGAACTTGAGAGTCTGGATGTTGGCAAACCCTGGCCATCTGCCCATGATGATGAAATGCCGCTTATCATTGATAGCTTCCGCTTTTTTGCAGGCGCTGCCCGCACCATGACAGGATCTGCCGCCGGAGAATATGTCGAAGGTCACACCTCTATGATAAGACGTGATCCTGTCGGGCCTGTATCAGCGATTGCCCCATGGAATTACCCGTTAATGATGGCGGCATGGAAGTTGGCAGCGCCATTAGCCGCCGGTTGTCCGGTGGTATTAAAGCCGTCTGAAGTCACCCCTTTATCGACCTTGCGCCTTGGTGAAATTCTGGCAGATATCGTGCCTGCAGGGGTGGTTAATATCCTGCATGGCAAAGGAGACAGCGTTGGCAACAGCCTTATCAATGCCTCTCAGGCAGAAGCTATTTCAATAACCGGCTCGCCCCGCACAGGCAAACAGGCTATGAAAGCTGCTTCAGATCAAATCAGGCATGTCCATCTTGAATTAGGCGGCAAGGCACCTGTTATCGTATTTGAAGACGCCAATATTGAGGCCGTTGCAGAAACCATTCGCTATGGCTCTTATTTCAATGCCGGTCAAGATTGTGCCCAACCTTGCCGCGTGCTTGTGGCTGATAGCGTTTATGATAAGGTTGTTGCCGCCGCAGAAGCGCAAATCAGGCAAATCAAAGTTGGTGCCCCGCGTGAAGATGGCACTGAGATGGGGCCTCTTGTCAGTGAGGAGCACCGCGCATCAGTGGCTGGCTTTGTGGACAGAGCCAGAGCCTCTTGTGAGGTTGTCACAGGCGGTGAGATAATTGACCGTCCCGGCTTTTATTATGCACCAACATTGCTTGCCAATGTGGATAATGAGGCTGAGGCAGCCACCCAGGAAATCTTTGGCCCTGTTGTAACCATTTCAAGATTTCGTGATGAAGCAGAGGCGATTGCCATTGCAAATGCCGGTCGCTATGGCCTTGCCTCATCTGTCTTTACAAAAGATGTTGGGCGGGCAATGCGTGTGACTTCCGGATTGCGTTATGGGTTTACCTGGGTGAACACACATGGAATTGCCACACCGGAAATGCCGTGGGCAGCCATGAAAGGATCTGGCACTGGTTGTGATATGTCTGTCTATTCGCTTGATGCCTATACCTCTATACGTCACGTTATGATCGCGCATTAGCATCATGGGACAGCTTCATCAAAAACAGGCTATTATCACTGGCGGGCGTCAGGGCATTGGCCGCGCCATTGCAGAGCGTTTTATAAAAGAAGGCGCCATTGTAACCACCTGCGGCAGAGGCACGCGCCCGGACGATTTGCCTGATGCCATTCACTGGTACCAGCTGGATGTGACAGATGTGAGTGCGGTAAATGACTTTGCAGCAAGCATGGGCACTTGTGATATTCTGGTCAATAATTCTGGTGTTCAGGTTGAAAAGACGGTCGCGCAAAGCAGTGATGAGGATTGGGAGCTTGTCATGAATACCAATGCCAAAGGTGTCTTTGCCATGTGCCGCGCCTTTCTGCCTTTGATGAGTGATGGTGGCTCAATCATCAATATGGGATCTATTTCCGGCAAAATCGCTGATCCGTCTATGGCGTTATATAATGCGTCTAAAGCGTTTGTTCACGGGCTGACAAGATCTATCGCTGTGGATCATGGCCCTCAGGTGCGTTGCAATGCTATTTGCCCCGGATGGATTGAGACAGGCATGTTGGAGGCCGGTTTTGATCTGGCTGATGATCCTGTTGCTGCCAGAAAAGATGCGATCGCGCGTCATGCCATGAGCCGGTTTGGCAAACCAGATGATATTGCCAATCTGGCTTTATGGCTTGCCAGTGATGAATCTTCATTTGCGACTGGCCAATGTTACACCATAGATGGCGGCATGACAGCTGCCTCACCACTTAATCCGGGGTTATTCTGATGCAGGAAATCACAACAACCGCTGTCCTTGGGGCAGGCGTTATCGGGGCTAGCTGGAGTGCGTTATTTCTCGCAGCCGGCAAAGATGTGCAAATCTATGATCCTGCCCCAACGGCTGAGGCAGATGTGAGGGCCTATATTGAGAAAGCCTGGCCAACTCTCAACGAATTAGGTCTGGTGAAAGAGGGACGCAAAGGCGATTTGCGCTTTTATGACAGCGCGGCAAATGCCGTCAAAGGCGCGCAATTCATTCAGGAAAATGTGCCTGAGCGCATAGAGGTCAAAAAAGCGATCTTCGCTGAGATTGAACCTCACTTAGATGATAAGGCAATTATTTGCTCGTCAGCCTCTGGTCTGATGGTGCGCGAAATGCAGGAAGGCTGGCAGGATCCCTCCCGCTTTATTCTGGGGCATCCTTTTAACCCGCCTCATCTGATCCCTCTGGTCGAATTACTTGCCAATGAAAAGACGGCAGAAGATGTCATCCCTATGGCAGAGGCGTTCTATGAATCAGTTGGCAAAATCACCATCCGGGTCAAAAAAGAAGTGCCGGGACATGTTGCAAACAGATTACAGGCAGCTCTGTGGCGAGAAGCAATCCATCTTGTCAAAGAAGGCGTTGCCACTGTTGAGGATGTGGATAAAGCTGTCTGGTCCGGCCCCGGGCTTCGTTGGGCAGCGATGGGGCCAACAATGTTATTTCATTTGGGCGCCGGTGAAGGGGGGCTTGATAGCTTTTGTGAACGCTATACCCCTAGCTTTAACAGATGGTGGGATGATTTGGGCGATCCGCGCCTGTCACCTGAGCTGGCTGCCATTTTATCACAAGGGGTGCACGAAGAAGCAGGCAGCCAAAATGTGTCTGACTTATCAGCCAAAAGAGATGAACTTATCACAGCCATGTTAAAACACACCTCAGGCAAGCGCTAGAAAAGGAGAGGATATGTTACGTCACGTCTCAGGCGATCTTTATCAAATCGGGGAATCTGTCGCAGGTCATGATGGCATTCATGAAGCGGTGCGCGTTTATGTTCTTTTGAATGACGGGTGCCCTCTTATATTTGATTCAGGCTCTCATATTCATTCTGGTGAAATCATGTCTGATCTGCGCCAGCTATTAGGAGATGTGCCGGCGGCTTATGTATTTTTGACTCATACAGAACTGCCTCATACAGGTAATCTGAATGTGATTTTGAAAGAATGGCCTGAGGCAAAACTTGTGGTGTCCAGCGGCATTCTGCCTCATGTTGAGTTGCCATGGTGGGTAAGAGAGGATCAGGTCAGCTATGGTTATGCCGGCACGGATGAGGTCTATGGCGGCAGGCGTATTTCGTTTTCAGATGGTATTTTGAAAGATCAGCCTGGCACACATTGGATGTTTGACCGGAAAACTGGCACCTTATTCTCAGCTGATGCCTTTGGTTATTTATTTCCCAAATCAGCTGATGAAGCCTTTGATGATGAGCTTGAAGACGGCATAGCGCCTGACTGGATCAAAGCCTATCATGAATCTGCTTTTCGCTTCCTGCCTCTGGCACAAGGGCACAAAGTGGCAGACGATATCGCCAAAGTCTTTACAGTGCGCGATGTGCGCATTATCGCCCCCACCCATGGCAATGCCATTCGGGGCAATATCCCTGATTTCACAGAAAAAGTTATCACCGCTTTGAAGGAGATTTGCCAATGAGCCTGAAAATCTATGGTGATGGCGCCACCCGCATTGGCGTGCGCCAAATCAGCGAAAAAATCTTTTGGATTGCCCATTGTGCCGGCAAGGATGCGGCACGCCTCAATCGTGGCTTTGCCGAAGATTTCGCGCGTATCAACCCCAAATTTGACCCCCATGCAAATGATATCATCTATTGCTGTTATTTATTTTTGGATGAAAAGACGTTTTTGATCGATACGCTTGGGCCGGCGCAACATGAAACCATGCTTGAGGTATTGGATGATTTGCTTGACGGGCGCACGCTTGATTATTTGTGGATTTCGCATACAGAGCTGCCTCATGCCGGCAATACGGCTGCGATTAAACGCCGCCACCCTGATATGACCATTCTGACAGTCTCTGGCCATGATCATTATGAAGTTCACGGCCTGGCAGATGCGCAAAAATGCGATTATGGCACCAAGATTTCTTTGGGTGAGCATGAGATTGAAATCATTAAGCCTTTGTTTGTTGATCATGCGCTGACTCAGTGGATTTATGAGCATAAAACAGGGATGCTATGCGCCGTGGACTGGGCGTTAAATGCGCATAATGAGCATCAATGTTTCCGCTTTATGGATGAGATGGAAGAGGTGGGATATTCAGCAGAGCGTTTTGAACATGATGTGGGAATTACAAATTGTGTGGTCTTTCCGTGGCTGAGATGGACCAACCCTGATGAGATAGACCAGATGATAGAGGCCTTTTATCAGACATATGACATCAGGATTTTTGCCCCCTGCCACACAAATGTCATCCGAAAAGACACAGACAAATATATGTCAGCCCTAAAAGGCGCCATGCGCAAAGTCATCACAAGTGATTATGATTTGGTGTTTTGAGGCAGTCACATCATTATGTTAGATTGCTGCTGTTAATTTTACCATCAGGTCGCCTCATTTTCAATAAAGCGGAAAGCGGCGACTTCGTCTTCTTCTATGGCAATTTCAACGGCTCTTTTGGCTGTTTCTAGAAGGCGTTTTGTTGCGTCTCTATCATCATACATTTGCTGAACAAGTTGCTTTAGTTGTTCTTGGGTAGCTTCGTTAATTTCAGGCAGCTTAAGTCTATTCAGTTCACCCTTACTGATTGAGGTTAGAATTGTGCCATTACAACCTCTTTCAAGTTGAAGCTGTCCTATGATGCTTTTCATTAAGACTAGTAAAGTTTCAGGGTTATAGATTTCTGAATGTGCAATATGAAACCCTGTTGAACATAGAGCGCCATCTTCTTTATCTGAAATCAAAGCTACACTATCAATTGAGCCTTCAATTGAAGAGATAATCACATCTCCTTTTCTTACAATGCGCCTCGCTCTCGATGGTAATTTTTTGCCCAATTCTTTGCTGAAACCTGTAATTTCTCCATTGGCGCCAATGTTAGATAATTCAATGTAACGGTATTCTTTCTCAGCTATCGGTCGATAATTTTTATTTCTTAGTTGAACTTTTTCACCAAAGTGATGAAGCTTTACCTGTTGTTCGCTAATCCGCTCTAGCAGTTCTTTGTAATGAGGTTGGAAATAGTCGGCATCAAAGCGGTTGGCGTCCTCCACTTCAGCATAATTAGCCACAAAGCTTAGCTGCTTTTTAGGTTGCCAATTCTCAAGCCCTAATTCTGTGAGGAGTAATGTTTCTGCTTGTTGAGGATATTTTTTTGATTGATTTAAAAGTTCATTGGCATCAACAAATAATGAAGCAATTTTCCATTCAAAATCTTTGGTGAAATCAGGCGCTGGGAAGTTATATATCGCATATGGCGCTAACTCTTGCTGTGCTGCCCCATACATATTTTTATCTAATATTTGCCTGCCATAAGTTGTATTTAAAAGAACCACAAGAAAAGCAGGCTCAATCGTTCCAGATTTAATAATGAAAGTGTGAGAAGAAGCAGTGGACTCCACTTCTTCAATATACAAACAGCATTGTCCAAAGTTAGCCCCAGTTCTTGTAAGCAAGATATCACCATGAGTTATCACATTCTTGCTAAGACGCTTACTATCTGGCTTAGAAATAAAAACTGGGTTAGCGTTAGTATTGAAGAAAAATGGTCTTACATTTTGGGCTCTGACAAATTGAACTCCATTTTCACTAACAAAGTTTCTTTTGATTTCATTAGGGTGAATAACTTTCACCCCTTTTTGAAACATAGAAGATGTTGAGATGTCAGAAAGTTTGTTTTCTACTGCTAAATACGTTGGGTGAAAAAAATCAGGGTCTATTCTTAAAATTGGAGATGAATTAACAACTTTTTTTAATCGCTGAATAGAATACTGCATCACTTCGCCCCCACAAAACCAAAGCCTTGTTCTCTGGCAAAGTCGATGAAGGCTTCTGCGATACCATCATCTAAATCGCCGCCGTGATTATGCAAATCATGGTGCAGGATAAAGTGACCATATCTATCAATGCGCCGCCGGCCGCCTTCATCACGCGCGAATATGTAGTCTCCTGAATTATCTTTGCCGCCTTGGTCAGACACGGCAAAAAAGATGGGGTAATCCTCTTGCTTTGGGCAGTGATAAAGTGGGTTACTTTTATCATCATTCCATTTTTGCAGGAACAAAACACTTGTCTTGGTGCCTGTATGCGGTTTGAAAGTGTTGCCATGCAAACCCACCACGGCAAGGATACGTGCCTGTTTGGTAATATAGTGTCTGATATACTGATCTGTGGGGTTGTTAAAGCGCCCTTGCGGTAACACGATAGCAAGACGGCCACCGGGCCGGACAAAATCAAGATTGCGTTCAATGAACAAGATGTCCCGTCCGACTTCATTACGCTGTTTACCTTTATCATCGGTGCCAAAATCATAGTTGGATAACAGCATGGTTTCTTTGATATCACCGGCAAAAGGTGGGTTGGCCATCAGCACATCAAATTTGAACTCTTTATAAGAGCCTTTTTTGACGGCTAAATTTTCAAGCCTTCTCAATCCTTTGCCATAGGTTATGAGCCATTCCTTACTTTCAATCACCTCATCCCATCTCCTGAAATCAAGCGTGTTCAGATGCAGGACGTTCGTTTCACCATCGCCTGCGATAAGGTTTAATGTTCTGGCAACACGCACAGCCCGTTCATCAAAATCAATCCCGAAAACCCGTTCGACATCTGCTTTGTCAGAATCTGAAATCTCAGCATTTTGAAACAGATGATCTGTAAAATGAAAGAAGGTATGAACCGGAAAACCACATGAGCCTGCGGCGGTATCAATCATATATTCGCCCCTTTGCGGATTCAGTATTTTCACACACATATCAATGACATGACGGGGGGTAAAATATTGTCCTTTTTCACCTTTTGAGGATTTGTTGACGAGATATTCAAAAGCCTCATCAATCACTTGCAAGTTTGAATTGAACAGCTTGATTGATTCAAGTGATGAGACACAAATAGCCAAATGGCTTGGCGTTAATTCAATCTTACTGGCATCTGGAAACACGCCATCCCATCTCCGTTTGGCTTCATTGAACAGCTTTTGAATTTTTTCTTTTAAGTCCTTTGCGCCCTGCCCTTTGTTGCGAAACCGCAATTGCATAAAGTCGTCATCATCAAAGTCATTTAAGGTTGAGCGGTTTTCATGAAATCTTTCATAGAACCCGTCAGGAAATTCCTTTTTCAGGAAATCATCAAGCGTCTGTTTGTTTGAGCGAACAGACGCTTCATCATAGAGCTTGGTAAAAATCAGTTTGAATACCTCTTCAAAGACGTCTACCCCCGCATTGGCCAGAACTTCATCTTCCATTTCAAGGATGAGATCTTTGATGGATTTTCCCTCAGCCAGAACTTTATCGAGGTAAACAAGGTCTTTCTAAGTGAAGTCATCTTCTAAGAATTCTTCAAGCGAGATATCTTGGTGTGGTATGTCAGCGATGTCCTTAAAGTGGTTCGGGTCAATACGGTTGTAATAGGATATTTCAGCGCCGTTACTCCAAACAGCAATCGGCGCACCTGTGGCATGGCAATAGGACTTTAACTGCCCCTTGCCACCTTTGGCGTTTGGTTTTTTAACCTCAATAATAATGTATTCGGTGTTCGGATTATCTTTATCAAAGATAACAATATCTGCCCGTTTTGATGCGTCACGGCCAAATCGCACGGAATGTTCTAATCTCATGCGATCAAAGCTATAGCCGTAATGTGTGTTTAGTCGTGCCAGTAATAATTGGCGCACCACCTCTTCCGGCTTTAGTCGAATTTGTTTTCCGCGCACCAGACAAGTGGCAAAAAATTTGCCGTCAATTTCTGTGACGCGGCTTTCTAGGTCAGCTATCTCATCAGATTTGAACAAATTCAGGCGGTGTTTTGTGCCTTTTAATATCGCCTCTAATATACCAATTTGCGTTGGTGTCATCCTCCTGCCCCCTTGATGATTTGGCCAATTTTGGCTGTTTTTCCTTTTCCCTTGCGAATCAAAGGTAAAACAGGGGCGTTAAGAAAAGATTAAGATGACCAGTGGCATAAAGATGATCTATCATTTTCATCTATAGTGGCACAGGAGACGCCAGAGGGGCTGATGATGGATATCGCATTTACCTTTACGGGCAGGCTTTGGGAATGGCCGGCTAAGGCAAGTTGGTTTTTTATCACCTTGCCGTCTGAGAGGGCTGATGAGGTGCGGTTTTTTACCTCTGATGAGATGATGGGGCCGCGCCGGGGCTTTGGGTCTGTGCGCGTGGCGGTATGTATCGGCAAGACTAGTTGGCAAACCTCTTTGTTTCCTGATAAACAAAGCGGCTCTTATGTGTTGCCAGTCAAAGCGGCAGTGCGGGCGGCAGAAACAATCAAAGCAGGTGATGATGTGCGTGTCACTTTGCGTCTATTAATGCGTTAAGGCAGGTGCGGCATGTTACCAGATTTCCAATCCCTTATTGATAGATTATCGCCATCTATGATAGCGGCAGGTGAGGTCATTATGGGCCATTATAAGGCAGGTGTGAGCGCCATTGAAAAACAGGACGGATCCCCTGTGACAGTGGCTGATAAAGAGGCTGAGGCGATTTTATCTGAGGCGCTTTTATCTGTGGCACCTGACATACCGGTTGTCTCTGAGGAGAATGCCGCCTCTCATCATCTGTCAGCGCCGGATTTGTTTTTTCTGGTCGATCCGCTTGACGGGACAAAGGAATTTATCAGGCAGGATGGCAAGGGCGCCTTTACAGTCAATATCGGATTAATCGCGCAAGGTGTGCCTGTTATGGGGCTTATCTATGCCCCTGTTTTTGCCACACTTTATACAGGGGCAAGCGGTGTTGGCGCGCATAAAATTGTGGGTGATGAGGCGCGTCAGACCATCACAACACGCGCTTGCAACCCAAAGGCATTATGCGCGGTGGCCTCTGCCTCTCACAAAGATAAACAGACATCTGACTGGCTGGCAGACAGGCCGGTGAGTGAGACAACATCTATTGGCTCATCTTTGAAATTTTGCCTGCTTGCAGATGGCAGAGCTGATGTTTATCCGCGCTTTGGGCCTACGATGGAATGGGATACCGCAGCAGGTGATGCCATTTTGCGAAGTGCAGGCGGCCTCACCCTTGGGGCAGATGGCCGCGCGCTCATCTATGGCAAGAGTGATTACCGTAATCAGGCCTTTTTTGCCTATGGCACACCGCCGAAAGATGCCTAGGTCATGATGCGTTTTTCTGCAAATTTAGGGTTTTTATTCACTGAATATGAGCTGCCAGAGGCGATCAGGCAGGCCCATCTTTGCGGCTTTGCGGCGGTCGAATGTCACTGGCCTTATGATGTGCCGGTAGAGGCGGTGCGTGAGGCGCTTGATGAGACTGGCCTGCCTTTATTGTCTGTTAATACCCGCAAAGGCGAGCGCGGCGGCCTGTGTGCGCAAGCAGATATGAGACAAGCTGCAAAAGACAGTATCACTGAGGCCTTTGATTATGCGGATATCACCAAGGCACGAGCGGTGCATGTCATGGCAGGAGTGGCGCAAGGAAGCGAAGCAAAAGCAGCTTTTTATGACAATCTGCTCTTTGCCTGTGAGCGCGCCCAATCAGATAATCGTCTGGTGCTGATAGAAGCGTTAAACCGTTTTGATGCACCGGGATATTTCCTGAATGATAATGATCAGGCAGCGGATATCATTCATGAAATTGCGCATCCCAATTTGCGCCTGATGTTTGATTGTTATCATATCGCAAGATCAGGCGGTGATATTAGATCCGCCTTTCATACCCACAAGGATATCATCGGCCATATACAATTTGCAGGCACACCACACAGAGGCGCACCTGATACAGGGGATACAGATTATCAGCCCTTATTAGGTGAGATGGCAAAGGCAGGATGGCATATGCCTTTTGGCGCAGAATATAAAGCAGACGGTTCCACAAAAGACAGCCTTGGCTGGATGACCAGCTGGCAGGATAGCCCTTAAGGCAGGCGTTAAGCCCTTATCCGGCAGAGGCAGGGATATTGTGATTGGTCAAATAGCGGCGCCATTGATCATCACTCAGGCCGCTTGCAAGAACCATGCATAACATCGTCAGAGCGACTGATACCACAAGCCGTCCAAGCAAGATGATCACAAGGCTTGGCCCAAGCAACATGACAATGGCGGTATCTTCGAACACCGAATGTATCAAATTGATAAAACAGACCACACCAAAGACGTCTTTTTTAGCAATGGTCCCTGTGGCGACATCCTTCATCAAAATACCACTGCCAAAACCAACGCCAAGTGTCACCCCTACAATCGCAATGGTGGACGCACGCTCGCCAATACCCATAAAGCGCAATAAAGGGGTCAACATCCATTTCATCAGCTGTTCCACACCGATAATACGCAGTAATTCAAGGGCAAAGATCAATATGATGATGACAAGCTGAATCAGGATAAGAGCGCCTATTTGACTGAAAACCCAATCTGCCAGGCTTGGGGCGGCATGTGCGATTTGCGGCAAATTGATCACAGCGGGCGCTGAAAACCACCCTGTCAGGGCGAAGAGCTGGGCAAATAAAATGCCTGATAAAAAGCCGGTAAGCAGCCTTATGAATACCACAAACCATAATCTGACACCCACCCGCGCTGAGATCATCGCCTCTAGCGGCAAGCCATGAGCAAATAAAATAAACAAGGCAATGACAGAGGTCTGGCCTTGGGTAAGGCCTGCCATTTCCGGCAGGGAGGCTGCCACAATCAGGCCGGCATAAGGATTGGTTAAAATGGCAGTGACTAGCACAATCGCTGCCGCTGCCGGCAAATCCATCAAAGACATCAAAGGTGAAAACAGCGCGACAAGCAGGCTGTCCAAGCCTAATTCCTGAGCAATCTTTACCACAATGATGGTTGGGATCATCACGCGAAACAGGCTGACAGATACCGTGATGATATCACGGCAAACCTTTTTGATATCATAATGCCCGAATATGGTTTTTGATCTCATGCGCCTTGCCTTGCTTTACCCGGAATTATGAAAAAACTGTTAATAACAAACTTTCAGAAAAGGTGGTTCCTGAACCTTCTGTAGTGAAAGAAAAAATAAATTAGTTTTTACAAATAAACTCTGATACGATTCTTTTATTAACTCTCTTTTTGGATAATGATCTTTTGGATAGTTTCAGATTGCCCTATTATCAGATCTTTACATCAAAAACAGCCCGCTTCCTAGCAAGCTTTTATATCGCATTTTTTGCGTCTCAGACAGCGATCGCAGCTGATGTTGTCTTTGATAACACATCAAGCGCGTCTACAGTCAATGCAGGTGATAATGTCACTGTCCCTGACCATGCAGGCGCAGATGGTAATACAACAACAAGATGGATACAACCTGCCGGTGATGACATCACCATTACTATCTCAGGCACTTTGCAAGGTGGCAATGAGCTTATTTATTCCAATGCTGATATGGATAACCTGTCGATTGAGGTGACAACAACCGGCGCTATTGTCTCATCAAATTGGGCAAGCATTGATATAGACGGGTCTAACCGCTCAGTCACAAACGCCACAGTGACCAATGCAGGCATTTTATATTCAAGGCGCGGGGCGACTATCTCGTCTGAAGATGTCATCAATGCCAAAATTACCAACAAAGACAATGCGTCTATTTCAGGGTCAGACAACACAATATTGATAACGGATTCTGTGAATTCGGTCATTGATAATGCCGGTTATATCGCTGTGGATGATGAGGGGATAACCTATCGCAACGGCCAGACATTGGTGCGCCATAATTCCAGTGAGGGGCGCACGATCAGAGCACAAAATTCTGATAATTTAACAGTCATCAATTCAGGGACGATACATTCAAAGACCAAAGATACGATCTTTATGTATAATAATGATAATTCCACCATCACGAATAGTGGCACGATCAGTGCGACTAATTCAAATGCGGTATTATCCAGAACATCAGATAATTTCACCCTCACAAATAGCGGTACCATCAAAGCCAATAGCATTGCGCTTTTGGTTGATCAGACCACAAATTCCCAAATTACAAATTCTGATAATGGCACCATTAAAGCAGATTATGATTTTGTTGTTGATCTGAGCAGTTCCAGTAATTTTTCTGTGACAAATAAGGGCACGATTAAAAGTGATAACGGCTCTGTATTTGATGCAGACAGCGCAAGCTCTATCACCATCACAAATACTGGCACAATCAAAACAACCTCTGCTACCACAGATTATATTCTGTCTGGTGATGGCACCACTTTCACCAATCAGGCAGACGGGATTGTCTCTTCGACCTCAGATGGTCTGGTGTTGGATGACAGCAATAATTTCAATAATTATGGCAGCTTTAGCGTTGGTGATAATAAGACAGGCATATCCATCACCGGTAATAATAACAATGTCCGCTTTTATGATAATTCAAGCTATTCAGGCAAAATTTCAGCCGGCAGCGGCACAGGCAATTTATTGACCATTGATAATGATCTTGCCTTTACCATTGCTGATAATATCAGCGGCTCTATCGCGCTTACCAAGACAGGTGATGGCACGCTGAATATCACGGGTGGTCATGCCTATACAGGGGCCACAACGGTCAGCGCCGGTACATTGAAAATGAACGGCACCTCCGCAGGGTCTACAATCACCGTTGGCGCATCAGGCACATTAGGCGGCAGCGGCACATCAGGCACTGTTATCAATAGCGGTACCATTGCGCCTGGCAATTCCATTGGCACATTGAATATCTCAGGTGATTTGACACTTGATAATACATCAGAGCTTGAGATTGAAATCGGGGTCAAAGGGGCAAGTGACACAATTGTGATTACAGGCGCTCTTACCAATGATGGCAAATTAAAGATTATCAATGATCGCACTGCCAAATATGACAAGGTTGAGACTTATAAGATTCTGGATGCCGGCTCGTCTACAGGGACATTTGATGAGATCTCTATGAGAGCTTGTGGTGCCTCCATTGATACAAGCTATGACAGTGATGGCGTGACCATTACAGTAACAGGATGTAATGCCAAAAGAGGTGATGCCGTTGCCCAGTTGGAAAGCTATGTCACCGCTTTTTATGATGAAAATCCGTCTGCTGAAATCAGCGCACTTTTGACAGAGTTAGAAGGTCTTTCAGGCACTGATTATGAAAAAGCGCTTGGCACTTTGGATGTTGATGCCCCTCTTGCGGTCGCTGCCAGCACAACACAAAATATTCAAACTGTGAACGGCTTTATCGCCCAACGCGCCTCTGCACAATCAGGCAGCGGGGCAAGACAGCAATTGCGGATGATGACAGATGCTGATCCTTTGTCTGCTGACAATAAATTATCTGTCTCTGAAAGATTGAAACAACATAGCCGCAAAGGCATTTGGGTAAAAGGCTTTGGTGGTAATGGCGAGAAGAAAGCCATTAAAGATCTGGGCGTCAATGGCTATGATTATGATTTCCAGGGCACGACAATCGGATTTGATATTGAATCAGAAACAATGAATCAGGGTGTTGCCCTGTCTGTTCAGCAAGGGTCTGTCACAAGCAAAAATAAGCAGGGCTATCAGGATTATGAGACAGTCATGCTGAATTATCAAAATACCAGAGTGTTGAAAAATGGGGCCAGCCTAGCGTTATCATCTGGTCTTGCCTTTACCAAAATCAAAGCAAAACGATATGTAGATGTTGGTAGTATTGAGCAGACAGCCAAAGCAGATTATCAGACCTATGCTCTTGATTTAGGGTTTGGGTATAATTTTGCGCCGATGCGCCTTGGTTGGCTGACCAATGATGTGGCGCTGACCATTGGGGCAAATTACAACACACAAGAAAGCTATCGTGAAAAAGGCGCAGGCGCCTATAGTCTGGCAGTTGATCCAAAACATATGCTAACCGCCAGAATAGGGTTGCAAAATACCATGTATTTTGATGGCGGAGAGGATGACAGCGCATTCCTGCCCTTTATCTCAACAGGTATTTTTGGCTCACGCCACCTGACAAACACAGCGATTAAACAAGGCTTTATTGGCGCTGACAAAGTTAAGGTGACCACTGACAGAGATCAGGAAGTCTATGGCGAAGTCGCTTTGGGCTTCCTTCATATTGACGAAGAAGATGACGAATTGCGCCTGATGACAAAAACCAAATTCTCTGACAAGACAACTGAATATTCAGCCTCTTTGGATTATGGGCTGAAATTTTAGCGCCTGATATTCAAAAAGGCACCTTACATCGTCTTCACACGCAGATTTTCAGGATCATAGAGCGCTTCTTCAAGCTTTGTGGCATCAAAGCGTTCCTGCAATATACCGACCTGCAGTGCCTCTAAAGGGGCATCTGCTTTGACAAACCCATAAGCGATTGTGGTATTTGTGCGCGCGCCAAAACCGGCTGAGGTCACAGAGCCAATTTGAACATCACCTGCAAAAATGGGATCACCGCCATGCGGCGCTGCATGAGTGGCATCAACACGCATGGTGATAAACCGCCACAAAGACGCCCTGTCTGCCAGAGCCTGTTTGCCGATAAAATCACCCTTATCGGCCTTTACAAACATATCAAGGCCAGATTCATAAGGTGTGAATTCAACAAGCAAATCTGACTTCCAATGACGATATCCTTTTTCAAGGCGCATAGATTCTGCAGCATAAAGGCCAAAAGGCTTTAGATGATGATCTGCACCGGCAGATAATAATGTCTGCCAGACCAAATAGAGGCTTTCATGTGGCATATGAAGCTCAAAAGCAAGCTCACCTGAAAAACTAACCGCCATAGCATAAGCGCGTGCATGGCCAATTGTGACCTCTTTGCCGCGCATCCATGGCAAGCCTTGGGGGCTGAGATCATCTCTTGGGCAACATGAGGTGAGGATATCACGCGATTTTGGCCCTGCCAGTACCAATATGACATGACTTGCCGTCAGGTTTTCCAATGTCACAGAGCCGTCTTGCGGCAAGTGATAAGATAACCAATCCCAGTCATGGCGCTCTGCGGCGGCGGCGCACCCATACCAGTAATGACCGTCATCTAATTTGGCGATTGTCGCCTCGCTGAGGACAGAGCCTTTATCATTTAACAAATAACATAAAGAGACCTTGCCAATGGATTTTGGCAAGGTTGAACAAGTCATCTTTTGCAAAAAGGCCTCTGCGCCATCGCCTTTGACGGCAATACGGCCAAAGCCATTGACCTCCATAATGCCGGCATGCTCTGCCAAATGACGCACTTCGTCAGCCACCACATCTTTTGTCGCCTGATACCGATAAGAGGGCACATGCTCAAAATCAGGAGAGGGTTTGAAAAAAGTCGCACGCTCCCATCCATTGACAACACCAAATTCGGCACCTGCTTGCTCTAGCACAGGATAAAGGCTTGTGGTTTTCGCCAGACGGCCTGCCGGACGTTCTTCATGCGGCATATGATAATGAAATTCATTTTGATAATCTTCAACCGCTTTCAGCAATGAAAATTCTGTATTGGCATGAGAGGTAAAGCGCCGAGGGTCAAGAAACCAGCTTTCCCATTCTGTCTGGCCTTGTGTGATCCATTCAGCAAGCAATTTACCATGCCCGCCCCCTTCGCCAATCCCGGCACGAAGACCTGTGATACAAAAGGCATTACGCTTGCCAGGAATAGGCCCAACCAGGGGCATGCCATCTGGCGTGTAGGTAATCGGGCCGTTCACAATCGTGTGGATTCCAGTTGTCGTCAAAACAGGCAGACGTTCGAAAATCCCTTCCATATTATCAAGGCATCTATCGAGATCATTTGGGCATAATGCCATGGTGAAATCAGGATCAATGCCATCCATGCCAAAGGATTTACAGGCTTGTTCGTAAACACCAACAAGCAGGCCCTTTTTTTCCTGACGCGAATAAAAATCATCACCAGGGTCACGGATGATTGGCACTCTTTGATCCATCTCCTCCAGCTCTTTGATGGGATCTGTCAGGAAATACATATGTTCCATCGATACCACCGGATGTTCAACACCCATCATTTTGCCAATTTCATTCGCGCGATAACCGCCGGCATTCACCACAATTTCTGCGCGGATATCACCTTTTTGGGTGTGAACAATCCATTCATCATTTGCAAGCTGTGTCAGACCGGTTACCGGATTAAAGCGCACAACTTCTGCGCCGGCAGCGCGGCTTCGTCTTGCCAGAGCTTGTGTGAGTTGTGAGGGGTCTATATCCCCATCCAGGGGATCCCACCATGCCCCTAGCAATCCGTCTGATGTCATCAAAGCATGACGGCGTGCGGCCTCTTCGCCATCAATTAATTCAAAATCAATCCCCACACCTTTGACCATTTGGATATGGTGACGATAAATATCCATCTGATCTTGTGTATGCGCAAGACGCATACCGCCTGTGATGTGATAATTAATGGGGAAGTCAGGGTCTTTTGCCAGCTCACGATACAGATTAATTGAATGACGCTTTAGCAGAACAAATGTCTGATTGCCGCCAAATTGCGTTACTTGTGCTGCGGCGTGCCATGTCGAGCCTGAGGTTAACTCATCACGCTCTATCAGCATCACATCTGTCCACCCCATCTGCGTGAGATGATAAAGCGCAGAGCAGCCTGCAATGCCGCCACCTATAATTACAACACGTGCTTGATCACGCATCACCAATTCCCCCGATATCAACGTCATTATTGCTATGTTCAGGCCTACAGATAACCATGCAAAACAAGTCAAACGCAATGATAAAATCACACGTAAATCAGGATTTGCCTCTGGGTGAAAAATCAGGCTAAATCTGCAAGAGAATAAGGTTCAAAGGGAGCTGAGTATGGATGATGGAATGATGGGAAATCGCCGCGGTGCCGGACGTGCTGCACGCCATAAACAACGCCAGACGAAAGGCGCTATTGCTCACCCCTGCCCACCAGGCCAACTTGGCGGCATGTATAAGCCTTTAAGTGATAAGGACGTCAGCGCTATCATTGATACTGCCTACCGGCTTTTATCTGAGATAGGCATGGCAGAGGTGCCGGCAGAATTACAGGAAAAGGCGCTTGCCAGAGGTGCCTATCTTAATGAGCAGGGCAGATTATGCTATAGCCGCTCCTTATGCGAAGAGGTGATAGACAAGGCGCCGAAATCATTTGTGCTTTATGGGCGCGATTCAAAACATGACATCGAAATTGGCGGTGATAAAGTCTATTTTGGTACAGGTGGCGCTGCGGTTCAGACATTGGATTCTGAAACAGGCCTTTATCGTGCCTCTACCCTGGTCGATCTTTATGAATTTGCCAGACTAGCTGATCAGATGGATAATCTTAGCTGGTTTACACGTATTTGTGTTGCCACAGATGTGGCTGATATTTTTGAGCTTGATATCAACACAGTCTATGCGCTGATTGCCGGCACACAAAAACATGTCGGCACAAGCTTTACCAATGGTGAGGCAGTTGGTCCTGCGATTGAGATGTTTGATGCAGCTATGGGAGGGGCAGGCGCCTTTCATAAGCGCCCTTGTTGCAAGGTCCATATCAGCCCGATTATCTCGCCGTTAAAATATGGCGAAGATGCTTATGATGTTGCCAAAGCGGCAATTGATAATCATATGGTGATCAATGCGATCATCGCGGCACAGTCAGGTGCGACAGCCCCTGCCCCTCTGGCAGGCATGCTTGCCCAAACAACGGCTGAGACGATTGCCGCTTTGATGATGGTCAATATCATAAAGCCAGGCCATCCGATGATTTTTTCTAACTGGCCTTTTGTGGTTGATCTGCGCACAGGATCATTTTCGGGCTCAGGCGGTGAGATATCTGTTCTCAATGCCGGTGCAGCGCAAATCTCAAATGCCTTGGGGCTGGTAAGCGGTGTCGCAAGCTCTATGGCAGATGCCAAAGCGGTGGATGCACAAATGGGTGTTGAAAAAGGATTATCATCACTGGCGGCCGGTCTGGCAGGTGCGAATATGGTTTATGAGTCAGCCGGCATGATGGCAAGCCTGCTTGGCGCGTCTTTTGAGGCGATGATTCTTGATAATGAGATGCTTGCGCTTAATCAGCGCGCTATCAGAGGCATTGAAGTCACAGAAGAGACACTTGGATTTGAGGCGATTAAGGCGGCCGTCTATGGAGATGGTCATTTTCTGGGCGGCGATCATACGATGAATGCCATGTTGCGCGATTATTTTTACCCAAGCCTTGCCAACCGGGACAGCCCGACTGTCTGGGCAGAAACAGGTGCCCCAAATGCCTGGCAGGCAGCACAAGCACAATTGGCTCAATTACAGGCCCAACCGCGTGAGATATATCTGTCAAAAAAGGCAGATGCCATGATAAGGGACTCTTATCCCATTCATCTGGCGGCTGATATTGTGTATCGATCATGACATTCGCCGCAAAACCTATCCTTGTCATAGGGGGAAGCAACAAAGATATCCATTCGCGCACATATGGCACCCTTCATCATTTAAGCGATTCTCATCCCGGACAGATTTGTGAAGCAGATGGCGGGGTTGCGCGCAATATCGCTGAGGCATTAGCCAGATTAAAGCTGCCTGTATCTTTCATCACAGCGCTTGGGACAGATGAGGCAGGACAAAAAATCGCTGATAATCTGATAGGTCATGATGTTGATATTAGCGCCAGCCTGATTTGTGATGACAGGCAAACAGACCAGTTTTTGACCGTTCATGACAAAGATGGTGAGCTTATCATCGCGATTAATCAGATGTCTGCCATTGAGGCGATCACTGCAGATTATGTAACAGCGCATGAGAGCATGATAGGTGATCATGACTATGTGATTTGTGACTGCAACCTGTCAGAAGAGACATTGGCCAAAATCGCGCAAGTGACAAAAAATGCGTATCTTGCCATAGATGGTGTCTCAGGGGCAAAAGTCACACGGATCATCTCTTTGCTTGATAAGATTGATTTGCTGAAACTCTCACATTATGAGGCTTGTATTCTGACAGGCTGTCCAAAAGAGACAACGCCAACAATGCTGATACAAACTTTATGCAATAGAGGCGCAGGACAGATTTTATTAAGTGACGGGCCAAATGGGTTTTATATCAATGAAGGTGATCATATCCATCATATTAAAGCGGCAAATATAAAAGCTGAGGCAGTCTCTGGTGCAGGAGATTGTCTTATGGCAGGGTTTGTTTACGGGCTTTATACAGGTTGCGATATCGCTTTATCAGCCTCTTACGGGCGCAGGCTTGCTGAATTGTCTATGAAAACCATCTCTGCTACCAATGCGTTTATGACCGTTCAGGCTCTGGCAACGCAGCCTTATGACCAAGATAAATAACAAGGTTATCACATTCATGACCCCACAGCTTCATTTTCATCCAGATGTCAAAACAGCGCTTGTCAATCATCAGCCTGTCGTTGCGCTTGAATCAACCATCATCACCCATGGTCTGCCTTATCCGGAAAATCTGCAAACGGCGCGTATGATTGAGGCAATGGTAAAAGACAATGGCGCTGTTCCTGCGAGCATTGCGATTATCAACGGGCAAATGAAAATTGGTCTGTCAGATGAAGAGCTTTGCTATTTGGCTGACCCGAACACCGATGTCACAAAGGTAAGCAGGCGCGATATCGCACACATTATTGCGGGCAAAAAAAATGGCGCAACAACAGTCGCAGGCACAATGATATTGGCTGCTATGGCAGGGATACCCATTTTTGCAACTGGCGGCATTGGCGGTGTGCATAAAGGGGCAGATCAAACCTTTGATATCTCAGCCGATTTGCCTGAATTGGCCAATAGTAATGTTGCGGTCGTCAGCGCCGGACCAAAAGCAATTTTGGACTTGCCTTTGACCATGGAATATCTTGAGACTCATGGCGTGCCTGTCATTGGATATGGCACAGATGAATTGCCTGCTTTTTGGTCGCGGCGATCTGGCATAAAGCTTGGCATGCGCGCAGATACGGCGACAGACATAGCAAGCATTATGAAAACAAAATGGGATTTAGGCCTGAAAGGAGGCATGTTAATTGCCAACCCCGTGCCAGAGGATAAAGAGATACCCGCAGAAGATCTGCAAAAGGTGATAGATGATGCGCTTGACATGGCGCGTGCGCAAAATATTACCGGCAAACAAACAACGCCCTTTTTGCTTGATCTTATCCGCCAGAAAACCAACGGAGACAGCCTTATTACCAATCAGGCGCTTATTTTGCATAATGCAGCAATCGCTGCCAAAATCGCTATCGCTTATTGTGAATTGAAAAAAGCTTAACTCTCAAAGCCGCGCAGTGGCATATCTGCCTTTCTTTGAAGCCAGTTTTCGGCCGCATAATCTGCTGTGCCGTCAATCATATGAAGGGCATAAGCATAGCGTGACGCGCCTGACAGATTAGCAGGTGATAAATGCGGAAAACGTCCATGAAGCAAAATCAATGTGCCTTTGGGTGCAGTCAGTGCCACTTCGCAATCCGGCATATCGCCTTCTTCATAAGGCTCCATCACCATTGCGCCATCACGGCGCACAAAACGAGATTTCAAACCAGATAAATGCCCTGCCGGCGCACCCCACATACACCCATTTTCAATCGTGGCATCTTCAAGCGCAAGCCAGAAGCCAACACATGATTGCGGCTCTGTGAATAAAAAAGTGGAATCCTGATGGGCGCTTACCTCGCCGCCAATATGAGGCTGTTTACAAATCACCATTGATTGCAGCAATTGTGGCTTTTGAAAGCCGATTGCATAAGCAAGATCAGCGAATTTTTGTTGATGCGAAAAAGACTCAAAAACAGGATCCAGATCATGAAGGGCATGACCAATTTTATTCACCGCTACCATTTTATCTTTGATAAGCATGCCAGTGTCATCCACCGCGCCTTTTTCAAGAAAAAAGGATATGTTACTTGCTGAATTCATAAAATAATCTGTGGCAGCGTGGCTTTGACCATCGGCTGAAAACACAACCTTATGAGCATCTGCATCAAAATCTGAGACAAGTGCCTTGGTCTGTTGCAGTAATTGGTCACATTCACTTATCGTTGCAAATCCATCAAGCACCAAATAGCCTTGCTGCTCATAAGAGCGCACCATCTGTGCCGTTGCTGTGCCCTGCCAGTCAAATCTTGTTGCTTGTTGCGCCATCAGGAAATCACCCTTTTGTTTTACTGATCACTTGTCAGCATAAAAATGAAACAAAAAGAACGCAAGGGATTGCCTCAAAATCTTAACTGGCGGCACATTATCGTCCTTATCCTATATCTTTATGAGGAAGGAGCATTTAATGATTGCACTTATTTTATTTCATTATCCCGCCATTCTTGTTAGCGCGGTTTTAGCATTCCTGTCTGGCATGATTTGGTATCACCCACACATATTTGGTAGCCTGTGGGCAGCAGAGCAACCTCATCGCACTATGCCGGATGATTTTCAAAAAGACATGAAAAAAGGCATGGTCGCCTCTTTATTAGACGCCGTCTTTTTTTCGATCATGGCGTTGCTTTTACTTGCTGCCTATCAGCTTTCGGGCATCATCATTCTGGCGATTTCCGTGGTGATTGGCATTTATACAAATACCGTCTTCAAAGGTGGCACAAACAAGCTGTTCTTCATAGATGGCGGCTTTTTATTATGCCAGCTTGCGATCATCACAATTGTGATGATGGTGATGACAGGCTAAGGCGCCCTTATGGCAATGGCAATTGTGCAAGCCGCCCGCCATCAATGGTGATTATCTGGCCTGTGATAAAAGACGCATCATCACTTGCCAGAAAGGCCGCAAGAGAGGCGATTTCATCAGGGGCACCAGTCTTGCCGAGCGGGTGAATTTTGGCAATCTGTTTGCGAAAAGAGGCCGGATCAGGCATTTGTTCGATAAAGTCATTATTCAGCTCAGTATCAACCCATCCAGGAGCGATCGCATTAACGCGCACGCCCATCGGGCCTGCATCTACCGCCGCCGCCTTTGTAAGCGCATGAAGCCCCCCTTTGGAGGCGCAATAAGCGCTATGGCCCGGATTGGCACCAAGACCTTCGATAGAGCCAATATTCACAATGGCGCCTTTATGCTCTGCCAAATAGGGAAGTGCTTTGGCCATCAGCCAAAAAGGCGTGGTCAAATTAAGCGCAATGGTCTTATCCCAGAGTTCAAGACTCATCTTATCAAGTGGCGCTTCTGACATCAGGCCTGCATTGTTCACAAGCACATCAAGCCTGCCATGGTCGCGGATAATATGGTCAATCAGATCAGCGCATACCTCTGGTTGGCTGAGGTCACATGGATAGCTATGATGGTGGTCTGATTTTTGCCTGTGCGCTGTGATGATGGTGGCACCTTCTTTGGCAAGACGCTGTGCGGTGGCATAACCAATGCCTCTGCTGGCGCCTGTGACAAGGCAAATTTTGCCCTCAAACCGCGTCATGATACTGCCTTTGCGCCATTGACTTCTATTAATTCGCCGCAAATATAACGCGCACTATCAGAGGCAAGAAACAATGCCACATCAGCGATATCCTCTGGTTCTGCGATACGGCCAAGAGGGACTGTCTTATTCAAATCAGCGATCGCGGTATCAGGATTTATGCCACGAACAGCAAAGCCTGAGCGTAACATAGGCGTGTTGACCTCATTCGGGCAAATGCCATTGACGCGAATATTCTGGTGAGCGTGATCCATGCCCATACATTCTGTCAAAGACGCAAGCGCTGCTTTGGTCATGCAGTATAGGGCATGTTGCGGGCCGGGGCGCCTGCCCCAACATGAGGCGATATTGATAATTGCCCCACCATTTTGTTCAGCCATCAAAGGAATAGCAGACCGGCAGAGGCGAAACGGCGCTTCGACATTCACCGCCAAAGATAAGCGCAAAGCCTCATCATCTGTTTGTGTAACGTCACCTCTGCTGATAATGCCTGCATTATTGATCACAACATCAAGACGGCCAAGACGGTCCCTGACCATCTGTGGCAAATCGCTTGCAAAGGCCGCATCCTGTAAATCTCCGGCAAAGATATGGCCATCTGATAAGGTTGCTTCTGTTTTATCTGAGGCAGCGATAATCGCACCTTTGGCAGCGAATGCGCGCGCGAGTGCCTGTCCGATACCACCGGCGGCCCCGGTGATAAGAACAACTTTCTGGTCAAATTCATGTGCCTTACTCATCACGACCTCTTTTTTATATTTCCTGTCAGGCGTCAAACGCTTTGCGCTCACTCAAACTCTGACGCAAATTGCTAAATGGTCAATCATTATTCGAAAAAAGATGACTATTAATGCGTCAAATTTGCGTCTGGCAAAAGAGGCCGGGGTTATGATAAAACAACCACCAATTCAGGCACTTTAGCATATGACAAGGAATAAAGGCGTGACACCAAAGACAAAGCGGCTATTTATCACAGCCTTAGCCGGCCTTGTGCTAGCGCTTGCGGCATGGCTTGCCTCCACTGCTTTGCGTGACAATATTGTCTTTTTCGTCACACCATCTCAGATAACAGATGAGCATAAGCAAGCAAAAAGAGTGCGCATTGGCGGCCTTGTGGCAGAAAACTCTGTCTCTATTTCAGGGACCACCACCCTTTTTACGATCACTGATGAAGGTGGCACAATCGCGGTTCGCTATGAAGGCGCGTTGCCTGATCTGTTCCGCGAAGGGCAAGGCATTGTCGCAGAAGGCAAGCTGACGTCTGATGTCTTAATCGCTGATACGGTTCTGGCAAAACATGATGAGACCTATATGCCAAGAGAGGTCAGGGAAAGCTTAAAAGAACAGGGCGTCTGGCAAGGCGATTCTTAAGCGTTACCTATCTCATCACTCTGTTCTGCCAGATAAATGCGAACCGCCTCCTGGACATGACGAAAGCGGTCACCTCCTAATTTGGTGCCACCATACCATCTTGTGACGATGATGACATGATCTTGCAGATGAGCACGCTCAAGCATGCGCAATATCACCATGCCGGCACCTGATTCACCATCATCATTTTTCACAGGACCTTCATTTGACGACAGCAATGCCCAACTATGATGCGTGGCTTTGGCGAATTTTTTTGTCTTTTTTAATTGTTTTAGGAATATATCTACATCAGCGCGTCCGGCGGCATGACCGCCACTGACAGCGTATTTTGAGCCTCTGTCTGCAAGGACTGATAGCATGGTGATAAGTTTGCTCATTGCGTTATACAGATTTATCGTTGCGCATTCTGCCAGTCAGGATGCACAAAAGGCACATCATTTGCCTTTGGCAGCATATCTTTGCCCAGAATATGATCAGAGGCTTTTTCACCTGTCATAATAGATGGCGCATTCAAATTGCCATTAGTGATACGTGGGAAAATAGACGAATCTGCACAATAAAGATGATCAAATCCAATCACTGATGTATCTGGTGCGACCACTGCCATCGGATCAGACTCATCTCCCATCTTGCAGGTGCCACATGGATGATAGGCTGATTCTGCATGCGCTCTGATAAAGGCATCAAGCTGATCATCTGTGATTTGATCATCACCTGGCTGAATCTCATGCCCGCGATAGGGATCAAAGGCAGGTTGGGATAAAATCTCTCTGGTCAGGCGCAATGCTTTACGGAATTCAGGCATATCATCTTTGTGAGATAAATAATTGAACCGAATTTCAGGGGCATCCTGGGCATTGGCTGATGTGATATGCACATAGCCACGCGATTTAGACCGCATCGGGCCGACATGAAGCTGAAACCCATGCCCCTCCGCAGGCGCTTTGCCATCATAGCGAATGGCCACAGGCAGAAAATGATATTGAATATCCGGATAAGAAATCCCTTTATCTGATCTGATAAAACCAAGAGATTCAAACTGATTAGAGGCACCCAATCCTTTTTTGAAAAAGAGCCATTTGAAACCTATCCACGCTTTGGCAAAAAGGCCTAAATGCTTATAAAGTGTGATTGGCTGTTTGCAGGCAATCTGGAAATAGACCTCAAGGTGATCCTGCAAATTGGCGCCAACACCGGGGCGATCTGCGCGCATTGTTATGCCTGCTTTGCGCAAAACATCCTTCGGGCCAATGCCGGAGCGTTGCAAAATCGCAGGGCTGCCAATGGCACCTGCTGATAATATTACCGCTTTTTTGGCAAAAATATCATAGCTTTTGCCATTTTTTTGATAACGCACACCAATGCATTTGCGCCCTTCAAATAAGAGCTGGTCCACCATCACACCAGTGCGCAATTCCACATTGCCGCGCGCCATGGCAGGGCGCAAATAAGCATTGGCAGATGACCACCGTCTGCCTTTATAGACAGTCATATCAGCTGGCCCCATGCCTTCTTGACGATAACCGTTATAATCATCTGTGGCGGCATAGCCTGCCTGTGTGGCAGCCTCTACAAAGGCGCCGTGAAGCGGGTTATCTCTGGGGCCTCTGGTAATATGAAGCGGCCCGTTTTGACCACGCCATGGCACCTCGCCGCCATAAGAGGTTTCCATGCGCCTGAAATAGGGAAGCACATCAGCATAAGACCAGCCCTTAGCGCCACTTTCCTGCCAATGATCATAATCACCAACATTACCACGCACATAGATCATCCCGTTAATAGATGATGACCCCCCAATGACTTTGCCTCTGGGACAAACAAGCGCTCTGCCATCAAGGGTCTCTTCGGATTCTGCCTTATAGCCCCAATCATAGCGTTTCATATTCATAGGATAAGATAAAGCGGCCGGCATTTGGATAAAAGGCCCTATATCTGTTTTGCCAAATTCCAAAACAAGAACACGGTGGGCAGGATCCTCACCAAGGCGATAAGCAATTGTGGCGCCCGCAGAGCCTGAGCCAATCACAATATAATCATGCAATGCTTGTGTCATTTTTGCCCTCTTGCCGGAGTTTAGCTGTTCTATCGTTATCGTGAAAAATATCACAAAGGGCAAGCCCCTCATATGTGGCCTTTGCAGAGCTGCTTGTCTATACTGATAGAACGATAAAGGCCTTTGCTTAATGTAGGGAGTGATGATGATTTGGGATGAAAGATATGCCGGAGATACCTATATGTTCGGCAAGCAACCGGCACAGGCGCTTGTCCGGCATCAGTCATATTTACACCAAAATGGTCATTGTCTGGCTGTTGCAGATGGCGAGGGGCGCAATTCTGTCTATCTGGCAGAACAAGGGTATAAAGTCACCGCCATGGACGCCTCTGTTGTCGGCATAAAAAAAGCGCAAAAGCTGGCGCAGGAAAGACAAGTCTCTGTTCAATGTGAGATGGCTGATATTTATCATTATGACTGGCGTTCTGTCAGTTATGACAATGTTGTTGCCATCTTTATTCAATTTGCACCGCCTGAAAGCTGGCCTCAGCTTTTCACAGGATTGCAACAGGCCTTGCGCCCTGGCGGGTGTTTGTTGCTTCATGGCTATACGCCTGGGCAGGTTGAGTATGGGACAGGCGGGCCGTCTAACCCTGCCCATCTTTATACAACAGACCTGTTAGAAAGCCATTTCAGCGATATGGATATCAGGGTCAATGTGGCCTATGAAGCCAATTTGGATGAAGGCCCGGGCCATAATGGGAAATCAGCCCTGATTGATTTTGTTGCGTTTAAGAAAGGCTAGTCAGATGGAACGGCTTGCCATCGACACACCGGCTGAAGGCACCATTACGGCCGTTGCAGATGATCTGTACTGGGCACGATTTGCCCTGCCTTTCCGCCTTAATCACATTAATCTTTACATGATTGATACATATGACGGCCTCGTGCTGATTGATACAGGTATCAATGATGAGGTGACGGCACGGCACTGGCAAATTTTGCTGGAAGGACCGTTATCAGGCAAACCAATATCAGCGATTTTGGTCACCCACCATCATGTCGATCATATAGGTTATGCCGGAAAATTACAGCAGATAACAGGCGCTCCTGTTTGGATGAGCGCTGAGGAGGCTGAGGTTGCAAAATGGTTAATTGAACAAGATGATGATGTCTTTTCTGCGCTTGTGGCAGATACCTATCAGCGCTATGGGCTTGATGAGGAAAGTTGCGCCATTGCACGTTCAGACAAAGGGCGGTTTCGCCGCCATGTAGCCCCTCTGCCTGATCTTACCATTATCTCAGAAAATCATCATATTAAGAGCAAATCAGGCACCTGGCGGATACGCATTGATGGTGGCCATTCTCAGGCGCATATTGGGCTGAGTGATGAAAAAAGAGGTCTTTATATCGCCGTTGATTTTCTGTTGCCACGGATCTCACCTAATATCTCAGTTGATTTGCGTTACCCGGCAAAGGATAATTTGGGTTTTTATTTATCATTCCTGTCTGAAATGACAGACATGGATGAAAGCTGGCAAGTGTTTCCGGGCCATGACTGGCCTTTTACAAAAGGGGCGAGTCGCGCGCGGTCGCTTATCAGCCATCATGAAAACCGCCTGAGCGCCCTTATTGAGGCAGCGCAAGATGGCCCTATCACCGTTTTTCAGGCTATGTCTGTGTTATTTGGCAAAAGCTTTGCAGCGCATGAGCTGTATTTTGCGACAGGAGAAGCGCGCGCGCATCTTGGTCATCTGGTTGCCACTAACAAAATGATGATTGTGGAAAAATCGGACGATAAAGGCGTTGATTATTTTGCCTTATCACAACCATAGGCAGTCACAATTCACTCTTTGCCTTTTTGGACATATTATGAGGTCTCCAAGATTATCTTTGGCGGCGCGTTGCCTTCATGAATATCCATAAAGGCTTGTTGTCCCACTTTGAGAGGGCGCACATCACACCACCCATCGCCTGTTATATGGCCTGATTCTAACAGGCTAACTGCTTCGGCAAAATCAGCCTCATTATAGCAATAGCTGCCTTTGAAGGTGACCTCTTGCAAAGTTATATATCGTGAATCAAAGCCAAGCTCGCTATCTTGCAGGCCAATATGCAAAATCATGCCGCCCGGGCTGACCAGTTCACAAGACGCCGCTCTGGTTCTGCCGGAGCCAACGGCATCAAATACCATTGATATGCTGTGTTCATCAGGTTGTGTTTCAAGAGGGTTGTAACTGTCAACACCAACAATTTGATTAAGCAATTTGCGTCTTGTATCATTGACCTCAGCAATATGAATGTCCTGATAGCCAAGATGTTTGGCATGAAGCGCCGCCAGAAGCCCAATCGCGCCCCCACCCAGAATCACCATACGATCAGAACGGCTTGCCTGATACTCATTTGTCATCAGGCGCATCGCATGTACAGAACAAGCAAGAGGCTCTGCCAATGCTGCGGTGGTTAATGAAATTGAACCGGATAAGGGTGTCAGATTCGTATCTTTGACACTGACAAATTGCGCAAAGCCGCCCGGAAGGCGCATACCAAGAAGCTCTCGCGACTGGCATAAATGTGTGCTGCCTTTGAGGCAATATTGGCACGTCCCGCATGTCATAAGCGGGTTTACCGCAACCAATTGTCCTGCCATTGGGCCATCTATGGCGCGCCCGACAATCTCATGACCCAGAATAAGAGGTGGCACTCTTCGGGCATCATGGCCATGCCAGGCATGCATATCAGAGCCACAAATGCCGCAAAAAGAGACATCAATGACAGAATGACCTGGCTGTGAGACAGGCTGATCATGTGGTGCAAATTCACAATTCATGACATCTGTATAAATAAGTGCGTCCATCATTTTATCCTTTTTGCCTCAGACCTGTGCCTTGTTATGCCAAATTTTCGCCCGGGAAATATTTCCGAAGACGAATATCGGCGGCTCTGGCATGACCTTCCATACCTTCAAGACGAGAAATTCGTGCCGCAGCGGCCCCAACCTCACGATTTGCTTCTTTCGTCATACGCTGTGTTGTGACCACTTTCATATATTTATGAACTGACAGACCACCTGTGTAATGAGCAGCGCCTTTGGTTGGCAGAATGTGATTTGTACCAGAACATTTATCACCATAGGTGACTGTGGTTTCTTCTCCGACAAATAATGAGCCGTAATTTTTCAGGCGTTTTGTAAACCATTCATCATTTTGTGTATGCACTTCAAGATGCTCGGCGGCATACTCATCTGAGACCACTGCCATTTCTTCATCTGTGTCACATAAAATGATTTCACCATAATCACGCCATGCAGCTGTTGCAGCAGAGCGAGCCGGCTCCGGCAATGACTGAATATGGCTGTCAATACGATCTGTCACCGCATCAGCAAGCTGTCTTGAGGTGGTAAATAGCCATGCCGGTGAATCAGGGCCATGTTCAGCCTGTGAGACAAGGTCCTCTGCCACAATGGCAGGATCAGCACTGTCATCTGCGATAATCGCAATCTCGGTAGGGCCGGCAAACATATCAATGCCAACGCGGCCATATAAGGTACGCTTTGCTTCGGCCACAAACCGATTGCCGGGCCCGACAAGAATACGGGCAGGCTTGCCGGTAAACAGACCAAAGGCCATAGAGGCAATCCCCTGCACCCCGCCCAATGATAAAATCTGATCAGCGCCGCATAAATTCATCGCATATAAAATGGCAGGGTTAGGCCCTTCATCTCCGTGAGGGGCCGTACAAGCCACAATATTCTCAACTCCTGCCACCTTGGCAGTCGCAATCGACATAATCGCAGACGCCACATGTGCATAGCGCCCGCCCGGCACATAACAACCTGCTGTTTCAATCGGGATAAGCTTTTGTCCGGCCCACAGGCCAGGTGACAATTCGGTCTCAAATTCTTTGATTGAATCACGCTGGGCTTCGGCAAATTTCACCACCCTGTCTTTGGCAAAAGCAATATCTGCCTTTAGCTGATCTGAGACTTTTTCACCTGCTTGTGCAATTTGCTCTGCTGTGACAAGTGCCGGCCCGTTATAACCGTCAAGCTTGACCCCATAGTCAAGGGCGGCGGCTTCACCGCCTTGTTCTATGTTGGCCAGCATCTCACGCACGATGGCTTGTGTTTCATCTGTGCCGGTTTGAGGCGTTTTCGTTGCTTTTTTAAGATATGTAACCGTCATGATATGTAAAACCTATAAATATAAGTTGGCAGCCGCAAGGCTATTGATGGGAAAGAGGTGATGGGGATAAGGCCGATTAGACGGATGATCATAAAGGGGATCATACCAAAATAAATGTCCTTTCGCTCGCATAACAGGCACCTTTCCGTTTATGTCGGCAGCATCATGCCACCTGTTGAGGCTTGCCGCCATTACAGCAAACCTAAATCCTTAAATCCGTCATATAACATCATCACAGATAAATAAATTAACAGAGCAAGCCCCAAATAAGACAACCATCTGTAACGAAGCATGACCCTCATAATCAGGTTGGCGAAAAAGGCCATCATCAAAATCGCAAGACCAAGACCGAACACAAGCAATTGCGTATTATCTCTGGCAATGGCAGCAACCGCCACAATATTGTCAATCGACATTGATACATCAGCAAGCAAAATTGTGAATAACGCACGGCCAAAGGAGTTTGACCCCTCCACCGTCTCATCTGCTTTTTCTTCCTGATTGTTAAATTCTTTAATATCTTTGTAAAACCGCCAACACACCCATGACAGCAACAGACCGCCAATTATTAAAATGCCCGGGATAGACAGCAAATAAGACGCAATAACAGCAAAGCCTATCCGCATAGCAGCGGCAAGCGCCATACCAAGGAAAATCGCCTTTTTGCGCAATTCCGCAGGCAGACCAGCTGCCGCCATACCAATCACAAGCGCATTGTCTCCCGATAAGACAATATCTGCGAAGATGATTTGAATCACATCGATAATGATCGCGACATCCATAATGACTTGTTTCTTACCTCTTTGTCCAATTTTCTGTCCGAAAATGATGAATCACACTCGCGCCATTCGTCATCTGGCCAACAATAAGGTCCATTTTTCCCCGTTTTTGATAAAAATTCTCATAAAAATTACAAAAGTTGCATTTTTTGATAAAAATATTATCATTTATAGTAAAAGCTTTCCTCAAATGAACAAGTTAGGCAAGCGCTATTTTACATCTCTTTTCTACAAGTTGAGAAAACAAGGCTGAAAGTATCATAAAAATGGCCAAGCAAGTGACCAAGCCAACCAGTCCAAATCTGCGCATGCTGCATATATTAGAAACCATTGGCAATGCCGCAAAACCGCTAACCATAAGTGAATTATCAAATTTGCTTGATATGCCAATTCCGTCTGCGCACCGGCTTGTCAAATCGCTTGTTCAGGAGGGGTTTTTGGAAAAGCAAGGCCAGCAATTGGCAGTCGCCAAGCGCGGCACCATTATGGCGTCAAATTTGATGCTGAAACATCCCGGCAACTTTATTCGTCACCAGATTATGGAATCATTGGCGCGCCAAACCAAAGAGACAATCAATTTTGTTGTACCAACTGACCATGGCATGACCTATGTAGACAGAGTGGAGACAGACTGGCATTTTCGGGTCACATTACCGATTGGCACTTATGTTCCTTTTTATTGCACGGCAAGTGGCAAAACCTTTCTAGCGTCTTTGCGCAAATCGCAGTTAGAACGGCTGGTTGATAATCTGCATTTTGAAAAACACACCAACCAGACAATCACTGATAAGGCCAATTTATTGTCTGCTATCAAGACAGTACGCAAACAGGGTTATGCTCTGGATAATGAAGAATTATACACAGATATGGTCGCTATCGCTGTGCCTGTTTTAACCAGTACAGGGCATTATTGTGGTGCAATTGCCGTTCACGGACCAAAATTGCGATTTACCAAAGAGATGGCGCTTCATCATTTGCCGGCCCTGAAACAGGCGGCCAGTGATATCACAGTCACCTTATTTGATACTTAAATCACGCGCCCTTTATTCAGAATATCTGCCGGATCAAGAAGTGCTTTCAAGCGCCTCATCACAGATATTTCAGCTTCAGTACGGCAATCTTTGAGCCATGGCTTTTTCAGAATGCCTATCCCATGTTCTGCGGTGATGGTGCCACCTATGGCTGTGGTATGGCGGAAGACTAAATCTTCGATAGGCACTTGATCATGATCATCACCGGTGGTGCAACACATATGCAAATTGCCGTCACCAACATGCCCGAATGTGACAAAACGGATAGTGGGAAAGGCCTTTCGCAGTGCAGCTGAGACGTCTTGTGTAAAGCTACCCATTTTTGCAATTGGCACACCAATATCGAAATTCACACTTGGTGCCATATCAGCCAGAATATCTGCAATAGAATCACGGTAAGACCAGAATTGTGCCCTTTGAGTTTCATTCTGCGCTATGAGGGCATCTTTGATAATGCCTTTATCAATCGCCTCTGCCAGCATATGCGCGACTGTGTCATCTTTGGTGGTTGATTCCACCTCCAGCAAAATATAATGCGCATAATGTTTATCAAATAAGGCTGCTTTATCAGTTACTGTGATGATCTCGTTCATGTAATCATCAAACAGCACCTCGAATGAAGACATGCCTGATACATGTTTGCTTGCGTGAAATAACAAGCTTGTCACAGAATCGAAATCATCTGCGGCGCAAAAAGCGGTGGTGATATGTTCGCGGCGCGGAAATAAGCGAAAGGTGATGGTGGCAATCACACCAAGTGTGCCTTCTGTGCCAATCATCAATTGTTTGAGATCAAAACCAGCATTATTTTTCAGCAATTTATTATTTTGGGCAATGATTTCACCATCTGGCAGAACCGCTGTCATGCCGAGGATTAAATGTCGTGTGACGCCATAATGGATAACCTGATTGCCACCGGCATTTGTGGCCGCTATGCCGCCGGCGGTTGCTGTTCCTCTGGCACCTAAATCAAGCGGAAATAACAGATCATGCTTTGCTGCTTCTTCCTGAACAGACTGAAGGCTGACACCTGCCTCTACGGTAATGGTCATGCCAATCGGGTCAATATCAAGAATCTTGTTCATGCGCTCTGTGGTGAGTGCCCATTCACTTTGCTGAGGCGTTGCCCCGCCGGCAAGGCCTGTGCGCCCGCCTTGTGTGACCAGACGTTGGCCTGATGACTGGGCAAGCGATAATATAGCTGACAACTCATCAATAGTGCGCGGGCGCAACACGACTTCCGGCAGGTGCGCTGCGGCTTCTGACCAGTCTTTGGCATAAGCTTCAGACACATCATCTGCGCACAAATATAAATCAGACGATAAGTGATCGCGCATATCATCAAAGCCCATTATCTGCTCCTCCTACATCATGGTTTTCATCTCATTGACCATCAGGGCCCTATCACTAAATGACATTTTTGTACCAAAAGGCAAGTTTTGCCACAGCGCAAACCGCCTGCAGTGACCATTATTGGATAAAATGGTCTGTAAATAGTCGTAAACACACAACATCACACCCTCAAAATCACGTTGCAATAAAGTTAAGGTGTTGCGCGAAATTCACAGCAAAACCTCTTAACAGATGACTTAGGTGATAGTGGCTATGTTTATCGGGATTTCAGATATATTCAAAATCGGGATTGGCCCGTCAAGCTCTCATACGATGGGACCTATGGTGGCGGCGCACCGCTTTGTCAGAAATGCAAAATCAGAAGAACAGGCATCTGGTGCCAAAATTGCGCATATCACGGTGCGGCTTCATGGTTCACTTGCTTTTACCGGCAAAGGGCATGCAAGTGACAGAGCTATTTATCTGGGGTTACTTGGCTATCTGCCTGATACCATTATGCTTGATGATATTCCTGTTTTGGAAGACACACTTTTTCGTGAAAAATATATCCAGCTGGATGAGGTGACCTCCTTTCGCTTTGACCCGCAAACAGACCTTATTTTTGACTATGAAGAAGCGTTGCCAGCTCATGCGAATGGCATGCAGTTTTTCTGCTATGATGAAGATGATGGTTTAATGTTGCATGAAATCTATTATTCCATAGGCGGCGGGTTTATTCGCCGCTCTGATGAAATGGAACAACAAGCCGATATCGCAAAAACCAGTCATCCCCATAATTTTACAAATGCAAAACAAATGCTTGCGATGGCGCAGGAAACAGGCATGTCCATTGCGCAAATGCAATATGAAAATGAATTGGCCTATCGCGATAAACAACGCGTTGATCAAAGCATTGCCGCTATTGAATCCAGCATGTTCGACTGTATTGAGCGTGGCCTGTCTCAGACAGGTATTTTGCCAGGCGGGCTGAATGTGAAAAGACGCGCAAAAGCGATCCATGAACAATTGATACAAGAACAACATAACAATGATAAACAGCCCCATGTGATGACAGATTGGTTGTCTGTCTATGCGATGGCTGTGAATGAAGAAAATGCTGCCGGTGGCAGAATTGTCACCTCACCGACAAACGGGGCTGCCGGTGTGATACCTGCGGTGATGCGCTATTATAAAGATCATTGTCATGGTGCGCATGATGAGGGGCTGGTGACCTTGTTATTAACGGCGGCCGCCATTGGCATGATTATAAAGACTAACGCCTCTATTTCAGGGGCTGAGGTTGGTTGTCAGGGAGAGGTTGGGTCAGCCTCTGCGATGGCAGCTGCCGGATTATGCGCGGCCCTTGGCGGCACGAATGAGCAAATTGAAAATGCCGCTGAAATAGCGCTTGAACATCATCTTGGTATGACATGTGATCCTGCCGGCGGGCTTGTGCAGGTACCTTGCATTGAGAGGAACGGGCTTGGCGCTATCAAGGCTGTGTCTGCGGCATCCCTTGCCCTGCGCGGTGATGGCACGCATTTTATCCCGCTTGATAATTGTATTGAAACAATGCGCCAAACAGGCATTGATATGCATGAGCGATATAAAGAGACATCAAATGGCGGTCTGGCTGTCAATTTGCCTGAATGTTAGGCGGGCGCTGCTGAGGCGGTTTACAAAAAATACTGACAACATCTGGACCTTTGATTATGATGGCAGTCAATATTATCTTGCCAATTAATGGCATGATGCAGTGAGTGAGTTCCGGATATGAGCACCATTACAACCGTTGAAGATTTGCGGCAAATCGCCCAAAGACGTGTCCCGAAAATGTTTTATGATTATGCAGATTCAGGCTCCTGGACACAATCTACCTACGAGCGTAATGAAAGCGATTTCCAGCGCATTAAATTTCGCCAGAGAGTCGCCGTGGATATGTCGAACAGAAGCACAAAGACCACGATGATAGGACAGAATGTTGCTATGCCAACCGCGCTTGCGCCGACAGGGCTGACAGGTATGCAACATGCCAATGGTGAAATTCTGGCAGCACAGGCAGCTGCTGAATTTGGCGTGCCTTTTACCTTATCAACCATGTCAATTTGTTCTATCGAAGATGTGGCAGACCATAGTCCTGAGCCCTTTTGGTTTCAGCTTTATGTCATGCGTGACCATGATTTTGCCAAAAGACTAATCGCGCGTGCCAAGGCGGCGGGCTGTAATGCATTGATGCTGACACTTGATTTGCAAATTCTGGGCCAGAGGCATAAGGATTTGAAAAACGGCCTGACCGCACCACCAAAACTGACTTTGAAAAATATAGCCAATATGGCAACCAAACCGCGTTGGTGCCTGAATATGCTTGGCACAAATCGCCGCACATTTGGCAATATACATGGCCATGTTAGCGGCGTGTCTGATATGTCATCTTTGACAAGCTGGGTATCTGAGCAATTTGATTTGCAGCTTGACTGGGATGATGTCAAACGGATCAAAGACTGGTGGGGCGGCAAATTAATCATCAAAGGCATTCTTGATGCCGAAGATGCTAAATTAGCTGTCAAATCCGGTGCAGATGCTCTGATTGTATCAAATCATGGTGGCCGCCAGCTGGACGGGGCTGATAGCTCTATTGCTATTTTGCCGGAAGTTGTGGCAGCGGTCGGAGATGATATTGAAATATGGATGGATGGCGGCATTCGCTCTGGCCAGGATATCCTGAAAGCAGTCGCCCTTGGGGCACGTGGCACGCTTATTGGCCGCGCCTTTTTATATGGCCTTGGCGCTGACGGTAAACAAGGTGTCACAAAGACCTTAGAGATACTGCATAAGGAGCTTGATATGACAATGGCCTTATGTGGCCATCGTGATATTCATAATGTCACAAGAGATATTCTGCGCCACAGCCCTTTTTGAACGCAGGCCCGGCATGCCCGCAAAACAAATGCTGCGGGCGTTTATCCTGACAGACCAAGATCTTGCCAGGCGCTGTAGCCGCCAAGCAAATGTGCAACATTATCATATCCTTTATCAGTTGCCAGTTTAACCGCCATGGCAGAACGTTCTCCTGCGGCGCAATAAAACACAATTGGCCGCGCCCCAAATGCGCTTAAGGTTTCGAGCTGTTCATAAAACCGGCTATAAGGTGCATGAACCGCCCCCTTGATAGCGCCATGGCGGGCACGCTCTCCTTCTTCGCGCAAATCAATCAGCAGATAATCATCTTTTGATTTTGCTGCAAGGCTGTCTGCGTCAATGAAATTCACCTGTTTTTGCGCCTCTAATGTTATACCCATTTTGATATTTTCAGGCACAGCCACATCCATCATTTTTGGATTTGGTAAATTCAAATTATTCATCAGTTCAATATAGGCAGATTTTGATGAGACCTGAAGGCGCGGGTTATAGGCTTTTTCTTCGCCAATGGTTGACACTGTCTCACCTTTATAATCATGCGCAGGATAGATAAGAGTTTGCTCTGGCAGGCTGAGAAGGCGTCCAAATAAGCTGTCATATTGCGCGCCTGCATCCCCATTTTGAAAATCAGTGCGACCTGTCCCTCTTATGAGCAGGGTATCACCTGTGAAAATCCTGTCTTCCATCTGAAAACAATAGCTGTCATCTGTATGGCCGGGCGTATAAAGCGCTGTCAGATTAATGCCTTCAATTGTGACACGTTCACCGTCTGACACTCTCATAGACACAACATCCACAGGGCTTTGCTCTCCCATGACTGTGACACAATTTGTATGATTGCGCAGGGCGCCCATAGCTGTGACATGATCAGCATGGACATGTGTATCAATCACTTTGACAAGCCGTAAATCAAGCTCTTCCAGCAAAGACAAATAGCGATCTGTCTTTTCCAGAACAGGGTCAATTAACAATGCCTCACCGCCAGAGCGACTGGCTATGAGATAGGTATAGGTGGATGAGACAGAATCAAATAACTGACGAAAAATCATGGCAAATTTACCTTTTTTGAAAAGACTTTTTCCTTGTTACCTTATCACAATTAATAGGGTTTGACGAACCGGTCCATCAATCTTGTCGATAAGATACGTTTTGCGATCATCATAAAGGTGGTTGCCCATGTCACGCGATAACGCAATTTTGGCCGCCGGCTCTCAAGCGCGTGGATGACAACTTTGGTAACAGCCTCAGGCTCCAATTCAAACATATCTTTTTTTGTCTCTTTTGCCGCAAGCCTTGGTATCAGAGCTTTACGATAAACAGCTTCATGTGCTGAGCCTTTTGGTGAAATCCATTTGGTAAAATGCGGATAGGAATTTTCACGAATCTTTGTTCTGATAGGGCCAGGTTCAATCAATATGATGTCCACGCCGGACCCCTGTAATTCCAATCGCATTGTGTCTGTCAGGCCTTCAATGGCAAATTTTGTCGCATTATATGGGCCGCGATAACGCATAGCAGCAAAGCCAAGAACTGAGGAATTTTGCAGAATGCGCCCCCTTCCCTGACAGCGCATATAAGGCAAAATCTGTCTTGTTAATTCGTGCCAGCCAAAGACATTTGCTTCAAAAATTGCCCGCATGGCATCTGTAGGCACATCTTCGGTTGCCCCCGGTATCGCATAAGCGCCATTATTGAAAAGCGCGTCAATCGTCCCGCCACTAAGGGATAATGCTTGTTCAACAGCCTTTGTAATGGTCTGAGGCACCTCATAATCTAGCACAAAAGAGGTTAAGCCAAAATCTGTTTGCAGCCTGTCACAATCAGCCTGACGCCGACAGGTGGCAAAAACCTGCCACCCTCTTGCCTGCAAGGCCAATGCGCTATCAAGCCCTATGCCTGACGAGCAACCTGTTATCAAAATTGTTTTTGGCCTATGAGACAAGATATGCCCCCCTTTATTCTTTTATGCGATAATCATCATTCAAGGCTATCACAAGACATCTGTTGATTGTCTTTATCTAATCAATTATGGTCCCTTTCAACTGTTTTTTCTTCCAAATTATGAGGGTCAGATGACACATTCAGTGAGATGCCTTTTATCTGTTTTGATATTGTTAATTTCTGCGCCTGCTTTGGCGGACAGGCAAAAGGCAGGTGATATCATCATCCATAATATCGAAGTGCGCGCGACCACACCAAATGCCGGCGCAAGCGCAGGTTATGCGCTTTTTGAAAATCAGGGAGATGAGCCTGACAGGTTAATTGGCGCATCTGTTGCTTTTGCCAAGAAAACCGAAATTCATGAAATGAGATTAGATGGCGATGTGATGAAAATGCGCCAGAAGCCAGATGGCCTGCTTTTGCCGGCAAACAGCATGGTTGGTCTTGTCAAAGGCGGTGATCACCTCATGTTTATGGGATTGGTTCAGCCTGTAAAAATGGGCCAGCGTTATGAAGTCGTGCTTGAATTTGAAAAAGCAGGCAAAGTGGTTGTGATGGCAGAGGTCATCAGCCTGTCAGGTAAATCATCGAAAGGTCATGACCATAAGGGGCACGACCATAAGGGGCATGAGACAAGTCACAAACATTAAAGACTATAGCTGATATGCGGGAACTGCTTTTCGAAACGGGCCTCATCAGCTTCGTCAAGACGCACAAATAAGGTTTGGCAGCCTGTCTCATCATAATTATCTGCCTGTACATCACCGCGTTCATAAAGCCATGCGCGCGCGGCGCCATCTGCGGGTGTTAAGGTGACTTCTATCACAAGGCTATGTTGGGAAAGATGCGCCTCTATGGCATAGCGCACTTCATCAAGGCCAGTTTGTTCCAAAGCTGAGCTATAAATCACTGTGCCAAATTCATGAGCGATTGCCTCTTTGCGCTCATCATCCATGATATCTGTTTTATTCACTACATGGATGAGATCCTGCCGCAATCTGTCTTCTGATAAGCCAATATCAAGCAGGACTGAGCGCACATCATCTGCCTCTTCAAACAAAACCGGTGAGGCGCCATCATGAACATGAATCAAAATATCAGCTTGCACCACCTCTTCTAATGTGGATTTGAATGCTTCAATAAGTTCGGTTGGCAACTGACTGATAAACCCGACCGTATCTGCCAGAACAATCAGGCGCCCTGAGGGCAGTTCTGTTTGACGCATAGTCGGGTCAAGTGTGGCAAATAACATATCTTTTGACAGGACATGGGCGCCTGTCAACGCGTTAAATAAGGTCGATTTGCCGGCATTGGTATAACCAACAAGGGCAATAGTCGCAGTCTCGCTTCGATGCCTGTTCTGACGTTGCAGATGGCGTGTGCGCTGCACATCTTTTAATTCTGCTTTGATGCGCACGACCCTGTCCATCAACATGCGTCTGTCCAGTTCAATCTGACGCTCACCAGGGCCACCCAAAAAACCACCGCCGCCTCTTTGCCTTTCAAGGTGAGTCCAGCTGCGCACAAGGCGGGAGCGCTGAAATATCATGGCTGCCAATTCTACCTGAAGACGGCCGGCATGCGTGTTGGCTCTGGCGCCAAATATTTCTAAAATTAACGCTGTTCTGTCTATCACCTTGCTTTTCAGACGATTTTCCAGATTTCTCTGTTGAACCGGGCTCAAAGCGGTATTGATGATAAATAAAGGATGTTCATAATCATCTGCCATCTCTGCAAGACGTTCGACCTGACCTGAACGCAAGAAGGTTGGCGCATGAGGCGCTTGCAGGGGTGCGATCTCGGAATAGACCACATCAAGAGATATTGCCTCACCAAGACCAATCGCCTCTTCCAGCATCACATCAGCTTCACGTGGCAGACGCCATGACCGAATATGAGGTTGCACCACGATGGCCTGTTGACGCTCTTCTTTATGATCATAATAATCTGTTCCCAAGAACCATCCCTTTTTATCGCCTGTTTCATCATAAATGACTTGCTCGCAAGATATCTTGTGTGATCTGGCAGAAGTCAAGGGCTGATTTGAACCGTTTTCTGGCAAAATCAGCAAAAAACCCATTGACGAGATAAGCCCCTAACCATCACAGTGGGCCATCAGTCATATCACGTTTATCACAGGGTATCTAAAGATTATGGGACAGAATTTTATCGCCGGGCAATGGCGCAAAGGCACAACTGAAATCGCGAATATTAACCCGTCTGATACAACTGATATCATTGGTCATTTTGCACAAGCAAGCGCCGCTGATTTGGATGAGGCTGTCTTTGCAGCGCAAAAAGCACAAAAGATATGGGCTGGCACAGGGATTGAGGCACGCTACAGCGTCTTAATGGCAATAGGCACAGAATTAATGGCGCGCGCTGAAGAGCTTGGCCGCCTGTTATCACGCGAAGAAGGCAAGCCGCTTGCAGAAGGCAAAGGCGAAGTCTATCGCGCAGGACAATTTTTTACCTATTATGCAGCTGAAACATTGCGCCAAATTGGAGAAAATGCTGATTCTGTCAGACCCAATATAGAAATTGACGTGCGGCGTGAAGCTGTGGGTGTGGTTGGTGTGATCTCACCATGGAATTTCCCGACTGCAACCGCTGTCTGGAAAATCGCCCCTGCCCTTGCTTTTGGCAATGCCGTTATCTGGAAGCCGGCAAATTTAGTGCCTGCCAGTGCCGTTGCGCTAACACAAATTATCGCAAAACAAGATTTACCCGCAGGCTTATTTAATCTTGTCATGGGCTCTGGCGCAGAGATTGGTGACAGGCTTGCCCGCCATAGCGGCATTGATGCCATCACCTTTACCGGCTCTTTGGCTGTTGGCAAAACCATTGCAAGTGCAGCGGCAACCAATCTGACAAAATTGCAAATGGAGATGGGATCAAAGAACCCGCTGATCATCATGGATGATTGCGATATGGATCTGGCCGTGGCATGTGCAGCAGGCGGAGCCTTTGGCGGCACTGGCCAGAAATGCACAGCATCATCACGCCTGATTGTACAAGACAGCATTTATGATGAGTTTAATGACAAATTAGTCGAGGCAGCCAAAAAGATGGTGGTAGGTCATGCATTGGCAGAGGATACCACCATGGGACCTGTGGTTAGCCAGCAGCAGCTTGACTCTAATCAACGCTATCTGGACATCGCCCGCAAAGAAGGCGGTGAGATTTTATGGGGCGGCCATTTGGTAGACCAGCCAGAAAAAGGATTTTATATGGCACCATGCGTTCTTGCCGGCCTTGATAATGATTCCACTATTAACCGCGAAGAAATGTTCGGGCCTATGACATGCGTTATCAAAGCTTCAGATTATGAAGAAGCGCTTCATATTGCCAATGATACCGAATTTGGTCTTACCGCCGGGATCATGACACAATCTCTTGCCAGGGCGAACCATTTCCGCCGCAACGCCAAAACAGGGGTCGTTATGGTCAATCTGCCAACAGCCGGCACAGATTATCATGTGCCATTTGGCGGCAGAGGCAGCTCATCTTATGGGGTGCGCGAACAAGGTAGAGCCGCGGTTGAGTTCTATACATCTGTCAAAACAGCCTATATTGGTCTGCCATCAGATATGCCGCTTTAGGGCTTGCGCGATTTTATGACGCTCTGGCTGCTTTTTTACGCTCATGCGGAATAAGATAACGCTTGCGCAATCGCAAAGATGATGGTGTGACCTCAAGCAATTCATCATCATTGATATAGGCCATCATCTCTTCAAGAGACATGCGCCTTGGCGGTGTTAACACCACCGCATCATCTGAGCCAGAGGCACGCACATTTGTCAGCTTTTTGCCTTTGAGCACATTGACATCAAGATCATTGTCCCTTGAATTTTCGCCAATTACCATACCCTGATAGACATCATCTTGCGGATTGACAAACATCACACCGCGCTCTTGCAGGTTAAATAAGGCATAGGCAACTGCCTGACCCTGATCATTTGAGACAAGCACCCCATTATGGCGTCCCTGAATATCACCTTTGTGATCTGCATAAGAATGGAAAATGCGGTTCATCACACCGGTGCCTCTGGTGGCTGTCAAAAACCGTGATTGATACCCGATCAAAGCGCGCGAAGGTGCCTGAAAAATAATGCGCGTTTTGCCGGCACCTGCGGCGCGCATATCCATCATCTCGCCTTTGCGCCGATTCATCGCATCAATCACCGTGCTTGCGAATTCTTCATCCACATCAATGGTGACTTCTTCGATTGGCTCCTGCAATTTGCCCTGCTCATTCTTACGAGAGACCACACGAGGACGTGAGACAGTCATCTCAAAGCCTTCGCGGCGCATCGTTTCAATCAGCACACCTAGCTGCAATTCACCGCGCCCGCCAATTTCAAAAGCATCTTTGCCATCTGATTCAGCAAAGGTAATCGCCACATTGACTTCAGCCTCTGCAAGAAGACGTTCGCGAATTAAGGTGGAGGTGACTTTTTTGCCTTCGCGCCCGGCAAGAGGAGAGTCATTCACTGTGATTGTGACTGACATTGTTGGCGGATCAATCGGTGTTGATAGCAAAGGCTGAGTGACTTGCTTTGCGGCAATTGTATCTGAGACGGAGGCTACGGCAAGACCGGCGATACACACAATATCGCCTGCCTGCACTTCATCAACCGGCACACGTTCTGTGCCTTCAAAACGCAATAATTTTGTCAAACGCCCTGCCTCTACGACTTCACCATCAAGATTCAGAGCATGAACAGGCTCATTGACTTTGGCAGTGCCTTGCATCACACGCCCTGTCAGACAACGACCAAGATATAAATCAGAATCAAGCAAGGTTGATAACATGGCAAATGGCGCTTCAACATCAACCTCAGGCGCCGGTACGTGAGAGATGACCAAATCCATCAAAGGTGCCAGAGACTCTTTTTGATCGTCCAGAGATCTGACACACCACCCATCACGTCCTGAGGCATATAAAATGGGAAAATCAAGCTGATCTTCATTTGCATCAAGCGCCACAAATAAATCAAAGACTTCGTCAACCACCTCTTCTGGGCGACCATCGGGGCGGTCTACTTTATTAATGATGACAATCGGGCGCAGACCTTGTTTCAACGCTTTACCAAGAACAAATTTCGTCTGCGGCATCGGCCCTTCGGCGGCATCTGTCAGCAAAATAACACCATCTGCCATACCAAGCACACGTTCAACCTCACCACCAAAATCAGCATGGCCGGGCGTATCAATGATATTCACTCTGGTGCCATCCCACATCACAGAGGTCGGCTTTGCTAGAATTGTGATACCACGTTCTTTTTCAAGATCACCAGAATCCATCAGCCGTTCTTCGACCTGCTGATTAGACCGGAACATGCCGCTTTGTTTCATAACAGAATCAATCAGCGTGGTTTTGCCATGATCCACATGGGCGATGATGGCAATATTTCTTAGTGCCTGTGTCATAGATAGGGACTCATTTTTGCTTCAAAGACAGACCGCCTGACATGACGATCACAGCTGCGGCATGAGGGCCTTTTTGTGACGGGTCAGGTGGCGGATTGCCACTTACTATCGCAACAAGGGAAAGAAAACCAGTAAAATCGCCTGAGATTTACCCGCAAGAGGCAAGATAATCTGAGAGCTGTTTTATCATCGCCTCATCAGCGTGATAGCCTAATTTACTGCGGCGCATCAAAATATCATCTGCGGTTTGTGCCCATTCATGATGTATCAGGAAATCAACCTCTGCCTGCCTTAAGCCAAGGCCAAAATCAATACCCTGATCACGCGGCGCCTCTGGTGTTCCTAAAATATGGTAAATCTCTGTTCCATAAGCACATGCAAGACGGCGCAGATATGTGTGCTCAAGGGCCGGGAATTGGTCAGCCAACAAGCGCATAAAGGCAGCAAAATCACCATTTTTTATATCACCACCCGGCAGTGGTATGGTGCCTGCTCTCTTGTCAGAAGGAGCCGGCATAACCGGCGCTATCTTTTCAGCGACCTGCAAAGCCAATTGCCTGTAAGTTGTCAATTTACCGCCAAACACATTCAAAAAGCGGTTATCTGTGCCCTCTTCAAAATCAAGGACATAATCTCTGGTCGCTGATTTTGCGTCCTCTGCCCCGTCATCAAATAAAGGGCGCACACCTGAATAATGATGAAGCACATCTTTTGGAGATATATCTGTTGATAAATAAGCGCTGACTTCACGGCAGATATAGGCAATTTCTGCCTCGCTTATCTGCGGGTTATCAGGAGAGGTGTCATGATCGATATCTGTTGTCCCTATCAGGGTGAAATCATCCAGATAGGGGATTGTGAATAATATACGGCCATCAGAATTCTGGAATATATAAGCCTTGTCATGGTCATATAATTTGCGTGTCAGAATATGTGAGCCTCTGACAAGACGCACCATCTGCCTGTTATGGTCCTGACCGGCTGATTTTACATCAAGGCTCTGGCGCACAATATCAGCCCATGGGCCACCGGCATTAATGATAACAGACGCTGTTAGTGTGCCTGATTGTGTTGTGATTTGCCACACACCCTTTTTGAAATGCAGTGATTCAACCTTGTTGCGCGGCATAATGGTCGCCCCGAAGGACGCTGCTGCTCTGGCATTTAGGATCGTCAGCCTGTTATCATCCACCATGCAATCAGAATATTCAAAACCAGATTTGAAATCAGACTTCAAAATCTCGCCTGCTTTGTCTGTTGTCAAATTAAGTGACCGTGAGGGGGGCAGAATTTTGCGCGGCCCCAGATAATCATATAAAAACAACCCTGCACGAAGCAGCCATTTCGGCCTCATACCCTTTGCATGTGGCAACACAAAGCGCAAAGGATGTATCAGATGGGGCGCCATTTTCATGAGCACCTCGCGTTCCTGCAACGCTTTGCGCACAAGGCCAAATTCATAATATTCAAGATAGCGCAGACCACCATGAATAAGCTTGGTCGACCAGGATGATGTGCCAGAGGACAGATCGCGCATATCAGCAAGACCAATATGATAGCCGCGAGCTGCCAGTTCGCGTGCGATACCACACCCGTTAATGCCGCCACCAATTATGAATATATCATAATCTGTTTTGGTTGTTTTTGTGGCCTGTGACTTGCTCATAACAGATTGCTGCAAGGGCATCTTTCTATTTACTTGTAAAGCCTGGCTGAATTTGCTCAGATTACAGGGCTGTTTTTGTTTTTGTGGAGACGATTATGCCTCATAGCTCTAAATCCATCTTGGCCATAGATCAAGGCACGACAAGTTCTCGTGCGATATTATTTTCACAATCCGGCGATTTGATCGCACAACAAAATCAGGAATTTGAACAATTATTCCCTCATGACGGGTGGGTAGAGCACCGGCCCGAAGATATCTGGCAGTCAACAATTTCAATGGCACGCGCCATGATGGCAAAAAGCGCCGCGCTTGACATGCCGCCTTTTGGCATTGGCATTACAAATCAAAGAGAGACTGTTGTTATATGGGACAGAAAAACAGGTGAGCCAATTTACAATGCCATCGTCTGGCAGGACAGACGGACAGCGGCCATATGTGAGTCGCTTGACAAAGACGGCAAGCTTGAAACTGTCAACGCGGCCTCCGGCCTGTTGCTTGACCCGTATTTCAGCGCCACCAAAGTGGCATGGATTTTGGATCATGTGACAGGCGCAAGAGCAAGAGCTGAGAGAGGTGAACTATGTTTTGGTACGATTGACAGCTTTTTGATCTGGCGCCTGACAGGCGGCAAAAAACATGTCACAGATGCCACAAATGCCAGCCGCACAAATCTGTATAACATCGAAAAAGGTGGCTGGGATGAGACTTTATGCGCCATTTTCAATGTACCAATGGCGCTATTGCCTGAGGTTCAGGATTGTGCCTCTCATTTTGGTGATACGGATAAAGATTTGCTAGGCGTTAGCCTTCCCATCTTAGGTGTGGCAGGCGACCAACAAGCAGCCACAATCGGACAGGCTTGTTTTACCGCAGGTGATATCAAATCAACCTATGGCACAGGCTGTTTTATGCTGGCAAATACAGGCAAGACGCGCCTTTATTCCAAGCATAAGTTATTATCAACCGTGGCCTATCAGATTGACGGGACAACAACCTTTGGCCTTGAAGGGTCTATCTTTATTTCAGGCGCTATTATTCAATGGCTGCGGGACGGGCTTCGTATCCTTGAGGAGGCATCGCAGTCAGAAGGCCTTGCCTCATCGCTTGGCAGTAATGACGGGGTTTATATGGTGCCTGCCCTGACAGGATTGGGCGCCCCCCATTGGGCGCCTCATGCCAGAGGAGCTGTCTATGGTATCACCAGAGATACAGGTCCGGCCCATTTTGCCAGAGCGGCGCTTGAATCAGTTGCCTATCAGACACATGATTTGATCAAAGCCATCGAAGGAGACGGCATGACGTGTGCCACTGTCAAAGTAGATGGCGGTATGGTTGCCAATAACTGGCTTATGCAATTTATGTCAGATGTCATAGATTGCCGGATAGAACGGCCTGTTGTGACAGAAACAACTGCCCTTGGCGTTGCAATGCTTGCCATGCTGCAAGACGGGCAGGTCTCTCATCTTGATGATATGGCAAAGCTCTGGCAGCTTGAAGAACGCTTTGAGCCATCTATGGCAGATGAGAGAAGACAAGCCTTATTAGCAGGATGGCAGAAAGCTGTTATGCGCACCCTGTCTTAGAGCGCATCTTCTATGACTGAAATGCCGGCAGCCTGCATGGCCGCCATCTGCTCTGCCAGAGAGCCGTCCAAATCAATGGCGCGGCACCCCTGACGCACAAGGCGCACCTCATAGCCAAGCCTTGCGGCATCCAATGCTGAAAACGCAACACAAAAATCAGTCGCAAGCCCCACAAGCGTAACAGTTGTAACGCCGCGTGTTTGCAAATAGCCATGCAATCCTGTGGGCGTGCGCTGATCATTTTCAAAAAAAGCAGAATAGGAATCAATTTCAGGGCGAAACCCTTTGCGAATCACCAAATCTGCCAGATCGCTGTGCAGGGAGTCATGAAACTGGGCCCCAAATGTGCCTTGCACACAATGATTTGGCCAAAGAACTTGCTGACCATAAGACATTTCCACGATGTCGAAAGGTTTTTTATCATCATGATTGCTGGCAAAACTTTTATGCGCCGCAGGGTGCCAGTCCTGCGTGAGCACAACAGGCGCATTTGCCTTGCGCGCTTGGTGCATCATGCGATTGGCGACTGGGACCACACCATCACCATCAGTGACCGCCAATGCGCCGCCCGGGCAAAAGTCATTTTGAATATCTATACAAATCAGCGCATTACAGAGATCAAACATGACAAGGCCTTGCTGGTTATCCTGCAGGCGACAATCCTGCTTTTCACATAAATGACATATTTATGCCATTTAATGATCTGAATTAAAAGGTGATAATATTACTAATTTAAGCTGTGAGAGGCACAAAACAGGGAGCAATCTTATCGGAAAAACACCGATGATCCTATATTGGTACTTTTTTTTATAATGCCTGTTGCCTTTCACTAGTCAAACATGTTTACACTAATAGTCGGAAACGGGACAAATCGTCCCGATGATTCCTTGCTTTATTAGTGCAATACTATTCCACGGGAGGAAATAATGAAGAAGTATTTACTAGGCATGGCAGCTGTTGGTGTTGCACTAACAATGTCAAATGCTGCAAAAGCTGAATGCGGCGATATTTCAGTCGCTGAAATGAACTGGGCATCTGCCGAGTTAATGGCAAATGTTGACAAGATCATTCTTGAAGAAGGCTATGGCTGTTCAGTTGAGCTTGTTCCAGGTGCAACCATGACAACATTCGCATCAATGAATGAAAAAGGTCAGCCAGACGTTGCTGGTGAGCTATGGACAAACGCTGTTGCGGTGCCACTAGAAGCTGCTGTCGGCGAAGGCCGCCTTCATAAGGTCAATAACGGCCCTATCACACAGCTTGGTGAAGGCTGGTGGGTAACACCACAATTCGCTGAAAAGCACCCAGATTTGGTAACAGATATTGACGCGCTATTGGCACGTCCTGATTTGTTCCCACACCCAGAAGACCCATCAAAAGGCGCCTTTGTTGGCTGTCCTGCGGGTTGGGGCTGCCAGTTGGCTAACGCAAACCTATATCGTGGCTTCGACATGGAAGCAAAAGGTTGGTTGTTGATTGATCCAGGTTCAGCTGCCGGTCTTGACGGCTCAATGGCAAAAGCCGCTGAGCGTGGTGACAACTGGTTGGGTTACTACTGGTCGCCAACTGCGATGATCGGTAAATATGGCATGGTTCCTGTCGATATGGGCGAATGGGCCGGTTCAGACAACTGGGACAACTGTATTGTGAAGCCTGAGCAAGATTGCGCTGATCCAAAGGCATCTTCATGGACACATTCAGCTGTGAGCACAGTGATCACTGATTCTTTCAAAGATAAGGGCGGTGTTGCGATTGATTACCTGTCAAAGCGTACATTCCCTGGTCCTGTCATGAATGGCATGTTGGTCTATATGGCTGACAACCAGGCAGGCGGTGCAGACGCTGCGGTTGAATTCCTAATGCAGCATGAAGACCTATGGACAACATGGGTATCTGCAGACGCAGCAGCGAAGATTAAAGCAGGTCTGTAATCTGACGCAATAACTACTTAGGGCCAGCTAACAAAGCTGGCCCTTTTTTCATAACTGCAATGAGTAGGAATTAAAAATGGACTTCTTTGACGAATTTCCATCTATGGGCCGCGCAGGTCTTCGCGATATGAAAAAAGCGATTGATGCGAGTTTCAAGGGTTTTTCCAGAGAATATGGTGAAGCGCTTGAGGCCTTCTTTTATCCTCTTTTGAAATTTATGGTCTGGTTTGAAAAGCTGTTAATCAGCACACCTTGGCCAATCATTTTATTAGTTGTCGGCGCACTTGCCTGGCTAGGCTCACGTAATGTAAAGCTTGTGATCGGCTCTGTAGCGGCGTTTATTGTAATCGGCTATTTTGGCATGTGGGAAGACACAATGGCCACAATGGCAATCATTTCTGTTGCGACCATTGTTTGTATCGGCGTTGGTATTCCGCTTGGTATTTTGATGGCGCGCTCTGATCGCATTCAGTCGGTCATTACACCTGTGCTTGACGTGATGCAGACCATCCCGTCTTTTGTGTATCTGATTCCGGTTGTGATGTTGCTCGGTATTGGCAAGGTCCCTGGCCTGTTGGCTGTGTGTATTTATGCAATTCCGCCAATTGTACGCCTGACAAATCTTGGTATTCGCCTGGTTGATGCAGATGTTATGGAAGCGGCAACAGCCTTTGGCGCCAATTATAAGCAGCGCCTATGGGGTGTTCAGGTGCCACTTGCCCTGCCAAATATTTTTGCAGGCGTGAACCAGACAATCATGATGGCTCTGGCCATGGTGGTGATTGCCTCTATGATTGGCGTGAAAGGTCTGGGTGTACCAGTGCTTCGTGCGATTTCTAACCAATATCTGGCGCTTGGCTTAATGAACGGTTTGGCCATCGTGGCGCTTGCCATTATTTTCGACCGCGTATCTCAACAATATGGTAAGCGTTTGCAAAAGCATCGCGAAGGGGGCCATGGTGTCTGACATTAAAGTATCAATTAAAAACCTGTATAAGATTTTTGGCTCTGATCCTGCCTCTGTGCTTGATCATGCAAAATCTGGCATGTCCAAAGCTGATTTGCTTGAAAAGCACGGTCATGTTCTTGGCCTGAAAGATGTCAATATTGATATCGAAGCAAGAGGCATTCAGGTCATCATGGGTCTGTCAGGGTCAGGTAAATCAACTTTGATTCGTCATATTAACCGTCTGATTGAGCCAACATCTGGTGAGATTGTTATAGACGGCCAGGACGTGCTTGCCATGTCAGATGATGAGTTGACAGATTTCCGCCGTTTTCGTGCCTCTATGGTGTTCCAGAAATTTGGCCTGTTGCCACACAGAACCGTTCAGGATAACGCAGCCTATGGTCTGACCATTCAGGGTATGGATAAACAAGAAGCCATTGAGAAAAGCTCTTACTGGGTGAAGCGTGTGGGTCTTGCCGGTTTTGAAAACCACTATCCAGCACAATTATCAGGCGGTATGCAGCAACGTGTGGGCCTAGCCCGTGCGCTTGCCACAGATGCTGAAATCCTGTTAATGGATGAGGCGTTCTCAGCGCTTGATCCTCTTATCAGAACAGATATGCAGGATGTTCTTCTTGATCTGCAGAATGAATTGCATAAAACCATCATCTTTATCACACATGATTTGGATGAAGCGCTTCGCATTGGTGATGATATCGCTATTTTACGTGATGGCGCCGTCATCCAGCAGGGCACACCGCAAGAGATTGTGCTAAATCCTGCTGATGATTATGTCCGTGACTTTATCAAGGATATTAACCGTGCAAGAGTTCTGGAAGTGAATTCTGTGATGGAAAGCAAAAAGCCACGTTCTGGTGTGAAGGTGGATAAAGCGATGGTCATCGAAGAAGCACTTCAAATCGCCACAGCCAATGAGAATAAGCCATTAATCGTAACAGAAGATGGCAAAGCGATTGGCTCTGTGACATTGGATGCGATGATTGCAGCGATTGCACGCCCGGAAAAAGACGCTGAGCGCAATCCTGAATATCGCTAGGCGGCACTTCGTTATCAAAATGAAAAAGGGACGGTTTTCACCGTCCTTTTTTTTGCACGCCGGCAGACAGACATCTTTATTAGTCACTTTGACGGCCCATCACCTCTGACCAGTGTTTGCGGCACAAAGAGACATATTTATCATTGCCGCCAATTTCTATCTGGTCACCTTCTCTTATCACATCACCGCCTTGTGTCTGACGGACCACCATAGTTGCTTTGCTGCCGCAATGACAGATTGTCCGTATTTCACGCAAATTATCAGCAACGGCAAGCAAGGTGGCAGACCCTTCGAACAGATTGCCCTGAAAATCAGTTCGCAACCCATAACACATCACAGGGATATTCAGATGATCAGCAACAGAGGCCAAAGCCCATACCTGCGCTGAGGTTAAAAATTGCGCCTCATCGACAAGCACACAAGACAGAGAGCTTGCCTTATGTGTGTCTGAAATCAGGCTGATTAAATCAGTGTCCTTATCAAAGGTCTCTGCTTGCGCTGACAAGCCAATGCGTGATGCAATCGTCCCAATGCCTGCCCTGTTGTCAAGACTGGCGGTCAGAAGCAAGGTTGTCATGCCACGTTCGCCATAATTATGAGAGGCTTGCAATAAAATTGTTGTTTTTCCTGCGTTCATGGCAGAATAGGAAAAATAGAGCTTTGCCATAAATGCGTCCTGTCTTTCACTGATTGCTAATCACTGTTCTAACTTATACCATAAGAGCCATGGAATAGCTGTAACCCTATCTTATAAACATATCTGCCAAAGGCAATGAAGACCCTCGTACCATGTCACAATTATCCATCATCACTCATCCTGTCATCACTCATAAGCTTGCGATTTTGCGCGACAGCAACACAAGCCCGGCGCTTTTTAAGGCAACGCTTAGCACGCTGACTGCTTTGATGAGCCATGATGTTCTGGCGCATTTGAAAACCAAAGAGGTCACCATCTCAACACCTTTGGAGGAGATGGCTACCACCATGTTAGATAGGCCGCCGGTGATTGTGTCTATCTTGCGTGCCGGCAATGGTATGGCAGATGCCCTATCTGCGATTATTCCTGAGGCGTCTGTTGCCCATATTGGCATGCAGCGTGACCCTCACAGCCATGAGCCCCTTTTCTATTATGAAAAATATCCTGCTGATTTATCTGACCGGCAAATCATCTTGATAGATCCTATGCTGGCAACCGGCGGGTCTGCCATCGAAGCTGCCACCCGGCTCAAGGACAAAGGGGTAAATGATATTGTCTTTGCCTGCCTTGTGGCGGCACCAGAAGGCGTAAAGGCCTTTCATGAGGCACATGGTGATATTGCGATCATCACAGCGGCGCTTGACAGGCAATTAGATGAAAATTGTTATATATTGCCGGGCCTTGGTGATGCCGGCGATCGTATCTATAACACCTGATCTGTCAGGCAAGGTTATCTGGCCCAAAACTCTCTGGCAAAAGTGCTGCTAGCGTAAATTCTGCCCTAAGGCCGTCAGGTCCGCATATATAAACAGGCGTATCAGGGGCCGCAAATTCGCGTAATCTTTGGCGGCACCCACCGCAAGGGGTGCATAATGCCTCACCTTTACCTGCCACAGCCACAGCCTTTATGCGCCGCCCGCCTGCCATAATCATCGAAGAGATGGCCCCTGCCTCAGCACAGCTTCCCTGAGGATAGGCTGCATTTTCGACATTCACGCCCTGATGGATATCATCTTTTTCATCAAGCAAGGCAGCGCCAACCTGAAATTGTGAATAGGGGGCATAGGCCTGTGCCATAGCCTTAATGGCGTGATATATCAGCTCATCTTTCTTTGACATAAGGTGTTCCAATCGCCCTTGGTGGTGTGGCAGAGCCAATAAAGCCTGCAAGCAAAACCACTGTCATCACATAAGGCAAAGCTAAAATCAAATCAGTTGATACCTCACCAATAAAAGGCAGTGAGACACCTTGCAGGCGCGCTGCAAGCGCATCCAGAAAGCCAAACATAAGACAAGCTGCGAGAGCAGGACCAGGGCGCCATTTGCCAAAAATCATCGCGGCCAAAGCGATATAGCCTTTGCCTGCTGTCATCTCTCTTACAAAGCCTGCCCCATGCGCTGTGGACAGGTAGGCGCCTGCGATCCCGGTCAGAAGGCCTGCGATGATCACAGCCTGAAACCGCAGGGCTGAGACTGATAATCCTGCCGAATCGACTGCCTCTGGTTTTTCGCCTACTGCCCGCAAACGCAAACCAAAGCTTGTCCTGAAAATCACTGCCCATGTCATAAGCACAAGCGCCAAAGCAAGCCAGACAATCACATTATGACCAGATAAGATTTCCTTATAAATGGTGCCAATCACAGGCACATGTGCACCCAACCAGTCAGCAAAAGGAAGATGAATTGCGCCAAACCGGCTATCACCTGATAATAAAGGGGTTTGCCCGCCTCTGGCAAAAAACGCAATCCCAAGTGTGACCGTCAGACCTGAGGCCAGAATATTGATCGCCAAACCAGAAATCACCTGATTACCTTTATGTGTGATACAGGCAAAACCATGAATCAGGCTCAAAATAACAGATATCAGCATGGCAGCCCCAAGCCCTAAGATGGGCGAGCCTGAGACAGCAGCGACCGCCCCTGCGCCAAAAGCGGCCATCAGCATTTTGCCTTCAAGAGAGATATCAATGATGCCTGCACGTTCTGAAAAAATACCCGCCATAGCGCATAAAATCAGAGGCGTGGCAACACGCAAAGTGGCATCAATTGTCAAAATCAGCTGTAGCCATAAATCAGCCATCTATGCCACCTCTTCTTGTTTGGTGACAAACCATGCCATCAGATATTTCTGTAAAGGCGGGTTAAACATATAAGCAAGTGCCCCTGAAAACAGAATGATAAGACCTTGTATCATCAACACCATCTCTCTGGTAATGGTCTGAAATTCAAAATCAAGCTCTGCGCCGCCTTGATAAAGCACGCCGAAAAGCAAGCTGGCAAAGATAATCCCGACAGGATGATTACGCCCCATCAAAGCAACAGCGATACCAGTAAAGCCATAGCCTGCGGTGAAGTTCAAAATTACCCTATGCTGTACGCCAAGAATTTCGTTTAAGGCCATCATTCCGGCAAGTGCCCCTGAGATGGCCATCGTAATCATGATAATGCGTGCCGGCTGATGACCGCCATAGATAGCTGCTTTTTCTGAAAAGCCTGTGGCCCTGATGGCATAGCCAAGCCGAGAGCGCCAAATCAGCACCCATACGCCAACACAACATATAAGCGAGACGATGAATGAAAGATTGAGAGGCGAGCGCGCCATATCAATGCCCATATAGCCTGCAAGCACATGAATTTTTGCAAGCGCCACACCATCTGCAAAGGAACTTGTCTCTGGTGACATTTGTCCGGGCGCGATCAGAGGCCCTGCCAGAAGCCAGACCATGATAGAGGCAGCGATAAAATTGAACATAATGGTGGTAATCACAATGTGAGAACCGCGCTTTGCCTGAAGATAGCCAGGAATCGCACCCCAAATGGCGCCAAATAAGGCAGCGCCCATTATGGCAAGGAACACAACCAGTAAGGCCGGCAATGCGCTATCAATCAGGAGCGCTACCAGACCAATGGCAAGCCCGCCCATTGCCGCCTGACCTTCACCACCAATATTGAATAAGAGCGCATGAAATGCCACCGCCACCGCAAGGCCTGTAAAGATAAAATTAGTGGTATAATAGAGTGTATAGCCAAGAGCGCCTTTGTAATAAAAAGCGCCTTTTATCATCACGCCAAGCGCATGAAAGGGGTTTTCACCTATCATCGCAATGATAATGCCTGAAACAGCAAAAGCAGCCAGTAAATTCACAAATGGCAAAATGACAATATCTATCAGCCGTGCCATAGAAGATTGGGTCATGAGGCGTCCCTTTCACTAATCCCTGCCATCATCAGGCCAAGCTGTGTTTCATCAGCCTCACTCGCCTTAACTGTGCCGACAATCTCACCATTATTCATGACAATGATTCTGTCAGACAGGCTTAAGATTTCATCAAGCTCAACTGAGACCACCAAAATAGCGCATCCTTTATCCCGCAATTCAATAAGCTGTTTATGGATAAATTCAATCGCACCAATATCCACCCCTCTTGTTGGCTGTCCGACAATCAGGATTTCAGGATCTTTTGAGATTTCACGTGCCAGAACGATTTTCTGCTGATTACCGCCTGAAAATAAATTGGATTTCAAACCAGGTGCCTGAGGCCGCACATCAAAGCGCTTCATAAGCTTGCTGCATGAGGCAGCGATGCGCGATGGGCTTAGCCAAAAACCTGACCCTAGCTGAGGATCATGCTCATATCCCAAGATGGCACTTTCAGCCGCCGTAAAAGGCAGAACCATCCCCATAGCGTGCCTGTCTTCCGGCACATGAGCCAATCCTCTGCGCCGCATTTGGGCCGGATCTGACTGGTTGTCTGCGTTTATCGTTTCATTTTTAAGATTTATTTCGCCTTGCTGTATCGGCTCAATAGCAGATAACAAAGATAGTAATTCTGACTGCCCGTTACCTGAGACACCGGCAATGCCCAAGATTTCACCTGCATGCAAATCAAATGACACATCACGAAGACGCGGCGCCCCGTTCACGTCATGATAGCTGAGATTGCGCACACGCATTTTAGCATCAGATGGCTGTGCCTTGCCTTTATCAAGAGATAATAAGACAGACCGCCCAACCATCAGATTGGCAAGTTCGGTGGGGCTAGTCTCATCTGTTTTGCGATGGGCAACCATCTCTCCCTGACGCATGACTGAGACATGATCTGTGATAGCCATAATTTCTTTTAATTTATGTGTGATCAGCAAGATCGTCACACCTTGCGCTCGTAATGTTTTTAAGATCTCAAAAAGCTGAATGGTCTCTTGAGGTGTCAGCACGCCTGTTGGCTCATCCAAAATCAGGATATCAGCGCCCCGATATAAGGTTTTCAGGATTTCAACACGTTGTTGCAAGCCAACTGGCAAATCTTCGACAGGCACATCAAGAGGCACATCCAGACCATAGCTTTTTGATAATTCAGCTAATTTTGTTCTGCCTTCGGCAAGTGACGGTGCAAGTTTTTTATCGATCTCATAGCCCAGAATCACATTTTCAAGAGCGGTAAAATTAGGCACCAACATGAAATGCTGGTGTACCATACCAATACCGCAGGCGATGGCATCTGAAGAGTTACGGATATCGCGCAACTGCCCGTTAATCTGCATCTTGCCTGAATCAGCCTGATAAAAGCCATAGAGAATAGAAACAAGGGTGGATTTGCCGGCCCCATTTTCACCGATAATGCCATGAATACAGCCGCGATTAACCTGCAGGCATACATTATGGTTGGCTTTGACGGGCCCAAATCTTTTGCAAATATCGTCTAAAATAATAGAAAACGGCGAATGACCGCCGTTTTCTGTTTTTTGTGTCTCAGACATAAACAAGCCTTAATAAGGGCAGTTTGAATCTGACATATAATCGTGAACTGACACTTTGCCTGACAAAATATCCTTGCGGGCTGATTCGATAGCATTTTTGATATCAGCTGTGATAAGCGAGGCATTATTGTCATCAAGTGCCCAATCAACGCCACCTTCTGCAACACCCAGAATGTTCACGCCAGATGTAAATTCACCTTTATGTGCATCCATGAATGTCTGATAAGCTGCCACATCAACACGCTTTAGCATTGACGTCAGAACTGAGCCTGGTGCCAGACCGTTCTGGTTTGAATCAACACCAATGGCAAGCTTGCCAGCATCAGCTGCGGCCTGAATAACACCGCCACCTGTGCCACCTGCGGCATGATATACAACATCAGCGCCGCGATCGATTTGGCTTCTTGTCAATTCCGCACCTTTGGCAGGGTCATTCCATGCTGATGGTGTTGTGCCTGTCATGTTCTGGAACACTTCAGCATTCGCATTGACAGATTTCACGCCGCCAACATAACCACAGGCAAAACGGCTGATAAGCGGGATATCCATACCGCCTACAAAGCCAACCTTGCCAGTCTTTGACGCTTTGGCAGCCGCCACACCAACAAGATATGAGCCTTCATGCTCCTTGAATGCATATTGGCGCAGATTATCACCTTGCAACCATGACACATCAATGATTGAGAATTGTGTTTCAGGGAATTCAGCAGATACAGTGGCAATCGCATCCGCCTGACCAAAGCCAACACCCAAAATCACAGTGGCACCGCGCTCAGCCATACGGCGCATAGCCTGCTCACGCTGTGCTTCGTTGGTGACTTCAAATTCCATCACTTCAATGCCAGTTTCATTCTGGAACTTCTGAATGCCGTTCCAGACACCTTCGTTGAATGATTTATCAAACTTACCGCCTAAATCATAAACAACGGCAGGCTTGATATCAGCTTGCGCCATGGCACTCATGCCAACAACACCCAGCATGACAGCTGCTGCCTTAAACAATTGTCTCATTTTCATTACTCCCATTATTTTAGACCAATTTCTTTTAGTCTTTGTTGCAGGAAAGCCCCTGCGCTTAAATCCTTATCCAACATGACGTCAGAGCGAGGATGTAAAAAGATAGGCATAGAATAGCGCGATTGATTGTCACTTGCATCTGGATTCACAACACGATGCGTTGTAGAGGGAAAATAATCTTGTGAGGCCAGTGACAACATGTCCCCATTATTGATCGTAATCATGCCTGTATCGCATGAGATTTCATGCCAATTTCCTTGCTTATCCTGCGCTTGCAGGCCAGGTTGTGAGCCTGCAAGCAATAAGGTGATAAGGTTAATATCTTCATGAGCGGCTGCTCTGATAGCGCCATCTTCGACTGATTGTGCAAGAGGCGGATAATGCAAAATCCGCAACAGACTCATCACTGATTCGCCCATCATCGCCTCAAGCGGCATGGTAAAGTGGCGCTTTACGTCTTCTGGTGTCTCTGCTTGCAGCCAGGACAGTAATTCAATGCCCAAATCTGTCAGATCTTTGTGCATAGCTCTTGTCTCTGCTTCCAGAGATGGCGGCACACGCCCCCAGGAATAGACATGATAAAATTCTTTGAGATCTTTTTGTGTCTGGCCCTTGGCATTTTCTGAACGGAACGGAAAATACCCATCTTGATTTTCAGGATCACGCAGCCAGTCATGTTTATCATCTGAGGCAAAAAAATTGCCCCAATTCTCATAGATGGAAGCAATCCGCTCTGGTGTGACCGGATGATTTGCCAACACGGCAAAACCAGTATTATGAAGTGAACGCGTTAATGAGTGTTTGGCATCGGGCGCCTGATAATCAACTGTTTCAATATTCATCTCTGGCCCTCCTTTTTTGCCTGTCAGGCAAGCCTGTTATCTTTGGCAGCCTGTGCGTTCTTTGACATGGTTAAATAGTGCGCTTTTACGCTATCAACATCAACACCAATCGCAATTTTTGTCGCAGAGCGGTGAAGTGTCTCATCCGGCACAGTCTGGCCTATGGCAGGACCGTCACAAATAACGCGAACAGGCAGAGAGCGATACTCAAATAACGCTGGATCTGTGATCGCAATTATGGCGCAAGGATCATGCAGAACACAGACATCTTCTTTGTAAATAGTCGCATAAAAGCGGGTATAGAAAATGGAGATATCATTAATAAACCGGCCAATTGCGCCCCCTTCATTTGCCACTGACTGATAATCAGATGGCAGGCACATCACTTGTGTTGTCACATCAAGCCCGATCATCACCACTTCCCAGTCTGCGGCAAACACAATCTCTGCAGCGTGAGGATCATTCCAGATATTCGCTTCGGCATAGTCTGTCACATTGCCAGGCACAAAACCGGCACCGCCCATGATCACCACAGATTTTACATGATGAACCAAATCAGGATCACGTTGCAAAGCGATAGCAATATTCGTCAAAGGCCCAACCGGACACAGCGTGATCTCACCAGAGGCTGCGCGGCATGTCTGGATGATATAATCAGCCGCATCAAGTGCATGGGCTTTCGTTGTGGGTGATACAGCCGGCAAGTCACCAAAGCCTTCATCACCATGAACATAATAGCTTGGTGTGTTTGGCTCTTGAACAAGGGGTCGTTCAGCGCCTTTTGCCACATCAAGCGGATAGGCTGCCTGCTCTGCTAACCAAAGCGCATTCCGTGTTGCCTGTTCTACGTTCACATTCCCAAAAATGGTTGTGAGCCCAACAACCTCAAGGCGCGGATCAGCAAATGCCATATGGATGGCCATTGCATCATCAATGCCTGGATCTGTATCAATAATCACTTTGCTTGTCTGAGACATATCTTATTTTCCCGCTCTTATTTCCCTGCTTTATCACCAGCGCCATCAAGATGAGCGATTTCATCAATTGACGGAATAGCAGACGCCGTGCCAGAGCGTGTGACCTGAATGGCTGCCGCGCTTGCAGCGATTTGCATTGCCTCTTTCATTGACTGGCCCTTTGACAGCCCGGCAAGCAAAAACCCAAGATAGGTATCGCCTGCGCCTGTTGTATCAATGGCCTCTACTTTGTGCGATGGCACATAATGCGCCCCATCTTTGCCATAATAATAGGCGCCATCTGCCCCTTTGGTGATGATGACATGCGGTATGCCCCATTCATCCGGCGCTTTTGCGACCGCCTCTGAGATATCATGTGCTTCGCCCTCATTGACCACCAAAAGGTCAACAATCGGAAGCAGAGATAAGACAGTCTGCTTCACAAAAGGTGCCGCTGAATAGCAAATTTGCAGCCCTTTGTGCTTTGCAGCATGCAAAAAATGCTCCCCCAGATTTGTTTCATTTTGCGTAAGCGCCCAATCATGCGGTCCTGCCTCTTGAAGAGCGGCCTCTATCATCTGCTTTGTGACAGCGATATTGGCACCTTGCATTAACAATATCTGATTTTCAGCTGTGTCATCTTCTACAATGACGATCGCATGGCCTGTTGGTATATCTGATTTTTCCACATGACGCAGATCAACACCTGCTTGTTCAAGAAGCGCAAGATGGTGGGTATCGCCGTGATGTATATTGCCAATATGCACCACCTTGCCACCGCCTCTTGCGATCGCCACAGACTGATTGGCCCCTTTGCCGCCAAGGCCTGAGTGATATCGAGTCGTGGCAAGAGTCTCTCCTGCCTGTGGCAAATGCGGCACCTGGTAAAAATAATCAAGATTGATAGAGCCAAGATTAAAGATCGTCATCGTAAAGACATCTGTTCGTTCTAAGGGTTATTTTTTCAGCCTTTGCGCTGCCCGTTTTTCCCGCTTTTCCTGACGTGCGATTGTCAGCTCATGAAGCTCACCATTGGCAAGACAATTGGGACAAAGACAAGTGCCATCCAGCTGATAGTTAAATTTCATATTCGGACTGGTCAGACACCAACAATCGCCTTCTTCGCCTGTTTTACAGCGAAAATCGGCGCCGCATTCATTACAAATTGTCGGCACATTACGTGCCTTATCATATAATTTTGATTCCATGCTAGCCTCATGAATATATCATTCACCTGTCTTTATTACGGTGACAGGCTTTGTGCAGAAAGCAAGCCTTATTCGCCGCCATTTTCACGTGACCACGTAACAGGATCATGCAAAAAAGATTCCACTTTGGCAACACGCTCATCACTAAAGGCCGGGTCTGCCTTAATCGCTGCAAGCACATCCCACCAGGTTGCCAGATAATGCAGGCTGACCTGTTCATCTGCCAATTTTGTCATCGCATCTTTGAAAATATCATAATAGAAGATCACAAAAATATGATTGACCTGAGCGCCGGCTGTGCGAATGGCGTTAATGAAATTCAACTTAGAGCCGCCATCTGTTGCCAGATCTTCGACTAGTAAAATATGCTGCCCTTCGGAGATTAGCCCTTCGATTTGGGCATCGCGACCAAAGCCTTTTGGCTTTTTACGAATATATTGCATTGGCTTATCAAGCTCTTCTGACATCCAGGCCGCAAAGGGAATGCCTGCTGTCTCGCCGCCTGCGACTGCATCATAAGGGGCATCTGCAGATAATTCTGCCATCATCTTTGCACCTTGAGTCATTAAAAACCGTCTGATTTCGGGAAATGAGATGATCTTGCGACAATCGATATAAACAGGACTTGCCTTGCCAGAGGTAAAGATAAATGGCTTACCGTCTGAGATATGAACAGCTTCAATATCAAGCAACATCTGTGCAACTTTTTGACCAACTGAAATAGGCTCAACCATCATAAACTTATCCTTTTTGTGACGCTTTTAAGGAGTGGCAGGTTACTATAGGTGGTTTGTACCCTACCATCATAACAAAAGCCAGTATTTGCAGGCTTATGATTTTTTGCGCCGCATCAGCAATGCGCCTGCACTTACCCCAACTGCAATGATTAAAATCATCAAAGTCGCAATGGCGTTAATCTCCGGGGTGACGCCAAGGCGCACTTTGGAGAATATCACAATCGGCAGGGTCGAAGAGCCGGGACCACTGACAAAACTGGCAATGACCAAATCATCAAAGCTGAGCGTGAATGTCAAAAGCCAGGCAGATAAAATAGCAGGCGCAATAAGAGGCAATGTCACTGTCATGAAAATATAAGGCTGGCGGGCGCCCAAATCCATGGCTGCTTCTTCTAAAGATCTGTCAAATTGGCGAAGTCTTGCTTGTATCACAACGGCTGCAAAGCACATGCCGAAAGTCGCATGGGCAATGATGATGGTATCAATACCGCGTCCTTTTGGCCATCCAAGAAGCTGTTCCATTGCGATGAAAATCAGCAATAAAGATAAGCCCATCACAACTTCAGGTATCACCAATGGCGCTGAGGCCAGAGCGCTTAGTAATAATCTGCCCCTAAATCTGCCAAAACGAACAAAGCATATTGCGATGAGAACACCAAAAATTGTCGAAAGACTTGCCGCCACGCCGCCTATCAATAAGGATTTACCAAGGGCTGCCAATAAGGCCTCATTGGTGAAAAGTACACCGTACCATTTCACTGAAAATCCGGCCCAGACAGATGATAATTTGCCTGCATTAAAGCTGTAGACCATCATCACCACAACCGGAATATAAAGTGCCAGAAAACCAAATATGCCAAGACACACAAATAAAAGAGGAACTGCTCGCACCATCAGGTCATCCTCTCATCTGAGGGCTCATCCACCCTGTCTATGTGACGCATATAGATGATTGGCCCTGCCACAATGATAAGCAAAATAAGCGCAATAGCAGCGGCCACAGGCCAGTCACGATTGCGGAAAAACTCTGTCCACAATACTTTGCCAAGCATCAGCTGATCAGGCCCGCCAAGCAACGCCGGAATCACGAACTCTCCGACTGCCGGAATAAACACAAGCAAACAGCCGGCAATGATACCAGGCATTGATAAGGGCAGAGTAATGGTTCTGAAAATTGTCCAGGAATTTGCCCCTAAATCGGCTGCTGCCTCATTCAATGTCTGATCAAGACGTGTCAAAGTGGCATAAAGAGGCAATATCATAAGAGGCAGGTAAGTCAGCAACATACCCATATAGACAGAAAATTCAGTCTGCATCATCTTGACAGGCGCATCTATCAGACCAAGCCACATAAATAGTGCGTTCACAAACCCGTTAGGATTTAACAGCCCTATGAGGGCATACATGCGCAATAAGCTTGATGTCCAAAAAGGAAGCAATACAAGGATCAATAAAATAAGGCGGGTGCGCTCATCTGTGCGTGCAATCCAATAGGCCATCGGATAAGCAAAACACAAACAGACCAATGTGGAAAAAAAAGCAATGCGCACTGAATTGAAAGCCGGCCCGACATAATCTTCGGCATATTCAATCAAAAGACCATAATTAGAAAGATTAAAATTGGTAAAAAACCCGTCTTCATCAAATCCCCATAGGGGCTTGAAGGGCGGTATGCCGCGGCGCGCTTCGGTAAAAGAGACCTGCGCCATCTCCAGAAGAGGCAGGCAGAAAAACACCACAAGCCACATAAGAGGCAGGCCAATGACACATAAGCGGCCATAGCGCGCAACAAACCGGCGCATAGGGCCAACTTGTATCAAATCCCCTTTAGCAGACCCAGTAGCAGACATCAGCTCTCTTCTCTCATCACAAAGCTAGTCTTTCAGCAATATGACATCTTTTTGATCAAAGCTCGCAACCACCTGTTCATCCCAGGTAAAAGGCGCTTCATCACGGCGTCTGTTAGACACAAGGATCTTCATCACATCACCTTGTCGGGTGCGTGCCCTGATATGGGTGACAGACCCAAGATACCCAATTTCATCAATCACAACATCAAGCTGATTTGGGCCTTTTGCCTTCCCTCTGCTCAGGACAATTTTTTCAGGCCGGAGCGCGATTGTTATATCTTCGCCTTTGGTCATTTTTTCATTATGAGGCGCAATGATTTGGCACAGGCCTTGCGCCTGAACGCTCTGTTTATCTGTCTTGGTAACAGAGGCAGAAAGGAAGCTAACAGACCCAAGAAAGTCTGCCAGAAATTTTGTTTGCGGTGCATCATATAAATCTTGAGGTGTGCCAACTTGTACAAGCCTGCCTTTATCCATGACGCCTATTTCACTGCCGATGGACATGGCCTCTTCTTGATCATGTGTTACCACCACAAAGGTGGTGCCAAGCTCTTCTTGAATATTGACCAGTTCAAATTGCGTATCTTCGCGCAGTTTTTTATCCAAGGCAGCAAGAGGCTCATCAAGTAATAATAATTTTGGTCGCCTTGCCAACGCTCTGGCAAGGGCGACACGCTGCTTTTGGCCGCCAGATAGCTGATTTGGTTTACGCTCGCCCATAGACTCAAGGCGCACAAGTTTTAGCATTTGGGCTACCCGGTCGTGATAAGCCTGACCAGATATCCCTGCCCGCGCAAGACCATAGCCGATATTTTTGGCAACGCTCATATGCGGGAAGAGTGCATAATTTTGGAACATATAATTCACCGGCCTGTCAGCAGGGTGAACATTTGCCATATCAATGCCGTCAATTTCAATCTTACCAGAAGTAGGCGTCTCAAGGCCTGCCATCATGCGCAGCAAAGTTGTCTTGCCACATCCTGAGCCGCCTAACAGACAGAATAAGGCCCCTTTTTCAATTGTAAGATTCAGATTATCAACAGCGATGAAATCACCAAATCGCTTGGTGATTTCTGAGATTTTTATAAAGGGTGCCACGGATATAAGCTCCCCTTATCTGATTAATTGCCGGCAGTAAAGCGTGACCAGGTGCGGTTTACCACACGGTCTGTTTTGGCATCATAGACAGGTGTGACAAATAACTTTGCCTTGGCAGCGTCTGACGGGTAAATGCCGGGATGCTCCAGAATTTCAGGATCAATCAGTGAATTTGCTGCGGCATTGCCACTGGCATACCAGACATAATTCACATTATTTGCCGCCACATCAGGACGCATCATATAATCCATGAATTTATAGGCATTATCGACATTTTTCGCATCGACCGGCATTGCCATCATATCAAACCACATATTGGTGCCTTCATCAGGGATCACATAATCAATCACCTGACCATTATCAGCTTCATCGGCGCGATAGGCAGCCTGGAACGCATCACCAGACCACATAATGGCAGCGCATAAATCACCATTTGCCATATCATTAATTGATTGTGATGAATGGATATAGCGCAAATAAGGGCGCACCGCATTTAAGACATCGCCGGCAGCTTTGATATCATCCGCATTTGTTGAGGTGCCTTCTTTGCCAAGATAGGTCATCACATTTGGCAGGACATCTGTTGGCGCATCCAAAATAGCGATCCCGCAATCTGCCAGTTTGCTTGCATATTGTGGATCAAGAACCAGAGCCCAGCTATTGGTTGGTGCATCATCACCAAGACGTTCTGCCACTTTATCTACATTATAGGCGATACCTGTTGTGCCCCACATATAGACAAGACCGGCACTATCATTGCCGACCATGCCATTTGCCTCGCCCTGAATGGCCGGGTTTTGGTTGCCGGCATTTTTCAGACGGCTAAGGTCAAGCGTTGTATAGGCGCCTGACTCAAGGCCTCTTGCCAAAAAGTCAGCTGTTGGCACAACAAGGTCATAACCTGATGAGCCGGCTAGCATCTTGGCTTCAAGAACTTCGTTTGAATCATACATATCATAAACGACTTTGATACCAGTCTCAGCTTCAAAATTAGCAATGGTATCTTCGGCAATGTAATCTGACCAATTATAAATATTTAGCTCTCCACTTGCAAAAGCAGAGGTGGCACTGGTAGCGAGCGCTGTTACCAGACAGACAGATGTTAGCTTTGCGACTTTCATTGGCTTCCTCCTCACAAAGAATTTCATGGTGATAGTGTAATCACAAAATGAATAACCGCAAAAGCATTTTTAGCGCTCAACCTGCCAATAAATCGGACGAAGAGGGTCAAAAATTGTCACAGCGCCATCGGGTGTCTCAACTGGCCCAGGGACGTCAACCGGCTCTGATTTGCGCATGAGCGTCATGGTCTTATCATTGGGTGGCAGGCGGTAAAATTGCGGGCCGTGAAGGCTTGTAAATCCTTCTAATTTATCAAGCGCCTCTTCTTCTTCAAAGACCTGTGCCAGGCATGCCATCGTGTTTGGTGCGGTAAAAATGCCGGCACAACCACATGGTTGAAGTTTGGCAGGATCTGTATGAGGGGCTGAATCTGTGCCTAAGAAAAAGCGCGGGTCACCTGAGACAGCCGCCGCGACAAGCGCTTTGCGGTGAATTTCGCGTTTTGCAACCGGCAGGCAATAATAATGTGGTTTGATACCACCTGCCAGATAGGCATTACGATTAATCATCAGATGGTGCGTTGTGATAGTCGCTGCCAGAGACCGGCTTGCTTGCGAGACATAATCAACAGCTTGTTTTGTTGTGATATGTTCAAACACAACCCGCAAAGACGGCAGACGCCTGCCAAGAGGATCAAGCACTTTATCAATAAAGACAGCTTCTCTGTCAAAAATATCTATCGCCTCGTCTGTGACTTCGCCATGCACGCAAAGAGGCATGCCAATGTCTGCCATCACTTCAAGCACAGGCATTACTTTTGATATGTCTTTCACACCGCTTGCTGAATTTGTGGTCGCCCCTGCCGGATATAATTTTACAGCATGAATAAGACCTGTCTCAAAGCCAGCTCGGACATCTTCAGGATCTGTTTGCTCTGTTAAATACAAAACCATAAGAGGCATAAAATCTGCCCCTTTTGGCAAAGCATGCAAAATCCTCTCACGATAGGCGAGCGCTTGTGCTGTGGTGGTCACAGGCGGCACCAAATTTGGCATCACAATTGCCCTGCCAAAATCAGCGGCTGAATAAGGCAGAACCGCCTGCATCATAGCGCCATCACGAAGGTGCAGGTGCCAATCATCCGGGCGTGTAATTGTAAGCTTATTCATAACCTCTCCTATCTTATGAGGCGTTATTCATTACTGATTATCTGCTGCAAGGATAACATCTGTGACCATATGCGCAGACACACAAGATAAAGTCCAGCCAAGATGACCATGACCTGTATTATAGAAAATGCCCTTTGCCCTGCCAGACCCAATACGTGGCATCATATTCGGCATCATAGGACGCAAACCGGCCCAGGGGGTCACATATTCTGTGTTAATGCCAGTGAAATTCTTTTCCACCCACCTTGTCATAGGTGCGATTCTGTCTGCTCTGATGTTATAATTATAGCCGTTAAATTCAGCTGTACCTGCAACACGGAATCTGTCCTCTCCCAAACGTGAGGTAACAATTTTTGCCTTATCATCAAGCAAACTTACCCATGGTGCGGCGGCGCGAGAGGCGTCATCCTCCAATGAGATGGTGATGGAATAGCCCTTTACCGGATAGATATTCACTCTGTCCCCTGCCTGAGCGGCAAAATCACGGCTGCGCACACCAGCACAAATCACAACACCATCATAAATTTCAGTGACCGTCTCATCCTCTGTTTTACTGTCAATCAGAGGCGCCCCTTTATTTGGTGATAATTTGATGACCTCATGTTGCCAGAAAAACCGGACCCCAAGACGCCCGCAGGCTTCAACCAAGCCTGTCGAAAATTTGTGAATATCACCTGTAAAATCAGATTCTGTGTAATATCCGCCTATCACCTTTGAGCTGATGGATGGCTCAATATGATAGACCTCTTCAGGCGTTAGCCTTGTTCTGGATACACCGCCTCTGGCCAGCAAATCTGTGACATAATGCGCATGGGCAAATTCTGCCTCATCATCATAAAAATGCAAAATGCCCTGATTGACACGGTTAAATTCTATGCCCGCATCCTCTGCCATTTGTGTCATAAAATCTCGGGAGGCCACTGCAAGCTCTGCTGTACGCACCGTGTTATCCTCATAATCAGGAATATGGCGCATAAATTCATACATCCAACCAAGCTTATGCAGAGATGGCGCCGGATTCACGAGCAAAGGCGCGTCTGATTTCATCATCCATTTCAGGCCTTTGAAAATGGTCTGCCATCTTGTCCATACCTCAGCATTTGAGGCAGATAGCTGGCCGCCATTTGCAAAAGACGTTTCCATCGCGGCATAGCGATTTTTATCATAAACGGTGACTTCATAGCCTTTTTGCGCAAGCGTAAAGGCTGTTGACATGCCAGTGATACCGGCACCTATGACTGCGATTTTTTTCATAATAACCCCCATGACGATCGCATTGCACATTGTCTGATAAGAGGCGCGATTTTTTGCACTGCACCTGTCATCATATCAATGCCTCATCTGTCATGGGACCTGAGAGTTTTTTATCTAAAACGATGGCTTCATATAGCGCATCTTAGATAGTATCCCCGTCGGTGGGCCCGTTAAGGCCTCTCTCCAGATTGCCACTCATCTGCGGTTCTTTTGCCTGAGAGTTTCCTGAGGCTTTGCTCCTTCGGCGGCTGCCTTTTGCAGCGCTCTCCCATCAGATGATATTTAAGGCACTTGTATCATAGCATTACGGATTGAAATTGTCACGCAAATGCACTTTTGATAGAGTTGGGATATCAGCTATTTATTGGATGATAAGCTTATGAGCGTGAAAAAAGTCATGATGGCCTTTAGCCGCCTTTCAGAAAAAGGCATCACCCAGGATGTCACTTTAGAGATGTTTTTAGACCATGATGTCACAGGGCATCTTGTTCGTATGCCAGAAGAAAAGTTGCTGCCACTTATCTCTGTTGGTGCCACAAAAAGCGGGTGGGGCTATACGCCGCGCACCCGCTCTTATTCAAAATATTAGCAAGATGTTACTTTGCTGAGGCTCTTTCCACAGCTTCGGTAATCAGCGCGCGCGCTTTATCGGCGCCTTCCCAGCCCTGAACTTTCACCCATTTGGATTTTTCCAAATCTTTGTAATGTTCAAAAAAGTGACCAATCTGTTCCAAAATAATTGGCTGAAGATCTGTCACAGTCTTCACATCCTTATAATAAGGGTGAAGCTTATCAACCGGCACGCATAGCAGTTTTTCATCAAGGCCGGATTCATCCTCCATCATCAGCACACCAATGGGGCGTGCAGCGATAACACAGCCGTGAATAATCGGCATAGGTGTCAGAACGCAGGCATCAATCGGGTCACCATCATCAGATAATGTATGAGGCACAAAGCCATAATTGACAGGATAATGCATGGGTGTGTGAATAAATCTGTCAACGAGAACAGCGCCAGACTCTTTATCCACCTCATATTTTACAGGTGCCGCGCCGGCAGGAATTTCGATAATAACATTCACATCTTCAGGGGGGTTTTTGCCAATTGCGATTTTGTCGATATTCATGGAAACTCTCTTTATCTTTATGTTAACAAAGCTTGCCAATTGTGATTGTGAAGACACGCTTTTGCCGTGATAGACCATCATGGTCTGGATGAAAATTGTGACTTTTTAATGCCCATTCACAGACAAAAAATCAACCAAAAGACGCAAATTAGTGCCAACGGATTAACATGAAAGATATATCATCAGCTGTTTTTTCGCGTGTCTTTTTTCCCATTTCAGCCTAGGATGGGGACTATCTGGTGAGGCGTGCCGAAAAAAGGATATGTGATGAGTGAACAAGGCAGGAATAGCAAAACAGACCTTATGCAAAAACAAGATGGCTTTGCTCTTGTTGCATCCATGTTGATTGTGGCAGTTGTCTCAGTTGCGGCTATCCCTTTGCTGAATCTTGTCGGCGGCTCAGAAGAATCAAATGTCAAACAACAGGTGACGTCTTTTCTGAACGCTGAGGCGCGGGAAAACCTCGAATTATCTGTGTATCTGGCAAAATCTGCCGGCGGGATTCCCGGCTTTTATAACACATCTCACACACCGCAATCTCAAGCGCTTGCCAGAGCGTGTGAGAGGCGCGTCAATCAGGCAGATCCACAATTAATCGGCACCGGAAACAGTATTGAGTTTCTGACAAACGCCGCTTATGCGCCTATTACCTCCATTAACGGGCGCGAAAGTACCGCTTTTGTGGTTGATAAAGGCAAAGCAGAACAACAAGATAATGACGGTGATGACCGCTATCATCGGTATTTAATTGCCTCTTGTGCAACGGCCACTGGTTTTGGCATGGCATTATACACAAGTGAAATTGCCAATATCCAAGGTAGTTTTTATACCCTCAACCTTAATGAATATTAATCTGGCTGCTTACAGAATTCACGTTGCGCTGACAGATCCACTGTACGTTCATAGACAAGTGAGTTAAGAGATTCGCCCGGCCTGCCGCCATATTCTACGTAATAGCCGCAGGGGTGATAAAACTCATTATCTTTGCATGTACGGTTATCAGGCAAATCATTCCAGTACCCATTACCACCATCAGAGCCCACAATCTGCATATAAGGCTCATGATTAATTGTCTCTGAGCCCCCTGCGTTATTTGGCTCATTAGAGGCCAAATTATGATAAGCAAGCACAACATCATCTTTGAGAGAGGTTGTCACACGCCTTGTAAAGGGGCTTTGTGAGCCTGGCAAAACAACACCTTCTTCTTTGAGGAAGTCAGTCAAATCTGTAGAACTATTATCAATCTTCACAGGGCGACCATCACTGCCATCAAGATCTGTCTGATCCCAAAAACGCATACCTGATTCAGGGCTGTTTTTCTCCCAGATCCAAGTGCCGTGAATAATCGAATCATGACCCCCAAGCCAGCCGGCAGGCACAGCGCCTGAGGATTTGCGGAATCTCTCGACCAGAAAGGCATTTTCTTCTTCACTTGTCACAGTGGCAAGATACCCTCTGGAGCCACAAAAGCGGCTGTTATAGGCATCTGTTTGTGACTGGACCCAATTCACGGTGGAGCCAATAGGGAATTCAATAAAGTCATAAAAATGGAACTGGTTATTGATTTTCATTGGCAAATAGCCGAGCGAAATCACAAGATCTTTGGTTGGCGCATAATCTTCCTGCATAGGGCGATAGGCAAGGCTACGAAGGGCTTTTTGCCAGTCATCAATATCAACAGGCAACCCGTCTGAGACAGTAAATGTCATCACACCTGTCTCACTGCTCCAACGTCCCATAATGGTACTTGGTGCGCCGGGAATATTGTAATAAGTCGTGTTATCTTCCCAATACATGGCGTTGGGTATGAATAACTCATCAGTCTGATTATCAAAGTCAGTTGCGATATAAGCAAAACCGCGCGTAATCGGACAATTCGTCACACCAGGGGGACGATTTAGAACAAGTGACGGGTCAGCACGGCAGAAATCTTCATCAAAGAATTTCTTGTTTAATGCCAGCTTTTTCGGGGCAGCCTCAAAGGCAAATGAGGCCTGACCATTGCCAGAGCGATACCCATAGCTGAATAACACATCATTGGCGTCATCTGTTGAACGGGTGAAAAAGTTCCTGTCTTCGGGACGCACAAAAATATCTTCAGAGATGGTCGTAAAACCAGAGGCCTCATTCACGTTATCGGGGCAATCATTATGAGACTGGCGGTGCATAAGAGCATAATTATCATTGCCATCATTTGGCATATCAATCAGCGCAAATACATCTCCGAAATAACGCTCATCAGTGGTTGTGACAGTCGCTGTCTGCGCTGACAGGCCAGTCGCATAGCCAATGCGCCCTTTGCCACTGACATCTGTGAAGGTTCTGTTATCTGCATAATAAATGGCAAGTGGCCAATGTAACTCTTTTGACATAGACAGAGGATTAGAATTCACATTATAGATCGCTGCTGCCTGGCTTGGTGTGACCGGATCTGAATATAATTCAACATCTGATATCACCCCGTTAAAAGCAGAGCTATTATCAGAGGTAAGCGGCAAACCAATTGTGAAATTATCACTGCCGGCGCCCATATTGAAATTTGGCACAACGCCGGCATCAATCACACTGACAGTGCGCGGATAGCCATCAACATAAATCTTGACGCTATTGGAATCCAGCACACCCATAGAGGTGATATTGTCATAGCTTGCGACAATGTGATGCCATTTTTTATCATTCAACTCACGCGGCGAAGGCACAAAAATCGTCTTGGTACCAAAGCGAAGTGCCATCTCGCCAAAAGGTGTCATCACCATCGCCATAGAGCTTGGCAACACCGGATCATAAGCGCCCCATGCGGCAAGTGTTTCAAGATTATTATGGCTGACATTATCGCGCTTGAACCACAAACCAAGGGTAAAGGCGTTTGTCCCGTCAAGGGCGTCAAATTTATGAGACCGCACAGCGCCGGCATTTTGCACAAAATTCACCCCTGTCCTGTCACGAGGATCACGGGTTAACAGCAAAAGACATTCTGCGCTGAATAAATTATCTGAGAAATGAACAGTTTTGTTATCAAATTCAAGACGATCAGCGGTTTTCAGCTTGGTACGGATAAATAATTCTGCCTTATCGACATCATCTATCAATTTGACTGAGGTCTCCACGCGCACTCTGGTTGATTGCACATAATCCATCAAAGAGACAACGCCAATGCCAACCACCGCCATCAAGGTGACTGTGACCATCAATTCAACAAGCGAAAAGCCAGATGATTTTGACTGACTGATAAATCGTTTCATCATATCACGCATGATCGCTGCCCTCATGTTACGTACCGCATCTGCGCGATTGATTGATATTGAGGCGAATGGCCTGTGTTTGGTCATCATTACCAGGGGCAAACATGATCCGGCGGAATACAATTTTATTCAAAGTCGTATCAAGAGCGCGAATATTCCACGAATTCAAAGTATCCCAGAACACCAGCTCAAATATCGGATTGCCAAATGTGTAATTGCGCAACTCAACAGGCACAGTCGCATTATCAGGATGAGTCGGGTCAACAATGCGCAATGGCACTACAACACCGTCAATTGGCTCCTGCCAGCTTGCACGCGCCATCAATCTGCCATCATCACCTATGATACCCGTATATTCTTTGGGATCGTCTGTGAAAGTGTGAAGATCACTTGTATTATCCAGATTTCGTTCTGGTTCGATATTCGACAGACGGAACGCAAGGCGGCAGCGTCTGTCACTGTCATTTTTGATCGTACCGTTCGGCCAGATATTCTCAGATAAGCCCAATGCCTTAAAATTGCTGTTTGTCATCGCATTGCCCGATGAGCGGGAATCAGCCAATGTCGTTGGTGCGGTCGCGTCAGCGCATCTGCCCGGATAGCCGTCCAATACAAGGAACAACGCATAACGATCTTGCGTCATATTATCAGCTTCTTCATACAAAAAGACGTTGATTGAGCTGTTTAGGTTCCACGGCGTGTTATTGTCATATTTCATCAGACGGCTTGAATATTTTTGATATCTGGTTGAGCCGTGATCTGAGACAGGATCACACATACCGCCGGTTGTTTCAAATCGCTGTGTCTCGTAATCATAGCGATGCTCATTCGGCCGGCAATAGCCGTAAAAGTGCGTTGGCGATGAATTATCATAGACAGATACAGTCGTCAGGAAGGTTGCCGTTGTCTCATCAAAAAACGGCACGCCTGTTGAATTATCCATATAGCCAAGATCAAAACGTGTTGCCGTGCCAAGAAGCTGATCACCACAATTTGGCGTGATATCAACTGCCATTGTCTTTGCAGAGCGCATTGACCCTGATCTGACAACCACACTGACCGTATCACTGCCAAAATACCCATTTGGTGATTCATAAAAGAATTCACGAATAGCCTCTTTGAGCTGTCCGAATGTCCCTGAAATAGAAATGGTCGCTGAATTATTGTCTGTCAAATTGGCGCCATGCGCATCTGATAATGACAGTCTGGCCCCGACTAGAGGAGATGAAAATGTTAAAATACCGCTATCAGTGTCAGATAAAGATGACAGGGTAAAACCTGTTTCAGGCGTGCTGACACCTGATTGCGCACTCATGGCCGCAGGGCCGTCAAGGGCAAGGCCAACCGTCTTGCCAGTTGGCCTGTCAATCAAAGAGGTATTATAGCGGTTAATGTCTGCCGGGCTGTAGACCACAAAACGCGGAAAAATAATCTCAGAATTTGCAGCTGGCTGACCGGCATTAATACTGTTCAAACATTGCGGGTCATCCACGCTTAAAACCGCCGTTTTTCCGGGATCGACTGTGGTGTTATCCATCGGTGTTGTGGCTGTGCAAAGCGAGCCGACATTTTCCACCCCAAAAGAGACAGGCACATTATTATGCAACAGCTCATTGATCACTTGCGCAATTGTCTGGTTATCAGCGGCGCCCTCTGGGATGGTCACACAATCAGAGGTAAAGCTGACTGTGCCTGTGATCTCATTTGTAGGCGCAACAAGCCGGCATTTGGCCGTGACCGCGCCTTGCGCATAGCGTTTCTGATAACCCATAACCGAACGATACCGCAAAGAAGTGTTTGGAAATTCAGCGCGTGTGTAGAATACCTCTTCTTTGAAATCATCCAGTCCTGTGGTTGGATCTGTTTCATCATAAGAGATGAATTCTTCATATAAATAGGCGCCAAGTGCTTCTTCTGTCTGTTGGGCATTCAGATCATTGCGCGAAGATAACAAATTTGTTTCTGTATTGGATAATAGGCCAAACACACCGAGTGCCGCGGTCGATAACACAGTCATCGCCACAAGCAATTCAACAGTCGATACACCTGATTTAAGGCCTGATAATGGTCTGAACACGCCCTTTGCACCCTTCTTTGATACCTGATCACATAATGTTAGCGCCTTATGACAATCTTATTTTGACTGTCACAAGTCAAGGGCGCTATTTGCCGATAAGGCGTGCCTTAATAATAGAGCATCACCACATGCTTGGCTTCGGCAAAGAACAACCATCTTTCAAAAAACAACCCGGCTAATGTTGCCATGAGGGCAATGATGAGCGCCACAGGAGAGGCTGGCAAGGCAGACAAAAGGATAAGAGGAAGCGCGCCGCCAATGCTAAGCGCCATCATCCGCAAAGTGCTGGCATGTTTGCGGCCAATCTGAAAACCCATCTCATGTTGCAAATAATTTTCGGATGTATGAGGCGGCATTAAGGGAGCCACCTTGCCCAATTTGCCAAGACCTGTTGCTGTTTCTCTGGTGCTTTGTTCAGCCTGTTTTCCTGCGACCTGCCACCAGACAAGCTTTACACCCCATGCGCCAACAAGTGCCCAGCTGGCAGCCATGGCAAGAGGCGCTGATGGCATGGTTGTAAATGCTGTTAAAGCGGCAAGGCCCACAAGACCACTTGCCACGCCAAATGCCAGATAGCTGACAGATGTTAAAGGATGGTGCCATCGTGCCACTGTTTTTAATGAGGCATAAATCATCGCGGTACAAAAGATGGTAAATAAAGACAGGCCACAAACAACAAGCCCTGCCCATAAGGGCGGTGTGCCTACAAAATGTGCATATAAAAACCATCCTAAAATGGCATCAAGTGTGATGATCGCAAGCACACCTTCGCGGCTAAGCCAGCTTGACCGCCATTGAGTCAACGCACGCCATGCGCGCTCAGGGTGGCCCAAATGAAATGTGGATGAAATCAGACCGGCGCCGGAAAATACCAAAATCGTACCAAGCACAATCAGCTTGGCAGACAGTGTTGGCATCTCAATCAAATTCAGAGAGACAAGGGCAGCAAGACCAAAGCCAAAGCCTGACATCACTGTGAAAAATATAATTGAAAAGGCAGGACGCATTATGCACCTCCAGAAAGTTTATCAAGGGTGCCGTCTACCCATTTCCAAAAGCCGGTTGGCTCCGCTGCTTCTGCCATCGCCACCAAAGAGGCAGAGGCCTCATCTTCGATTGTTCTGTCACGAGGTGGCAGATATTGGTTCACAGGTTTTGTGCCTTGTTCAGGCATCAAATCCATGCCCCCGCGCGCTGCCACAAGCAATGAGACTTCTGAATTGGGGTCACCCAAATCACCAAAATGACGTGCATTGGTCGGACAGGTCCGCACACAGGCAGGCTGCCTGTCTTCTTCAGGCAAATTCTCATTATAAATACGATCTACACATAAGGTGCATTTTTTCATGACCTGCTCTGCCGGATCCATCTCTCTGGCGCCATAAGGACAAGACCATGCGCATAGCCCGCAACCAATACACCAATCTTCATTGACCAGAACAATACCATCTTCGGCACGTTTGTAAGAGGCGCCTGTCGGACAAACTGTGACACATGGCGCTTCTTCACAATGCAGGCATGATTTCGGAAAATGCACAGTGCGTGAAATGGCCGGGCTGTGAGATGAGGCAGGCTCCTGAGGGGTGACTTCATAAGAATGTACCCTGTTTAACCATGAGCCGGACGGCGCCGCGCCATAGGCATCTTCATCAGCAAGAGGCGCCCCATAGCCTGAGGTATTCCATTCTTTACAATTCACAACACAAGCATGGCATCCCACACAAATATCAAGGTCAATGACCAAGCCTAATTTGATGGCTTGTGGTTCTGGTAATAAGGTCATGATTTATCCCTCGCAGCAGATGTCCATTTTAATCCATAGCGCACAGTATTATCTGTTTCAGGCATATTTGGTAAGTCAGCAGGCTTGTCAAATTGTGGCAGGCTTGCCAGATGCGCTGGCGGATCAGCTTTGGCAATGCGTACCTTTAGATCATACCATGCTGCCTGACCTGTGATAGGGTCTGAATTTGACCATCTCAGCCCATCTCCTTTTGGCGGCAACAATTCATGGATAAGGTGGTTCAACAAAAAGCCTTTATTTGATTCAGGCGCATCTTCTGACAAGCGCCAGGCACCTTTCTTTTTGCCAATGGCATTCCACGTCCAGACAGTATCTTTATTGACACCCTGCATCACCACAACAGGCACGGTAATGGTGCCGTGATGAGATGTGACCTCTGCCCAATCATTGTCAGACAGCTTATGTTTTGCGGCTAACTCTGCTGAGATAAATAGTGGATTATAGCCGTGAATTTGGCGCAACCATGCATTTTGAGATCCCCAGCTATGATACATCGCCATAGGGCGCTGTGTTAACGCATAGACCGGAAACTCATCATCACTCAAAGCAGCGCCCTCAAATGGGGCATACCAGCTTGGCAAAGGCGTAAAACAGCTTGCAAGCTGGTCCCGCAAATGCGCAGGTGGCACATGGTCGCCATGACCTTGGGCTGCTAATTTGAATTTCTGCAACACTTCAGAATATATCTGGAAATCATAAGGCTGCGGGCTGTCATAAAAGCCCATTTCAACAGCGAAATCCTGATAAGCCACATTTGCATGCTTAAAATAGCGTGCCTCTTCTGGCACATCATGGTGCCAGAAACCACCATTTTCAATATAGGAATCAAGTTGATTTTGATTTGGCTCACCGCGGCCTGCCTGTGTGCCATCCTTGCCACGGAATCCGGCAAGAGGACCAATGCCGGCTTTGCGTTCATGATTTGTGATATAGTCACCATAATCTTTGAATTTCGCAGACCCATCTTCATTGACCATACCAGGCAAACCAAGCCGTGCCCCCAAGTCAAGCAAGACAGACTGAAACCCTCTGACATCTCTGTCAGGCGTAACAACCGGCCAGCGAATCGCGTCTGCTACGGCATCAGGCTCACAAATCGGACGGTCAAGAAGCGAAATACAATCATGGCGTTCCAGATAGGTTGTATCCGGCAAAATAATATCAGCATAATCAACCATTTCAGAGGCATAGGCGTCTGAATAAATGATCTTTGGAATTTTATAGCTGCCATCTTCGTTCTTGCCTGTCAGCATATCAATCATGCCAGAGGTATTCATAGATGAATTCCAGGCCATATTCGCCATATACATAAAAAGCATATCCACAGGATAAGGATCGCCGGCATAGGCATTTGATATCACCATATGCATCAGCCCATGCGCTGATAAAGGGGCATCCCATGAATAGGCTTTATCAATACGCAACGGATTGCCTTTATCATCGACAATCAAATCCTCCGGGCCCATAACATAGCCAAGAGGCGCGCCTTTGAGCGGCGTATTTGGCGCCACCTGATCAAGACGACCTGCTGGTTTTGGATGAATTTCAGCAGGCTTTGGATAAGGTGGTTTGAAACGGAAACCGCCCGGCACTTCAACCGAACCAAGAAGAAGCTGCAGGACATGAAGCGCACGGCATGTCTGGAACCCGTTTGAGTGCGCAGAAATACCACGCATGGCATGCATTGCCACAGGCCGGCCAATCATCTTGTCATGGCGTGTGCCTTTCCAGTCAGTCCATGGCTGATCAATGACCACTTCTTTTTCAAAGGCCGCTTCAGCAAGCGTGGCCGCAAAAGCGCGAATACGCGGCGCAGAAATACCAACCTTGTCAGCCACCGCCTCTGGGGCATAGTCATCACGAAGATAAGCTTCACTCATCAGCTTAAAGACTGAGACTGCCTTACCACCAGATGGCAAATCCACATCACATGTCAAATCAGCTGTTACATTTTGGGAATCTGATGGCACAGCTTTGCCTGTGGCTCTGTCGATGATTTGTGTTGCGCCATCTTTATTACGCCAGAAAAGACCATGGTCAGCCGCGCCTTCATTTTGAATCACCAAATAAGGGGCATTGGTATAGCGTGTTAAATACCCAAGATCGATTTTCCCTGCCATCATTAATTCTCTGATAACAGATAAAATAAACAAACCGTCCATACCAGGGGTGATGCCATACCAATCATCAGACACAGCCGCATAACCTGTTTGCACAGGATTCACTGATAAAATTTTAACGCCGCGCTTTTTCAGCTTGCCAAGGCCCATTTTTATCGGGTTGGAATCATGATCTTCTGCAACGCCAAACAGAACATAACATTCTGTGCGCTCCCAGTCAGCTGACCCGAATTCCCAAAACGCACCGCCAAGCGTATATATGCCGCCTGCTGCCATATTCACAGAACAAAAGCCACCATGAGCTGCAAAATTAGGTGTGCCAAACTGTGTTGCCCACCATCCTGTTAGCGCTTGTGATTGATCACGACCAGTGAAAAAGGCAAGCTTGCGAGGATCATTGGCTCTGATTTTGGCCATTTCCTCTGAGACTTCCTGCAAGGCGTCATCCCAGCTGATTGCTTCAAACTGGCCAGAGCCTCTTGGGCCGACACGGCGCAAAGGAGAGGTCAGACGCGCAGGTGAATAATGCTGCATAATCCCGGCAGAGCCTTTGGCGCATAAAACGCCCTGATTTACAGGATGATCGCGATTGCCTTCAATGTAGCGCACCTCACCATCACGCATATGAACATTGATACCACAACGGCATGCGCACATATAACAGGTGGTTTTGTGAACTTCATCACCCACTTTTGGTGACGGATCGACCTTTGGCTGTTTTAACATCGTCATGAACCTTTATTTTCACGTTGCTGTGCATTTTGCATGATGGCGCCAAGCGCAATAGAGGCAAGGCGCGCCGGTGCCGGATCAGACCGGCTTGTCAGAATAATTGGCAAGCGCGCGCCCATAACAAGCCCTGCCGCACTTGCGCCACCAAACCAGACAAGAGATTTGAATAACGCATTGCCAGACACAATATCCGGCATGATAAGACCATTTGCATAGCCGGCTACAGGTGAGCCTTCCATCTTTTTTTGTGCCACCGCCGCAGGTGCGATTGCCAAATCAAGCGACAAGGGCCCTTCATAATCTGCGCTGAGATCTTGCGCTGCGCAAGCTTGCGCAATCTCGGCAGCCTCAATAGATGATGGCACAGAGGCAATTTGTGATTCTGTGGCAGATAAGATAGCAATTTTGGGGCGTTCAATCTCAATCGCGCGGCATAAGGAGGCAACATTCAAAGCGGCCGCTATGCGTGTTTCCTGATTTGGCGCCACATTCACAGCGCCATCTGAAATCATCACAGGTGTGCCGCCATCTGGCGGAAACATGGCAAAAACATGAACCATCCGCTGCGCGGTGCGCATACCGGCCTGCTTATTCACAAGACCACCCATAAACACATCTGTGTGAAGCTGGCCTTTTACAAAGCCTTTTATGACATCTTGTTGTGCCAGAGAAATAGCAGCCTCTATTGCCGCTGCCTCACCATCAGTATGATGCAAGAGACAGCCATCCAAAGATAACGCTGACTGAGCGGCTATCTCTTTTATCTCATCTGTCTCACCAATCAGATGAGGGACACACAGACCTGCTTCATAAGATTGCACCGCTGATTCAATAACTGCCTTGCTTGTGGCGCGCACAAATGCCATTGGCACCGGCTCAGAACCAGTCGCAAGTTCAAGTAACCATTTCGGACAAATGGCAGCCTTATCGCTTAGAAAAGAAGATGGTAAGATGACTTTGCCCCCCAGACGTTACCGAAACTCACTCTTATCATGTCATAGTCTCACATGGAAAAGAGCAAAAGAAGAGTGCCAATTCATAATCAAAATAGGTCCAGTTATAGCCTCTTCTTTTTTGTGATTCAAGCATCAGCGCTTGCAAGGTAAAAGATAGGGTGGCTTTTGGGTTATATGTGATTATGGTGCTCTTGTTGCATATCGCTTAAGATCTGCGCCAATCTGTCTATACCGTCCGGAATTTTCTCAGAAGGGATAGAGCTATAGGCAATTCTGAAATAATTAAGGGGCGGATTTTCAGGGGCAAAAAACACATCACCTGCTTCGATTAACACCCCTTGTTTAGCCGCCCGCATGGCCAAAGCACGTGAATCAAGCCAGTCCGGCCCCTTAATCCAAAAGCTGGTTCCGCCAAAATGAGAGGCAGTCTGTTCAAATAGCGGGACTTTATCCAATGCTTCCTGCAATATCTCTCTGCGCCCGTGAAGATGGCGGCGCAGGCGGCGTAGCTGGGCTTCATAATGACCAAGCGCTAAAAAATAAGCTGCCGTGCGCTGGGTATGACCTGGCGGGTGGCGCAAAATTAAATGACGCAAGCTGCGCGCCTGATCAATCAGAGGCTGAGAGGCCACAAGATAACCAAGCCGTAATCCGGGAAATAATGATTTTGACAGGCTGCCAACGTAAATCACATGACCTGATCTGTCCAAAGACTTCAAAGCAGGTGATGGTTTTTCAATGAAATTCATTTCAAATTCATAATCATCTTCGATGATCAGAAAATCATGCTTTTTTGCCATCTCAAGCAAATCTTTGCGCCTCTTGACCGACATGGTTGTCGTTGTCGGACATTGATGCGAAGGGGTGATGCAAATAATATCTGCCTGACTCAAAACAGACTCATCTAATATCATACCTTCTTCATCTACTGGCAGAGATAAGATGTTATTTGTCCTGCGTGCTACGATATCGCGCAAATCAGGATAAGAAGGCTCTTCCAAAACCACCGTCTTATCTGAATCAATCAGCAGCTGGGCAACCAAATAAAGCGCATTTTGTGCGCCAAGTGTGACAAGCAACTGGTCAGAGACAACCTGTATGCCGCGCCGCGGCAAAGAGCGCGAACAGATGTAATTCACAAGCATAGGATCATCATGATAGCCAAAATCACCCACCGTATTGCCAAAATCACGCAATCCCAGAGCCTGGCGTGAGCAATCGCGCCATTGCGAATGCGCAAATAAGGTGCTGTCTGTCTGACCATAGATGAAGGGAAATTCATAATCGCGCCAGTTAAGCGGCTTTTTCACAAGACGCACTTCTTCAAGAGGCGCAATTAATTTTGCCTGCCAATCCACATCTGAGGCATGATCTGTGGCGTGGCTGTCACTATGAGATGACGCTACCTCAAGGCGCCCAACAGGCGCAGCGGCACTTACAACATAGCCTGAACGCGGCCGCGCCTCGATATATTCGCTATCCATTAAGGCCTGATAAGCATGGTTCACAGTGTTACGTGATACTGATAAATGCGCTGATAACGCGCGTGAAGATGGCAATTTATCACCTGGCAATAAAATACGTTTCAAAATCGCCTCAACAAAAATCTGGCGAATCTGCATTTGCAAAGAGGTTTTCGCCTCTGGATCAAGAGTGAAAATCAGCGATTCAAGCATATAAATCTGTTTTCCTGCCCTGATTGTCTTGCGTGACAAATTGTGAATTATGCGGCTCAATTCTAGCTATAGCGCAGCTATGATTACCGGAAAAGCACAAACTGGCACCAGTCAATCACATTTCTGGTTCTATCTCATCATGCAAAATTCCCCCACTGTGTTTTTGTAATTTAAGGGGATAGAGGTTGACGGTTACGACCAGTCACTCTCTAAGGGAATAAAGTTTATTCACATATCGTAAAGAAGAAGGAGCGTGCTATGCCGTTTGACGTAAATTCACTTGAAAGCCACTGGATGCCGTTTAGCGCTAACCGTGATTTCAAAAAAGACCCGCGTCTGGTTGTCAAATCAGAGGGAATGTATTGCTGGGATTATAAGGGCGGCAAAGTGATTGATGGCTCATCAAGCTTGTTCACAACACCTTGCGGGCATGGCCGGCGTGAAATTGCTGAAGCTGTTTACAAGCAAATGTCAGATAATGACTATATTCCGCATTTCTCACTTGGTCATCCGGGATCATTTGAATTGTCAGAAATGGTCACACGGATGTTGCCTGATTCTATCAATCATATGTTCTTTACCAACTCAGGGTCAGAATCAATTGATACCGCGATCAAAATCGTGCTTGCTTATCAGCGCGCGCGCGGACAGGCACAACGCAATCGTCTGGTCAGCCGTGAACGTGCTTATCATGGCGTCAATATGGGCGGTGTGTCCTTAGCAGGTATGGTCAAAAATCGTGAAACATTTGGTCTTACATTGCCAAATATCTCTATGATTCGCCACACATGGACTGAAGAGCAGCGTTTTTCAAAAGGCCAGCCATTAACAGGCGCAGAAATGGCAGATGATTTAGAGCGTATTGCCATGAATTTTGGCGGCGGCACGATTGGCGCTGTCTTTATTGAGCCTGTGGCAGGGTCTACCGGCACACTTGTGCCACCTGTCGGATATCTTCAAAGAGTGCGCGAGATTTGTGATAAATATGGCATGCTTTTGGTGTTTGATGAGGTCATCACCGGCTTTGGTCGTATGGGCACACCTTTTGCTACAGATAAATTCGGTGTGATTCCGGATATGATCACCATGGCCAAAGCAATCACAAATGGCGCCATCCCTATGGGCGCTGTCGCTGTGTCTGATGATATTTATGAGACTGTAACAAATGCGGCGCCTGATGAGGCGATCGAATTCTTCCATGGCTATACCTATTCTGCGCACCCTGCCGCTTGTGCTGCCGGGATTGCAACGCAAAAGATTTATCAGCAAGATGGCTTGTTTGAGCGCGCCGCAGAGATGGAATCCTATTTCCAGGATGCTGTCTGGTCACTCAAAGATCATCCTCTTGTTTATGATTTGCGCGGCATTGGTATGATGGCGACAGTCGAAGTGCACCCAGGTGAGGTGCCAGGGGCGCGCGGAATGAAGCTGCAAAAAGATATGTTCTGGAACGGTCTGCATGTGAAATGGACAGGTGATAATGCGATTTTAGCACCTGCCTTTATCGCAGAGCGCAGCCATATTGATGAAATCATCGATAAATTCAGAAAAACACTTGATGAGCTTGTCTAGCGGCAGGGGGTCACAAGATACAGTCTTAAAAGGGGATGATCACCCTGCAATCAAACAACATATTGTAAGGTGATCATCTGCTTTCGTTTTTCACCAAAGAGATAAAAAGAAATAAATCTTTGGTGGGATTGAGTTTTATTTGCCTACCTTTATTAAATTGGTAATAGTGAATGAAACTAAGGTTTTAGTTTAGTATTTTTCAGGGAGGAACTTATGAAAAAACTGCTTCAATCAGTAGTGGCTGGTGCAGCAATGCTATCAGGCACAACTTCAATGGCACTAGCGACTGATTCAGTCAATGTGGCATTCTTCTTAGAGTGGGCGACACCAAACCAAATCGCAAAAGTAGACAAAGCGTATGATGATGCGATGGGTGTGGACGTAAACTGGACAGACTTCTCAACAGGCGTGGCGATGACTGAAGCGATGCTTGCAGGTGATATTGACATTGCCTATTCACAAGGCCTTGCGCCTTTCGTAACAGCCATTCAGCAGGGTGCTCCTTTGAAGATGGTTGGTATCGCTGTTGTTTATGAAGCCAATGACTGCTTTGTTGCCAACAATCTTGGCATTACATCAGCAAACGCCTCAGAACTAGAAGGTGCGACTGTTGCTGTTCCGTTGAACACAATGGCTGACTTCTCATTCAGAAAGCAAATGGCTGCTCTTGGTGTAGATACATCAACAATGACAATTGTTGACCAGGCACCGCCGGATGGTGCTGTCTCATTGGCAGATGGTTCAGTTGCCATGGCTTGTATCTTTGGTGGTAACTCAGCCGCTGCAGCAGGCGAAGTTGGCACACCAATCATGTCAACAGAGGAAAAAACAGATGCAGGCATTGGGTCATTTGACGTGATTTCAGTGACTGAAAAGTTTGCAACTGAAAACCCGGATCTTCTTCGCACTTTCCTTGAAGTAACAGAAGAAGCAAACGCAGCCTGGATTGCATCAGACGCACAGCTTGCAAAAGTTGCAGCAGATGCAGGTATGTCAGTTGACCAGACACGCAACCAAATGGCTGGTTTCTTGTTCCCAACAGCAGCAGAACAATCTGCTGATTACTTCGGGACAAACGGCATTGCCGGTGCAGCAGCCGAATCACTTGGTGTGACATTCGTGAAAACAAACGTCAAAGGCATCACTGGTTCAATTGCAAGAACAATTGACGGCTCATACTTACAATAAGTATTGACAAAAAAGATTAAAAGTCCGCCTCAATAGAGGCGGGCTTTTTTTTACACAAAACTTTTATCACAAACAAAACGGTAAAAGAGGGGCATAAAATGGCTGATTTAATCTGTGAAGATCTCTGTATGACCTTTACCAATCCGCAGACTGGTGCGGCTGTAGAGGCGTTAAAGGACATAAACTTTAAGCTCAAAAAAGGCGAGCTGTTGTCAGTTTTGGGCCCGTCTGGTTGCGGCAAAACAACTCTATTGAACGTGGTTGCCGGTTTTTTGAGTCAAACATCAGGCACATTGACACTTGGTGATAACGAAATTGTGGCACCTGGTGTTGAGCGTGGCATGGTCTTTCAGCAAGGCGCCTTATTTGAATGGCTGCCTGTGTCGCGAAATGTCGATTTTGGTCTGCGCATGAAAAAAGAAGATCCGGATAAAAGCGCGGCTCTGGTTGAGAAATGGCTTGAAATTGTCGGGCTTGCCGGATTTGGTGATACACCGACTTATCAGCTATCTGGCGGCATGCAACAGCGTGTGGCTCTGGCACGTTGTCTTGTTAATGACCCTGATGTTATTTTGATGGATGAGCCTCTTGGCGCGCTTGATGCGCTGACAAGAGAGAAAATGCAGTCTCTTATTCTTGAATTATGGAAAGAGACAGGCAAAACCATCATCATCATTACCCATTCAGTAGAAGAGGCCCTTTTGTTGGGAGAGAGGTTATTTGTTATGGCACCTCGCCCGGGGCGTATTCACAAAGAATATAATCTGCCTTTTGCAGAACAGGGTCTCAAAACCTCTTTGCGTGAGATTAAACAACAATCTGATTTCAGCGAAGTGCGTGAAGAGATTCTGACAATGATTTGGAACATGGAAGAGGAGATCATGAGCGGTGCTTAATTGGCTTTCTTACCATAGAGCAGATATAACTGCTGTCTTTATTATCGGCTTAATCTTTGCCTTTATCTGGTCCATCTATGTGGGTCGCAAAGAAACAGTCGCACGCGAAACTGACGAAGTCTTTGGTGATCCGGAAAGAACCAAGGGCGGCTGGTATTGGGCTGTTTGTGGCATTTCAGCCTTATTGCTTGTCTGGTTTTATTTTTCATGGGGCATGGGACGAGCTTATTTCCCGCAAGCTGCCAATGAATTGTGCCAGGTTGGCAAATTAAATGAGGCTGTCTCACCAATTAAAGCCAATCTGCCTATCAAATCGCGTTATTACAAATCGACTGATCTGGTTGTGCGCAACAGTGAGCAGCTTGATGATATATTGGTGCGCTTGCCAAAAGACGCCTTTACCTCTGCTGAAGTGGCGACACTACAAGGCATTAATGAGGCCTCAAAATCACTTCTTGCGATTTATTCAGATCCTGCGAATCTGGCACCTGAGGCTGAGACACAATTGGCTGCCATTGCCGGACAGCTTGATGAGATTTCCGCTCGTCTGAGTGCAGGCGCTGACGGGATGCAACCATCTGAGGAAGCCCTTAATCAGCCACCATGGGGTGTGACTGAAGATGAAATCCCCATCTTGCCAACAACGCCGAGAGGCGTGCTGTTTGACACTGTCTCAGTGGATGCAATCGCTATCGCAGATGCCTTTGCGAAGGTGCGGAATATGCCTGCCTCAGCGCAAGCATTGATAGAGACCACAAAGGCCGATATTGCAGCCTTGAAAGACGCCAATAGCACAGGCAATTTTGACGAGGTCACTGCCAAAGAACGCGCTGATTATGTAAAAGCGGTTGAGCGTATTTTCCGCCGTCTTGATGATGGGGTTATTTTCCCTGCGTCAAGTTTGGTGATCGTCAATGAAGCGATTGAACGGATGAGCAAAGCCACCTCTGATGCACAAGGCGGGCTGCGCTATGTCAAGGCGGTGTTCCTGCCAGGCGAAGGTGTTGTGAAATCACGTACCATCTGTACAGAACAAGGCTCCGCCAGATGGCTGCCGAAACCTGCGGATGTGATCGCCACTTTTGCCAAATTGGCCAATCCTGATGTCAATGCAGGTGGCGGCTATAAGGGCACAACCTTATTATGGTGGAAATGGCTTGCCATTGCAGATGTTGTTGACTTCCTTATCCCTGACGGGGCGATTGATATGTTGCCGGGCAGCTATGGTGCCCACGGTATTGATGGAAGCTTTGAGCCCAATTATAAAGATAATCTTCTTGCCTTTGCGCAAGGCGATGTATCTCTTGGCTATATTCCAATGCTTGACGGTCATATTTGGGATTCATTATTCCGTGTTCTTGTGGCATTGGGGATAGGGATCATGCTTGGTGTGCCTCTTGGGATCTATATGGGCGTATCACGCTTTTTCAAGTCATTCTTTGACCCGTTGATTGAGCTATATCGTCCGGTGCCACCTTTGGCGTGGGCGCCGTTGATTCTCACAATTTTCGGCATTCAGGATGATGGTAAGATTTTCTTACTCTTCATGGTGGCATTTGCCATTATGGTCATCTCTGCCAGAACAGGCGCCTCAGGGACACAGTTGTCAAAGATTCGTGCCTCTCATTCTTTGGGCGCCACCAATCAGCAGATTTTACGCAATGTGATTTTGCCAAACGCCCTGCCTGAGATTCTGACAGGGGCGCGGATTGCCATTGGTGTGTGTTGGGGCACTCTGGTGGCAGCTGAAATGCTGGCTGGCACAACAGGTATTGGCTTTATCGAAAATGTGGCACGAACTGTCTCAGATTATGAACTGATTTGGGTCACGATCTTAATCATGGGTCTGCTTGGTCTTGCCTTTGATTTATTCATGCGCTTTTTGATTGCCAAGCTTATTCCATGGCGCGGCAAAGGATAAGGCGATTATCACAAATGAAGAAAAAGGGCACCTTTTACAGAAATAATGGGTGCCCTTTTTTTATGTCTGCTCTAAATTGAAGATGTCTGTTTGTAATGTGAGTGATGTAGATGCAATCAAAGGGCTCCGGCACAATTGGAATCATTGGCACTGCCATAGCCGGTCTGTCTGCTGCGATTGGCGTGGCAAATGCCGGTTATCAGGTAGCGATCTTTGGCAAAGTCGCTGACAAATTGCCAGGCGCTCTGCAATTAGCACCAAATGGATTTGACGCTTTGGTACAATTAGGCGCTCTGGAGGCTGTACGCCCGCATTTAATGCGCTTATCTGCGATTGAGCTTCGCTCTGTGAGGACCAATGGCTGTCTGACAGTGATTGACCATGATAGGCCACAAGCACGTGATTATGCCAGTGTCGGGCGACATGATTTACACAAATCTTTGCTCGCACTTGCAAGGCAGCATTCCTTGATTTCTTTTTGTGATGAGATGGTCACCAACCTGACATGCAATCAGGATATCACTTGTGTGCGATCTGAATCAGGCACCGTTCATCCTATGAGCCTTATCATCGGCGCAGATGGTCAAAATGGTCTGGCACGCCGCATGATAGCGCCTCATGATCATAAGGACAAAGGAGCAAGGCAGGCATTGCGCGCTGTGGTCCCATCTGGCGAGCTGCCACGTCATTTTTCAGCGCCCCGCACGCAATTATGGCTTGGTGAGGGCTTTCATCTTGTCAGCTATCCTTTTGCCGGTGGCGCATTGATAAATCTTGTTTTATGCACCCCTGCTTTTGCCAGGCCGGCAAGCGATATTGTCCGTCACTATCTGGGGCAATCATATAGCTTATCTGTTTTATGTGATGAGGCTATTGACTGGCATAGCACGCCTCTTGCCTCTGCCAGCCAGCTTTCGACCTGGCGCAAATATGGGTTGATTGTGGTCGGGGATGCTGCTCATATTATGCCGCCTCATTTGGCGCAAGGCGCAGGCCAAACACTAGAAGACGCCGCAAGCTTGCATTTGGCGCTCTTGCAGACAGGTGATTTAAGACAAGCGGCAAGCCAATGGGCCGTTCAGCGCGCACGCACATTATCACCGATTATTGATAAAGCAGAAGCAACAGGCCGGCTGATGCGCCTGTCAGGTCCAATGGCGAAATTACGAAATGCGGCCATTGAAATGGGCGGTGGGCGACTTGTTGAAAGCTGGCTTTCGCAAGTTTGGCATTCACCCAGATAAACCAAATAACCTTGTCTGTCGTAAATATTTTTATGATTTATCAATTGCTAAGACGCCCTTATAGGAGTCTTTTTTTATGTCATTTTTTCGGTTTATATACGCTTTTGTCTCAATAGGATTTAGTTTCATGAGTGTTTCTTCTGCGGCAACAAATGCCACTTTGATAACAGCATATGATTTTTCGTTTCCCGCCATTGATGGTGGCACATTGGATTTGAACGCCTATCGCGGGCGCCCCTTATTGATTGTGAATACAGCCTCTCAATGTGGTTTCACCCCGCAATATGACGCGCTTCAGGCTGTTTATGACAAATTCAAAGATAGCGGTCTTGTCGTGATAGGCGTGCCGTCAAATGATTTTGGCAAGCAAGAGACAGGCACAGCAGAAGAGATTCAGACATTTTGTGAAGTGAATTTTAACATCACCTTTCCTATGACAGATAAAATCAAAATCAAAGGTGATGAGGCGCATGATTTTTATCAATGGGCAAAAGCACAAACAGGATATGCCGGCAGGCCAAAATGGAATTTTCACAAATACCTTATCGGCACAGATGGCATGATCGTGGACTGGTTTTCCACTGTTACCAAACCTGATTCACCAAAGGTGATCGCGGCCATTGAAAGCGCTTTTTAATCTTCGAGCAAATAGCCTGTACGAGAGGCAAGAGGCTGTTTTCCTGCAATCTTGGCAATAGAGGTGCCAGGCCACACATATTTGCTTTGCAACATCGAGAAAATAACACCATCTGTGCCAGCATAAACAGGCACTCTTTCTTGCAAAGGTGCCGGACCGTCAAGGCGCACCAAATCAGCAATATGATCGCCTGATTTTACAACATCACCTAAGGCGGCATGATAGGCAATCAGACCTGATTGCTGCACTCTTATGATTTCACAGGCTGACAGCTGCGTTGGCGGAGCGCTTGGGCTGACGGGGCAAGAAGGCGCAGTGGTAATCAGACCTTCATCACAGAAAAAATCAAATAAATTTCTGGCATCCTGAACAGCGAGCGCATCAGATACATCAGCCTGACCGCGATATTCCAGAGTGGCTGACAAAACAGGTTCAGGCCAAGCATGGTCAGGAAATGTTTTGGCAAGCGCAACCCATAAACCAGACCAGACCTCATCAAATGAGCCGCCACCTGAATCTTCGGCCGTTAAGGTCGCCACAGACCCAAGCCTGTCAGCAAGGCCCTGATATCGCGGCAAATTCTGAGGCACGATAAATATGTGATTTAATGCCATATCATCACAATGCAAATCCAGAACCATATCAGCATCATAACAGTGAGACATCACGAAATGGCGCTGTTTGTCCAAAGCAGTGGTCCTTGGCATCAAAGACAGCCATTGAGACAGCCAACGCCGCACAAGCAGTTTATTTTCCTCTGCCTTATCACCAAGAGCTGAGACAAATTCTGGCTGGTCCGTCAGCCATGATGAAAAATCAGGCCAGCCCCTGTTATAATTCAATCCATTTTCCGGATGATATCTGCCACGATGCATATGAAATGATAAATGCGCCATGCCAAGCGGATTGACCATTGGCAAAATCACGAAATGGGCAGCTAAGGTGCCTGCTTTTTCGGCCTCTTTAAGCCTTGTGATCAGATGATGCAATATCAGCATGCCGGGATGTTCATCTGCGTGCATGCCAGCTTGCAGATAAATTTTCGGCCCCTTTGTTTGGCGGCCAAATTCATAAACGGCGATCTCAAAGCTTGCGGTCGGGGTATCACCTGCCAGATGATGTTTTGTCAAAGTCATAAATAGAAAACCTCTAGCGCATCATATTCCATTTGAAAGATGTCCGCGGGACGTGCTGAGATGGCAAATGCCGGTTCAGGCGCCTGCCAATCAAAGCAAATAACCCTATCACAATTAACGTCCACAGGACAAAATACACAGCAACAATCGGATAAGGGATGAACGGATTAAAGGTCTTATCCGCAAAATAACTGGCGTAGTAGAGCGCATCACCTGCCTGACGCCAGGCAGGGAAGCCTGAAAAGAAAACCAAAGTGGTCGCATGAAACATAAAAATCGCCTCATTGGTATAGGCAGGCCATGCCAGCCGCAACATGGTTGGCCAGATGATAACCCTGAATTTGCGCCACCCTGTCAGCCCATAGGCATCTGCTGCCTCACGGTCACCTTTGGGCACACCGCGCAAAGCGCCATAAAAAATCTCAGCAGAATAGGCAGAGGTATTCAAAAATAAAACAATCAGCGCCCCAAGCCATGCTTTGGTAAGCCATCTTGTTTGTGCATCTATGACCACAAACCCAAAATCAAGAATGATGCCAACTTTGGGCAATAACACAAAGGCTTCATAGGCCAGGAAAAATTGAATAAATAATGGTGAGCCGCGGAATATAAAGATAAAGCCTCTGGCAGGCTTTTGGAACATGGGATTGGAACTTGCCTTGCCACAAGCAAGCAAGGTGGCAAAAAAGAACCCGAAAAACAAAGCTAAGATCCCGAAATAGACATTCCAGATCATGCCAGAGCCGATTAGAACGATTTGTTCACATAAGGTGATATCTGCTTTTGGTAATAAGCGCTCGCCTATGCCAACCGAGCGCAACCCATAGGCTTGCAGTGTTTCAAGACAGGCCATCATTTTGCGGCTCCGCTATCTGATGATTGCATGGTCGTATAATCAGCTTTGCGAATGAGGCGTGAAAATATTGTCTCAGATCCATAGGTTAGCAGCAGGTAAAAAACCAAAAGAACCAGAAAATACCATAAGCGCCAGTCAGGGTGCGGATAATCAAAGGCAGAAGTTTTGGCGCCGCCTAATTCACGCGCCCAATAAACGATATCCTCAACCCCAAGAAGGAATAATAACGGTGTTGCCTTGATCAATATCTGCCATAAATTCGATAAGCCAGGCAAAGCATAGAGCCACATTTGCGGAAAGATAATACGCCGGAAGATGATACGATTTGTCATCCCGTAAGCAGCGCCTGTTTCAATTTGCGCCTTTGGCACCGCTTTCATGGCGCCAAATAAAATATTGCCGGCAAAAGCGCCAAAGATAATGGCAAAAGACACACAAGCAAGCGCAAATCCATAAATCTCATGTACCCATTGCTCAGAAGCGCTAAGCGGCAATTTTGCTATTTTACAAACCACAAAATCACTGCCCTGCCTGATGGGATCTGTCACCTGCGGACATAAGATTTTATGGCGCGCATATTCAAGCGCCTGATCAATGGCAATCGGCATGAATAAGAAAAACACAATATCAGGCACACCGCGTACCATCGCGATATACCCTTTGCCAAACCACCGCAACAGACGCGCCGGTGACCTGGCGGCCAAAGCACCACCAAAACCAAATATCATCGCAAGAGGCGCTGTGACAGCAAGCAAGATGATGACGGTCACAAAGGAGCTATAAAAAGCCATATGTTTGCCAGTGGTAAGATAGCAGGCAAGCCAGGCCAGACCTTCTAGTGATTTTGGCGCCTCACAGGCAAAAAACGCTGTCATTTTGCCGCTCTTATTCCCTAATTCATCTATGCGAATGTTACGCATTGAAAAAAAAGAAGGCCATCATGATAACAGCCTTCTTTTGTCAAAATAGTATCTCAGCTTTCAGACAGTCGCAAAGCGAGCGCTACAAAGCCGGCCCATGAGAGGCTTAGTAAGTTTGTGCTTCGTCACCGAACCATTTTTTGATCATTGTGTTCAATGAACCATCAGCCTTTACAGATGCAATCGCTGCGTCCATCTTGGCTTTCAGATCGCCATCTGATTCGCGCACGCCCATGCCAATGCCGCCGCCAAGTGGCACTTCACCGACAAAGACCATGTCGCCGCCTGATTCAGCCACAAATGGTGCCAGGAATTCTTTATCAGCCAATACAGCATCTGCTTCGCCATTTTTGACAGCTGCGATTGTCTCATCAGGTGTTTTATACTCAGCCAAAGTTGCGCCTGAAGCTGCAATGTGGCTTGCCTGAATTGTGCCTGTTTGTGCTGCGATAACGCCGCCATTAATGTCAACAGACCCGCCAGACATAGCAGCATAAGCTGATGGTGATGGCGGAATGTAATCTTGCGTAAAGTCAATGACCTTATCACGTTCGGCTGTGATAGACATGCCTGCGATAATGGTATCATAATTGCCTGATTTAAGGTTCGGGATGATAGAATCCCATTCATTTGTGACCCATTCACAATCAAGCTTTGCACGCTTACACAGCTCATCGCCAAGCTCACGTTCAAACCCGTCTACTTCACCTGAATCATTGATGAAGTTATAGGGAGGGTAGGCGCCTTCTGTGCCCATGCGCACTTTATCCGCCATTGCCGGACCAGCCATTAATGCAACCGCTGCAAGGCCTAGTAAGATTTTTTTCATGTCACTCTCCTCATATGACAAACTAAAGTGCTTTTTGATCGATTTTTTAAGTTGAAACCGTTGCACTTAAAAACTGTTTCAAACGTTTTGATTTCGGCTTTTGGAATATCGCTTCTGGTGTGCCTTCTTCTTCGATAATTCCCTGATGCAGGAACACAACTTTGTCAGATACATCTTTGGCCAAATTCATATCATGAGTCACTAATATCATAGTACGACCCTCGCCCGCTAGTTGTTTAATGACTTTCACAACTTCTTGTTCGAGCTCCGGATCCAGAGCTGAGGTAGGCTCATCAAACAACAAGGCACGAGGCGACATAGCAAGCGCACGCGCAATCGCAGCGCGTTGTTGTTGGCCGCCTGATAACTGAGACGGAAAGGCCTCTGCCTTATCTGCAATGCCCACTTTTTCAAGCCAATGCAATGCCTGTTCTTCTGCTTGTTTGCGATCCTGGCCAAGCACACTCACAGGTGCTTCAGTGACATTTTGCAAAATTGTCAAATGAGACCATAAGTTAAATTGCTGAAAGACCATTGATAAATTGGTGCGGATAGACAGAACCTGCTTTGCGTCTGAGGGCACTCTTTCATCTGCCTGCTCTGACCAGCTTACCTTGGCCCCTTCAATGATGACATCACCTTCTTGTGCATATTCAAGAAGATTAGCGCAACGCAGCATGGTAGACTTGCCAGAGCCTGAGGAGCCGATTAAGGAAATCACCTCTCCTTTTCTGGCAGTGAGATTGACACCCCTTAGCACGTCCAGCGCGCCAAAGCGTTTGTGCAAATCGCGTAATTCTATCACAATCTCAGAAGATGATGTGGCCTCAGAAGATGATTTGGCTGATACGCCCACAATGATTCCTGCCTGTTTTTACACAAAATTCCTGTTGTTTGTTTTATCTTAGCAATCATGGTGGCACAAGAGAAGTTTATAGAAGCATGCAGGTGTCTTGCAACAACAGACACTTCGCATTAAGCTGTGCCAAATTTTGACAAAACTGACCTGTAACATCATGACATTATCACCGGCACATAATGATGAGATACCAAAGCCAGACACTGATACTGGCTTTGTGGTCGCTGCGCTTTATAAATTTGTGGTCCTGGAAGATTTACCGGACTGGCAGGCAGAGTTGCGTGCTATATGCAGCAAAACAAATATGATGGGCACATTACTGCTTGCTACTGAAGGCCTGAATGGCACGGTATCAGCGCGTTATGAAGATATGAGCTGTTTTGTTGAATGGTTGCGTGATAAGCCCTGTTTTTCCGATGTCGCCATTAAATATGCCCTTTACACAGAGCGGCCTTTTCACAGGATGAAAGTCCGGCTGAAAAAAGAAATTGTGACCATGGGCTGCGAAGATATCTACCCGTCTCAAAATGCAGGTACATATGTTGAACCCAAAGACTGGAATGCGCTGATTTCTGATCCTGATACGATGGTGGTGGATACAAGAAATCATTATGAAACAGCCATTGGCACCTTTGAGGGGGCGGTTGATCCCAACACAACCAATTTTCGCGAATTTCCCAAATGGGCGCGTGAGCTGGCTGATTTGCCCGCCGAAGAGAAGCCAAAAAAATTAGCCATGTTTTGCACTGGCGGGATCAGATGCGAGAAATCCACAGCCCTTATGCGTCAATATGGCTTTGAGGATGTCTATCACCTCAAAGGTGGCATATTGAAATATTTCGAAGATGTCCCGGCAGAAGAGTCTCTTTGGAAGGGTGAATGTTTTGTCTTTGATAATCGCGTATCAGTCGATCATAATCTTACCAAAGGCAAATATGAGCTATGCTTTGCCTGCCGCATGCCATTAACAGAACAAGACAGAGAAAAAGAGACCTATTTGCCCGGCCTGTCATGCCATCATTGTCACGATACCAAAACCAAGGCACAAAAAGAGCGTTACGAAATGCGCCAAAAGCAAGTCAGACTGGCGCAAAAGCGCGGCGAACAACATATCGGAAAACCAAAGGAATAAAGGCTGTTTTCCCCTGTCAAAAATAATTCCAATCCGTGATATTTTTTGATTTTCTTTTCCAAAAATAAGAGTAATGTTCACCTGTTAAGCCTGATGGGTGTTGCGTGTGGCAATTGGTATTGTCAACGACCAAAAGGCTGCCAGTTATGATCTGTTTCAACGAGGCAAGGGTGGTTAGTCATGGCAACAAATAACGGACGTGGAAAACGTGGCGCCGGCCGCGCGGCAAGGCACCAGCAAAGACAAACAGAAGGCGCTATTCCGCATCCTTGCCCTCCGGGCCAGATTGGTGGCACTTATCAGCCTTTGAGTGAACAAAATATCAAAGATATTGTTGATACCGCCTTTCGTCTTCTTGAAAATCTGGGCATGGGTGAAGTGCCTGATTATCTGGAAGAAGCTGCTTTGAAAATGGGAGCGCATTTGAACGCAGATGGCAGGTTATGTTATCGGCGTGAATTGGTTGAAGAGATCATTGAAGGCACACCTAAAAATTTCACACTTCATGCACGCGAGGCAAAACATGATATCGAAGTGGGCGGCCAGAAAGTCTATTTTGGCACAGCCGGCGCTGCTGTTCAGACACTTGATATCGACACACAGCTTTATCGTCCGTCCACTGTCCAGGATGTTTATAATTTTGCAAAATTGGGCGATAAGCTTGAAAATCTGGCATGGTTTTCACGCACCTGTGTTGGCACAGACATAGAAGATATCGTGGAGGCTGATATTAATCAGGCCTATTCTTTATGTTCAGGGACGTCAAAACATATTGGCACAAGCTTTAATGTGGCAGAGAGTGTTGCGCCTGTTATGGAATTATTTGACCTTGTGGCAGGCGGCGAAGGTAAATTCAAAGAACGTCCGTTTTGCAAGGTGCATTTGACGTCTATTTTGTCACCGATGCGCTATGGCGAAGATGCGGTGGCAATCGCACGTGAAGTGGTGAAATATAACATGCCGGTAAATGCGATCATTGCAGCGCAGGCAGGTGCAACAGCCCCTGCCCCACTGGCAGGCATGCTTGTCCAGACAACAGCTGAGGCATTAGCGGCATTGATGATGATTAATGCCTTTAGCAGAGGCCATCAGGTCATTTTTTCAAACTGGCCTTTTGTGGTTGATTTGCGCACAGGCTCTTTTTCCGGCTCTGGCGGAGAGATTTCAGTGCTGAATGCAGGCGCTGCCCAAATCGCAAATTATCTGGGCCTTGTTGGCGGTGTGGCCACCTCTATGGCAGATGCCAAGGCTGTGGATGCACAAATGGGTGCAGAAAAGACTTTATCTGCCACTGCTGCCGGTCTTGCAGGTGCCAATCTTGTCTATGAATCAGCTGGTATGATGGCAAGCCTGTTAGGGGTCTCTTTTGAAGCAATGATGCTTGATAATGAGATGATCGCCAATATTCAGCGCACGATCAGAGGATTTGAAGTCTCTGAAGAGACTCTTGGTTATGATGCCATTATTAATCATGTTATGAATGATGGTCATTTCCTTGGCGGAGAGCAGACAATGGGATCTATGCTTCGTGATTATTACTATCCAAAGCTGGCTAACAGAGATAACCCAACCATCTGGGCTGAGTCAGGATCGCCTGACGCATGGGGTATCGCCAAACAAAAAGTCAAAGAAATCCTTGGGGCACCAAGAGAAGCTTATGTGGATGACGCAACGGATATGATGATCCGGGAACGTTTCAACATTCACCTGCCACCAGAGGCGATGTAGCGCTATGTCACAAACCGTTCATTTCACCAAATCTTTTACGCAACAAGAGCCTATCCCGGAACAGGGGATTGAACGCGCAATAGATATTTTGAAATCAGGACGGATCCATCGGTATAATTTAACAGCCGATGAGATTGGCGAGACAGCATTACTAGAAGCAGATTACGCCAAATGGCAGGGGCAGGATTATTGTGTAGCCACCACATCCGGCGGCACGGCAATTCAACTGGCACTTCGCGCTGCCGGCGTTATGCCAGGTGATTTGGTTCTGGCAAATGCCTATACGCTTGCCCCTGTGCCTGGCGCTATATTTAATGTTGGCGGCAAAGCTGTTCTGGTAGAGATTGACCATGATTACCATATAGATATCGCTGATCTTGCAAAGAAGGCAGAGACATCAGGCGCAAAATTTTTACTGCTCTCTCATATGCGTGGCCATATCGCTGATATGGACGCCATTATGGAAATTGCCAATCATCATCATATCACTGTGATCGAAGATTGCGCTCATACTATGGGCGCGAAATGGCGTGGTATACGTTCTGGCAATTTTGGTCATGTCGCAGCTTTTTCAACGCAAACTTATAAACATATGAATTCTGGTGAAGGCGGATTGCTTACCACCAATGATGCTCTGATTGCCGCCAAAGCAACCATCATGTCAGGATCTTATATGCTGTATGAGCGGCATGGGGCGAGCCCGCCTGCTGATGTGTTTGATTCTATCAGAACGAAGATGCCGAATTTCTCATGTCGCCTTGACCATTTGCGCGCTGCCATTATCCGCGCACAGATGGAGCATTTGGATGATAATATTGCCAGATGGAATAAACTCTATCAGAGGCTTGAAGCGAATTTGAGACAGATTGATGGTGTATCAATGCCGATACGCCCACAAGCTGAATTTTATGTTGGCTCTTCTATTCAGTTTCGTGTCGACAAGCTGGCCGCATCACAGATACCTGACTTTCTGGCAAAGTGCGGTGCGCGCGGTGTTGATTTGAAATGGTTTGGCGCTGACAGACCAGTGGCATTTACAAGCCGCTATGATTCCTGGGAATATCTGGAAGATATCCCGGATTTGCCTGCCACGAAACATGCTCTGGCTAAAACCATTGATATGCGTGTGCCTTTGACCTTCACGCCAGAAGATTGCGATATCATCACCACAATCATCCAATCAGAGTTATCTTAGCCTGACTGACCTTAGAGAGGATCTGCCTTGAGATGGCCTCTGCCATGCGGGGCAAAAAGATCCTGATGAGGTCCGATTGGCACAATCTGAGTTGGGTTGATCATGGTATGGCTTGCATAATAATGCGTTTTGATATGATCAAAAAACACTGTGCTTGCGATATCTTTGAGCTGATAAATCTCTTTCATATAGCCATAGAGATTCGGGTAATCAGATATGCAGCGCAAATTGCATTTGAAATGGCCAACATAAACAGGATCAAAGCGAATTAAGGTCGCAAATAACCTGATATCTGCCTCTGTCAGACGTGATCCCACCAAATATCTGTTTTCAGAAAGCCTGTCTTCCAGCTTATCAAGCGCACTGAAAACACCTTGGAATGCCTCTTCATAAGCCTCAACACTTGTTGCAAAACCAGCCTTATAGACCCCATTATTCACATTGTGATAAACAAGCTCATTTACCTGTTCAATCTCATCACGTCTGTCTTCAGGCCAATAATCATCATGATTACCTGTGAGATGATTAAAGACTGAATTAAACATCCGAATGATCTCAGATGATTCATTAGAGACAATCACATTTTGCTTTTTGTCCCACAAAACAGGGACGGTGACACGGCCAGTCGCATTCTCATAAGAGCTTGTGTAAATATCACGCATGAAAGGTTTGTTCATTAAACGGTCGCCTGTTGCCCCGTTAAAATCCGTTTCAAATGTCCACCCGTCATTCAGCATTAGAGGATGCACAACCGAAATATCAATCAGCCCCTCTAAGTCTTTCAAATGGCGAAACATCAATGTGCGATGCGCCCATGGACAGGCATAAGAGACATAAAGATGATAACGGCCAGCCTCTGCGGCAAACCCAGAAGATCCGGTTGGCCCGGCACTGCCGTCAGATGTTACCCAGTTGCGAAAACGCGCAACATCACGCACAAATTTTCCATCAGATGCCTTGGTATCATACCATTGATCAGACCATACACCATCAATCAGAAGTCCCATGACCACCCCAACATTATTTGATATTTGGTTTATTTACGCTTGCAGATAAAAGACAGACCAACGAAAAATCTGCCTATTTTTACCCATTGCGCAAATTGGTGATATTCGTTTCATAATGCTCAGGGCCACCTTTGAACGCAGCTGATCCTGCCACAAGCACATTTGCACCTGCTTGTTTGACCTGCCCGACATTCTCAGTGGTGACGCCGCCATCTACCTGAATATGAATATCACGTGTCCCTATCATCTGCTTAATTGCAGCAATCTTGGCAAGCTGAGAGGGGATAAATGACTGGCCGCCAAAGCCGGGATTCACACTCATCACCAAAATCAGATCAAGCTTATCAAGCACATAGCTCAGATTTTCAACAGAGCTGTGAGGGTTCAAAGAAACACCTGCCTTTGCCCCTTTTTCACGAATCGCAGATAACGTTCTGTCAAGATGCGTTGAAGCCTCAAGATGAACTGTGATCCCGTCACAACCGGCAGCGATATAATCATCAAGTAAATCATCCGGATTTGAGACCATCAAATGCGCATCAAAATATTTATCTGTGGTTTTGCGAAGCGCTTTGATAATTGGCGGCCCAAATGTCAGATTAGGGACAAAATGCCCGTCCATGACATCAAGATGAATCCAATCAGCGCCTGCTTTATCAATTGCATGTATTTCGCCGCCTAATTGCGCGAAATCCGCTGATAAGATTGAGGGAGCGATCAAGGTAGGTTGTGCCATATGAAGCTGCGTCCTAAGCGCCTAAAATGTCTTTTGCCTTAAAATAGGGCAAGTTATCTTGTGATGAACAACCCATAACAGCGAGCCGTTCGATGATCTGCAGGGCTCTTTGATATTTGCGCTCAAGCTCATCTGGATCGCTGTCTGCAAATAATTCGCCACATAATAATATACCATGATTTGCCTGAAGAGCACGGATCTTTCTGCCATGCATCAGACCATCAACCAGGATAGCATGGTTCATTTCCTCTGCTTTCACAACCTGAAGCCTGTTTTCCACCAAAAAGGCACGCAACGCTGCCTCACCTTCAAGGGTATATTTCCAAAATTCAGAATCAGAGGTGGATGGCTTTCCAGAAACAAGGGCAAAAGCCTTGCAAAATGCGAGGAAAATCAATTCTGGTTTCTCACTGCCAGTCCAGGCTGTCTGTCCAAGGGTACGCCAGATATGATGATTCATCTCATCATAAATAGCCGGTATGCGTTCAAAGAATAAACGATGCAACCCGATATCATTGACCGAGCTATCCATCTTTTGTTCTTTATGAATATCAATGGCAGATAATGATCCGCATGCAGGACAACCGCCATCTTCGAATTTATTTTTCAGATACACATGAGAGCAGCGCAAACCAGTTTGCTGTTTTTGGTCACATAAATAATAGCTCTTTTGCTCATCAACTGGCTGTTGCGATATCCATTCAAATCTGTTTTTGAACCGCATATAAGAGCCGCGATGAGACCATAATGACCATTGTAATTGTTCCACAGGCCCAAAGGTAGACCAGTTGGATGAGACATCGATCACCACACATGTATCTTTATTTGGTGCGGCGCGCAGACCGCGTCCCACTGACTGACCCCATAACACCTTTGATAAGGTCGGGCGCATATGTACGATGATATTACAATGCGGATTATCCCACCCTTCTGCCAGAACGCCAACCGAGACAATGGCTTCTACCTCACCATCTTCATGAGCTTTTAGCATCTGCATACGTTCTTTGATTGGAGTCTGGGCTGTGATGATCTCAACTGACAGACCCAGCTCCTGAATCGCTTCTACAGTTGTTTCAGCGACCGTTACGTCAGGGCAAAACCAGGCAGATACAGGCTTTGGGGTTACCTTTTCACGCTCTTCTAAATAAATCGAACAAGCGTGGCTGATCATAGATGATTTAATGATGGCAGGGGCGAGTTTTGCCACAGGAAAATCACCGCATGAGACATCAATGTGACCCAGATCCAAATCATGGATAAAATGAGGGCGATAGCGCGGTCTGACCAAAATGCCTTCGTCAAAAAGCTGACTCATATCTGCCCCATCAATGATGGCATCAAAAGCAAGAGAGAGCTGATCGCGCTGATCAGCGGTGCGTCTTTCCGGTGATGCTGTCAGACCAAGCATATGGGCATCGTCTTTGCCATATTCATTAAAACAATCTAAAATCCGCTTATAGCCTGTGCCATTAGGTGACACACGGTGAGCTTCATCAATAATCAGAAGATCTGCTTCTTTGATCGCATCATCCAGAATATCTTTGGCTCTGGTGCTGGTAGATAACAGCACCTCATAATCGGTGAAAGGCTTTTCATTTTTTGTCAGATTAAGCTTTTGCACACGGTGCGCCTTGCCAAGCGCACGCTCTAATTGTTCGAGCAAAACAAGTCTGTGACATAGCACGATGACTTTTTTACCTTCATAAAATTGCGATATGATTTCAGAGGCAAGCACTGTCTTTCCGGCGCCTGTTGGCGCTTTGACGATAAAACGCCTGTGTGCCTTCAATATATCAGGCAATCCATCAATTATTTCCTGCTGCCAACGACGCAAATGCATAGCAAACCAATCTTAATATTAGACACATCTCAATTAAGTGACGAATACTATAGCCGACTTTCTAAATTTAAGCGTTACTTTTTTTACGCTTTTGCAAAATAAAAAGGACTATTTTTGAATATAGCCCTTTTCACCGTGATACGCTGACGCTCTTAATGTTACATCAGGCAAGTGATTTGATGGTTTCAATCAAGGCGCTATTCACCTGTCTTGCCCCGTCATTTTTGCGATTTTCATGACGGCGCGCGCCTGGCAGACGCACTCCGTCAAGGGCTGCCATCTGGGTGAAAAACCCGTCAGCATGGTCATCCCATCCTTTGCCTGCCACCAAATCAGGCGATATCGCAATAATAAGCTCACCACCTCTTGCAGGGCCGCCATCATTATTATCCTGCGTTTCAGCCTCATAAGAGAACTGATCACCTGTCATTGCAGATGATAATAGCTCTACCATCATAGAAATAGCTGACCCCTTATAGCCGCCAAAGGGAAGCAAAACACCTTTGAGAACTTCATTAGGATCATTGGTTGGCATGCCATCTGGCCCTAAACCTGTGCCATCAGGTAGGTCATGTCCATCTCGTGCAGCCAGCATCACATCTCCTTTGGCAAGGCGTGATGTTGCCATATCGAAGACAACAGGCGTATCATTTGGACGCGGCCAGGCAAACGCCAGAGGATTTGTGCCAAAAAAGGCTTTTGTCGCACCGGCAGGGGCAACCGAAGGCTTAAAACAGGTACAGGCGATACCAACCAAATTTTGTTCAGCCAGATATTCAACCTCCGGCCAAAGAGCGGCAAAATGAAAGCTGTTATAAAGGCGCATGACGGCAATTCCAGTCATATTCGCTGCCTTTGCAAGCTCTGGCAGGGCGCATTGCAGGCTATAGGGGGCATAGCCATGATCACCATCAACAGAGATAATCGCTGGCAAAGGCGCCTCTATTTTCGGACTGGCAGCGCCATTTACTTTGCTTGACTTCATAGATTTCACATAGCCGGGTAAGCGAAACAGCCCGTGAGAGGCTGACCCGTCACGTTCAGCGCGCATGATCGTATCAGCAATAGCAGACGCATTTGCCTCATCACAACCATTGGCAAGCAATGTCTGTTTGGCAAGCGTTTCAATTTCAGCAAGTGATAAGGGCGTTGTAGACATAAGAGTGCGCCTTTCCTGTTTGTTATAGTTGGCTTTTGTTATAGTGCGTGGTTAATCATTGTCATTGAGACCGGCGCCTGCACCTGATTTGCGAGATGCCTCAGATGAGGGAACATAACTTTCATGCGCCCATTGTTTCAGATGATGATAATCTTTCTCATCTATGGTGATACGAGCCGGCAAAAGCGGGTTTTTATCTGTTGCAGGCGCTGAGGCAAAATCTGTTATCTGCCATGACATGCTGTCCTCTGGCGTGGCATAAGCTGCTATCTCTGGCAGAGATTTTTTATCTGCGCTTGTAAACAGGCCAAATGGCGGTGATTGTCTGAGGGCCATTAACCCGATTGTGATCACAGGATAGCGCCCTTTTGTGATAGACAGGCTTTTGATGTCAAATGCCTCACAATAATCAAGCGCCGCCACGATATCACCAAGACCATCTGTTTTTGTCAATTGGATATGTTGTGCTGTCATATTGGGGGGCCTTGCCGCCTCTTCGCGCGGCGCTGACAAATAGGCTGTCACCTCTTGTGATGGCACGATCCCATAGCCGCAAAGCCACCCTGTTGCTCTGGCCACATCATCTGCGATCGCATAATTCTGGCCTTTACTATGGATAGCCTTTCTGACCTCAGAGACAATCTGATTCACCGATAAGGCTATCATATGCTTGCCTGCGCCTTTGGGTCTTTTACAACCCAGAACGCCCAGTCATCAGCATCGTCATCATGCAAATCAGCCGCTGTTGGTGCGCCCTGATAAAGTGTGATTCTGGTCCATCTGTCAGAACGGGGATCAAATTTTGAGGCCCCAAAAAATGATAATTTGCAACGTAAGAGATCAATCGGACGACAAGAGGCGCCAACAAGATTGCCATGCACTTCTGCATAGGCAAAATGGGCAACATTTTGAATACGCCGCACAATATAACGCAATGAAGGGTGCCTTAGAAGCAATTCAGCTACCTTTGCCTCACCTGGCATATCCTTAAGCGCCTGTTGCAGAGCGTCAACATAATAGGCCATGGCAAATGGCATTTCCCGGTCCTGGCCTGCTTCGCGATAAGCATCACCAAGCCGCGGTTCCAGTTTTTCTTCTGAAACATACCAAAATTGTTGTCTTGTCTGTGAGGCAGTTAAATCCAAAGATAACGCCCATTGGTAATGTGTTTTCATCAGATTTGATAATGTTTCAACTGTCATCTTTGGCTCAATGGCAGGGTCTCTTGCTTGAGTCATGCAATCTTCAAGACCATCTGTGACCTCTGGCATATATTCCATGATGAAAGATCCCATCAGAGCTGCCATATCATCGCCTTTGCTCATCGCCCATGACATTAGCCGCTCAAAAGGCGAATCGTGCAAAAGTATCTGTTTGATATCCGCCCCAAGCGTTTTCCAGTCGCTTCTCAGTAAGCTGATTGTCCTTTGGTAGCTTTCATCATCTACCTGCCATTGTGCCAAATGGGCGCTGATACGATCATAAAGACGCAGATAATCTGTCTGCTTATCAGCGCTGATGTCAGCTATCTGTCGCACTCTTGCAATCGCTGTTTCCCTGACCAATATCCAGCTGTGAAATAAATTAGGATGATGTATCAAAAAAGGCGCCATACCAAGGCCTGTGGAATTGCCAACGCCTAAATTGCGGCGCATAGGCGCTGACAGGCTGACAGCCATATCACCACCCCTGCAAGAGGCACAATGATCTGCCAGAATAAAGGTGAATTCCCGAATAAGAAATACGGTCAGCATTTCTGCGCGAAACGGACCTGCCAGCCCATCATAATCTTTGATATGGTCACGATCAGCGATACCGAATTTGCCATTACCATAGACCGCGGTTGTGCGCATAAGATAACCTATCTTTGCGATCATATCATGATCTGGCTGGCTGCCTTTGGCCAATTGTGAGACCACATGTTCAAATAATCTGACTGATTTATTGGCGCGCGATAACGTCATTACCTTTTCATGATAATGACCGGCTTCCTGATGGGTTACCTCATCAGCCAGATACGCGATATCTTGTGCATCCGGCACACCGTCAAATAAGCAAAAACTGGCATCCCAGGCAGTCGCGATCACACGGTCTGTGCGATCTTCATCTGCCAAAGGGCGGCTATAGCCTATTAGTGAATAAGGCCTGCCATAAAAATTAATGGTAAGCACCACATGACCATGGCCGGAGTCATCCAGTTGTTTATTTGTGATCTGCATATCTGCTTTTTGATCATGCAAAGCACGGATAAGCGTTCTTTTGAAAGACAGACGATGAGCAAAGCTAGCGCCCAGAGCCTCAAGACGCATAACATCCTCTGGCCTGCGCAATGCCAGGTCCGGGCGCTGTATGCAAAGGCTATCGGGGCGTTCAGCTATCAATATGCGTCTCCTTACTTTTTTATCTGATAATGTTTTATCTGTTCAGGCCGGTTTGAGGGCCAAAATTCTCGTCATAAAAGCGAAGCCAGTTCCCTCCCATGATGGCTGCCACTTCATCTTGGGTGAACCCATGATCAGTTAGACCTTTTGCCAGATTTGGAAAGTCCCTGATTGTCTGAAACCAGTCTGGCTGAGGCGGAAAGCCTGCATTATCAGCCGAGCCTTCGCCATAATCTGTTTGCTTGGACCATCTGCCATTGCGCATCCATTCAACCACAGTATCAGGCTGGTCCTGGCATAAATCAGACCCTATCCCAAGGCTTTCGATACCATAGGCATCTGCGGCGCGTGCCACCATTTCACAAAAATCAGATAAGCTGCAATCACCGCCACCTTTGAGGTGGTGCGGGTAAATTGAAAAACCTATCATACCACCTGCCTTTGTTAAGGCCTTTATGACCTCATCAGATTTATTCCGCCGTGCCGGATGCCACCAGGCAGGATTCGCATGGGTAATCGCAATAGGCCTGTCTGATATCTCTATCGCCTCCAGCGTTGATCTGTCTGCAGAATGACTCATATCCACAACAAGCCCGACACGATTCATCTCTTTAATTGCCTGACGACCAAATCGCGTAATGCCTGGATCTTCTGCCTCGTAACAGCCTGTCGCAAGCAAAGATTGGTTATTATAAGAAAGCTGCATAAAACGCGCGCCAAGCTGATGGCAAATCTCAATCAGGCCAATATCATCTTCGATAGGCGCGCAATTTTGAAATCCAAAGATAATCGCTGTTTTGCCAGTTTCATGCGCATGGCGAACATCATCTGCCGACAAACCTCTCATCAGCCTGTCAGGATAGGCTTCGAACCATTTGTTCCACTGGCTGAAATTGCTAACGGTCTCACGAAAATTTTCATGATAGCAAATCGTGACATGCACAGCTGATAACTGGCCTTCTGCCATTTCCTCAAAATGGTCAGCACGCCAATTCACATATTGCAAATTATCAATATAAAGTGGTTTATGTGCCATCATCACCCTCAGCGTCATAACCAGTCAAACAACTATTGTCAGTGTGAGCTTAACTGCTTTGTCTGACAAGACTCTTATGCAACGCTTTTCGTTATGTAACAGATTTTTTGCTGATTTGTCCTTGCATCAGGCAAATGAATGCGTCTCATATAGGAAAAAATCTTGGCGCCGGTAACAGCGCGCAATCACAATCAGAAAAAAGGTGAGGTCATAAATGGATGATTCATTATTCGATACAGGTCTGGCACAACGTAAAGCAACATTAGGCGCAGAATATGTTGAAAAAAATCTGGCCGCCGCAGATGAATTCACACGCCCTTTCCAAGAAGCCATGACCGCATGGTGTTGGGGATTTGGTTGGGGAGATGAGGCCATTGATGCCAAAACACGCTCTATGATGAATTTGGCGATGATCGGGGCACTTGGCAAAATGCATGAATGGGAAATTCATTGCAATGGCGCGGTCACAAACGGCGTATCTGCTGAGGAAATCAGAGCCATCATCCATGTGATAGGCATTTATTGTGGTGTGCCCCAAGCGCTTGAATGTTTCAGAGTGGCGCGCAAAGTCCTTGTGGAACGCGGCCTTCTTGAGAGCTAAAAACGATAAAAAGCGGCGGCTGTGTGGCCATAAATCTGATCCTGCATTTGTTGCGGGATCAGATGATCATAAGCTTGTTTCAGACCATCATAATCAGATGTTAATGAGCAGACAGGAAAATTAGAGCCAAACATCACACGAGATGGCCCAAATTGCGCTATCACTTCATTCACAATCGGCGCGAAATCATCTGCAACCCACCCATGGGCAAACATGCCAAGACCTGATAATTTTGCCGTGACTTGGGGCAGGGATGATAATGCGGTTAATGATGTCGCCCATTTATCAATGCCGGTGGTCGTTCTGTCATAAGGTGAGCCTGCGTGACATAAGGCAACAGGCAAGTGCGGGACTTGTGCCAATAATGCGGCCATCGGCTCCATTAATTCTGGCAGTAATTGCAAATCAAAGCTAAGGCCCCTGTCAGCTATGTCTTGCAGTCCTTGCAAAAAAGCCTCAGAGGCAATCAGCTTTTGCGTCCCTGTAGCAGCATCTTCACCAGGCGCGCGGCCAATTATCTGGCGCACACCAACAACAGATGGCAGGGCGCATAATATATCCAATGTGGCAGACCTGTCGTTAGCTGCCAGATCACAAAAGGCAACCTGTTTCATCTGCCAGTCTGACTGGCCTGCTATTTCATCCACCCATTTTGCCTCAGCCACGCCATCTTCAGCGCCGACCTGAATATGGACAGAGGCGGTAAAGCCGCATTTTTTGGCATCAGATGTAAATTCCGGCAATAAATAATCTCGTGCAATAGGCGCAGGGTCGCCAAAAAAACGAGTTGTGTTTTTGTCCATCAACCACGGATAATGTACCGCGGCCAAATCCCATAAGTGGTGATGAGCATCAATCCGCACAGGCTACTCCATTTCCTGATGGGCGGCAAAAATATCAAACCCCATCTGTTCAAAAAGCTCGCCATAATCAAGCAATACCCAATTTTCCATAATCTTGTTATCAGCGACACGGTAAAAATCCATCACGCGCAATGTCATCGCCCTGCCGGTGGCTTTGATACCCAGATAATCTGCCTGATGGGTCATCGTCATAGAGGGCCATCCTGACACAGCCGCATAATGTCCCTCCCCTATGCGGCAATAATGATTGCCGCCTTGGCGATCAGGAAAGGCGCGCAAAAATGATTCTCTGTGATCTTTGACAAACCCATCCCACCGGTAATTGGACCCAATACCGCACGGGCCATACCACAACATGTCATCATGCCAATAGCCATCATCACCTGTTTGGGATTTTGACTCGAATGAGTCCGGATCAAAGACATGCAAATCACCAAGCATGCCCTCAACCACATCTAATGAGGCCTCACCATCTCCTGTTTGCGGCATAACACCATCATGTGTGGCAGGCCCTGGGAATAAAATTTCAGTCCCCAATATTTCTTTGATAGGCAGGCGCCTTGCCTGACGCATAAGATCAATAAAATCAGGGATTAGCCTTGCCAGTATGATCTTGCCATTTTCAATCTGATAAAATTCACCAGAGCGCAAAAACACGCATGAATGATGCGGGCGCACGCCAAAAAGAGAGGCGTTAAAATTGCCGACATAATGAGTCACAGCGCTAATCCAGTCACCGCCAAAATCGCGCCGGTTAGCCGCTGAGATGAAAATTTCATCACGCCGTCTTGTGTACGCAAGCGCCGCACGAAGCGGCCTGTAAAACCCGTCAAGCACCGCCTTGCGCCCGACAAGCTGATTCACAGGATGAGCGATATCAAACACAACATTGTCTGCCAGAATTTGCTCTGCCACCATTTCAAGCTCAGCGTCAGCGACACTGACAAGCTGTTGCAAACCTTCAAAAATCCCTTGTTTTTCAGATAGTTCCATTTCAATCGCCTCAATCGTCATTTTTGTTTTAGAAGAATTTCTGCGGTTCGCACAAAAAAACCTTGTCAAGAACAGGATCAAAAGTCTAGCATTTTTGACTAGGTATGCAAAACCTGTTTTGTAGGAGTGCCAATCATGCTTGCCGGCAAAGCGAAAGGCGAACCTACAAAGGGTGTCTCACAAAATACCTTGTCACAAAAAATGGTGAATCATGTCACAAATTGAATTGCGCAATATTTCGAAACGCTGGGGTGATTTTGTTGGTGTTGATAATTTCAATCTGACAATCTCTGATCAGGAATTCTTAGTCTTATTGGGGCCATCTGGCTGTGGGAAGACAACCACAATGCGTATGATTGCCGGGCTTGAGAGTATCACTGATGGTGAAATCGCCATTGACGGGCAGATCATTAATGATCTGGAACCCAAAGATCGTGACGTGGCGATGGTGTTCCAGTCATATGGTTTGTATCCCAATATGAATGTGTATGAAAATATCCGCTTTCCGCTGAAGGTGCGCAAAGTTGATACTGCCTCGCATGATGAGCGCGTGCGCCGCGCCGCTGATATGGTTGAGCTTGGTGAATTTCTGCACCGTAAACCTGCTGAATTATCAGGTGGTCAGCGCCAGAGAGTGGCCCTTGCCAGAGCCATTGTCAGAGAGCCGAATGTCTTTTTGATGGATGAGCCTTTATCCAATCTGGATGCCAAATTGCGTGTGTCTACCAGAGCGCAAATCAAACATTTGCAGCATGAATTGCAGGTGACCACCATCTACGTTACGCATGACCAAATTGAAGCGATGACACTGGCTGATCGTGTTGTGGTTATGAATAAGGGCGTTATTCAGCAAGTTGGCTCACCAACTGAGATATATGACAAGCCGGCCAATAGTTTTGTTGCCGGATTTATTGGCAACCCGGCCATGAACCTGATTGAAGGTGAGTTAAAATCAGGCGTCTTTACAACCCAGAATATGAAAGTCACAGGTCTGTCAGGGCCAGATGGCAATGTGATACTGGGCTTTCGGGCAGAAGATGTGAGTGTCGCAACAAGCAAAGCGAGCGAGGCTGCCATCACCGCGCCATTATACACACAAGAATTACTGGGCGAGGCAACCATGCTGAATTTACGAGTCGGCAATGGTCTGGTCGCTGTGAAAACAGAAAAAGATTTCCGGGCAGAGATCGCTGATGAGATCAGCGTTCATGTCCCTGCAAGATTATGTCACCTGTTTGATAAAAAGACAGGGACAAGGCTTGATGATGCGTGATGCTGTGACCAGCGTCTCGCCTATCGCGAGCATCACCACCACATCTTGGGCGTTCACACAGCACAAGATTTGGTAAATGTCAAAGTGGCCAAGAGGGAGAAACCAAAAATGCGTACCATTTTGAAAACAACAATCATGGCAGGTGCCCTGTCATTGATGAGCAGCGGTGCTTTTGCAGCTTGTGGATTCAACAACACAATGACTGTGAAATCACTATCAGCTGGCTTTGAAGCATGGAAAGCTGTCACATCTGCTATGGCAGAATGCGGCAATGTCGAAGCAGAGCTTGATCAGGAATTCCGTTTGAAGCAGCCAGAAGCGTTTGCGGCAAGCCCATCTTTATATCATGTAGGTGGTGTGGCTAACTCAACAGCTGTGCCATTGGTCGATGCCGGCTCAATCCGTGCGCTGGATGACCTTGTTGCCAAGCATGGCGGCCAGTTAAAGCCAAATCAGCTTGTCCGTATCGATGGCAAAATCATGGCCATTGCCATGATGGTAAATGCCCAGCATTTGATGTACCGTAATGATATTCTGGCAGATCTTGGTATCGCTGAGCCAAAGACTTATGAAGAAGTTTTGGCCGCCGCAAAGAAGATCAAGGCAGCTGGTGTTGTGGATTATCCGCTAGGTGGCACATTTAAGTCAGGTTGGAATCTGGCTGAAGAATTCGTCAATATGTATATGGGATATGACGGTGAATTCTTTAATGGCGATCTGACACCATCAATCAATAATGCGAATGGTGTCGCAGCGCTTGAAATGATGAAAGCACTGACCGAATATATGGATCCAGAATATCTTGTATCTGATTCAACTTATGTTCAGCAGCAGTTCCAACAAGGCAAAATTGCCATGGCAAATCTGTGGGCTTCACGCGCAGCTGCGATGGATAACGCTGATGAATCACAAGTTGTCGGCAAGGTGACAATGTCAGCAGCACCAACAGTGGCAGGCGGCGCAACCCCTGCCTCAACATTGTGGTGGGATGGTATCGTGATTGCCTCAAACATCTCTGATGCTGAAGCTGAAAATGCCTTTAAGGTCGTGATGGAAGGCATTGATACAGAAATGGTCAAAGCCAATAATGATGCCGCTGTATGGCTAATCGATGGCTATGAGCCAACAGCCACTGCAGCAGGTGCCTTTGCCACAGCTGCCAATGGTGCCAAGCCATATCCGGCCTCAAAGCAGATGAGCTTAATGCACACCGCTTTGGGCAATGGCATTGCTGCTTTCCTAACAGGTGAGAAAAGCGCAGAAGCTGCATTAGCAGATATCGAAGCTGATTACACAACAGCTGCGAAAGAAGCTGGCGTCCTGTAAGGCGCTGTCAGCCAAATCATAAAGCAAGGGGCAGCATGTCCTGCCCTTTGCCTTTTATTAGCGTATTTTGAACAACCTTAACCGCCGTCATAAGAGAGATTGATGAACAAAAAGACGTTCGCGGCCTTTGTTGGCCCGTCTGTTGCCATGATGTTACTTTTCATCGCCTTACCACTGGCAACAGTCTTTATTCAAAGTTTTCAGATCACAAAGCCTGTGGTTGAGCGGTTTGAAGTGGAAACATGCACACCCGGCTTTACCGGCCAAACATGTGTGACCAAGGTTGAAACACGCCCTGTTCTTGATGAAAATGGCAGGATTGTTACCCAGACAGAATTTGTTGGCCTTGGCTCTTATCAAAAAGTCCTGGAACTTGGAGAAGCTGCAACGGCCCTTGCACAGGCAAGCTGGCATAATTTGATGTTGATCGATTTCTGGCGGGCCTTGCGTTTTACCATCACCTTTACGCTTATCACCCTGCCACTGGTTCTTGGTATTGGGCTTGCCATTGCGCTTGCTGTAAATAATGCGGCAAAATCGCTGAAAGGGCCGGTGATATTTATCTCTTTATTGCCTTTTATCATCACACCTGTGATTGGCGCTTTATCTATTCGCTGGCTATTTATTGGCGATGGAATATTGACTGCCGGGCTTGAATGGTATCTTGGCAGAGATATCGCCATGTTTGCACAAGGATGGACGATTGAGATTTTAATGCTGTTTTATCGCGTCTGGCATGTGGCGCCTTTTGCCTTTGTTGTCTTTTATGCAGGGCTACAAACAGTCAATCAGGATACAATTGAATCAGCCATCATTGATGGCGCCTCTCGCTTTGAGCGTCTACGCTTTGTGATTGTGCCACATATCATGCCGTTGATTATTTTTGTCAGCCTGATTCACCTGATGGACAGCTATCGCGCATTTGAAGAGATAGTCGGATTTTCATCGCAAGCTCATGTTATCTCACTGCAATGGCTGACTTATGATTTCCTTACACCTGATGATTCAGGCAACCGGTCTATCAGCCGCGCCTCTGCAAGCGCGATGCTCACAATGCTTGGGATCGTTTTATTACTGGCGCCTTTATTACGGCGCACTTGGAAAGACTTCACAGGAGGGCGTATCTGATGTCACGCTCAACGCTGTTCAAACAACCTCTTAGCCTGCGCCTTTTATCAGGATCCTTTTTATCTCTGTGGTGCCTAATCGCTGCCTTTCCGATTTTATGGATTGCGATATTGAGTTTCAAAGAGCCCATTGATTCTTTTGCGCAAAATCCGTTTCATGTAATGTTCGGGCCAACCACATTGGCAAATGGCAAGGGTCTGTCATTGATCGATCTGATCTTTGGCGGGGGCACCTTATATGGCGCTTATCGCTTTGCAACAAAAATATTGGCACCCCAAGTGCGCACCCATACACCGCAAGGCTATTTGGCATTTGGATGGCTTGTCGGGGCAAGTGTGTTTGCGATTGGCTTTTTGTTGGTTTTCGTTGTGTTACTGCCAATCATCACAGGCTTTTTGAATGAGGTGGCAGGGCCTCTTGGCAAAGGCATTATTGGCCATACCATTCAGCATTATCAGGCTGTATGGGTTGAAAATGCCTTTTATCAGAATTTTGTGAACTCGCTTATTGTGACCGCCGGAGTGACAAGCATTTCTTTGACGGTTGGCACACTTGCCGGATATGGCCTTGCGCGGGCAGGCACCATGTTTGCCTTTTGGATTTTGATCACTGCTCTGGTCTTTCGGGCATTGCCTCATTCTGTGCTTGTTGCCGGCTATCTGCCCTTTTTTATTAATTCCGCTGAAATTTTAGAACCTTTATTTGGCGCCTCAGCACCAACCCTCTATGGACAACCATGGGCTGTGATTTTTGTGCTTGTTGCGATTAATCAGCCATTTACCATTTGGATGCTGCGCTCTTTTTTCCAGAATATCCCAACTGAGCTTGATGAGGCAGCGCGCGTTGATGGTTGCACCCATTTTCAGGCCTTTCGGTGGGTGATTATGCCGGTCATGTGGCCTGGTGTTATCACGACCGGACTGTTTTCTTTTTTACTGGCTTATAATGATTTTCTTGTCACAAGCCTGTTGCTGGATGCGCAAAACCAAACAATGGTGCCTGCCATCACCGGGTATTTTAACCGCGAGACAACCACCACAGATCAAGTCGAAGCTGTGGCGGCGGCAGTGTCTATTACCGCGCCTTTGTTTTTGCTTGTCATGATTTTCCAACGCCAGATTGTATCTGGTCTAACTGCAGGAGCTGTTAAAGGATGAAGGGGTCCAGACCAGAACAAGCGGTGCTTAGCCGTGATACAGATTTGTCAAAAACAAGTGAGACCAAAGCTGTCATCGAATCAATGGTGGATGGTCTTAATGATCACCGCATTGCAGATATTGGCGAGTTTTTCTCAACAAGCTTTCGGTGGATGGGCAATCAGGGATGCGGCACAAAACAGGGCTTGCGCGAATTTCAGGATAATTGGCAAAAGCCATTTCAGGCAGCCTTTTCAGATAAGACATGCATAGATGAGGCACGCTTATATATGGGTGAATGGGCAGCTGCCTTTGGCCGCCAGGAAGCAACACATTCAGGTGAATTTATGGGAATTGCCCCGACAGGCAAACAAGTTGAAATCCGCTATATGGATTTCTGGAAAGTGGTGGATGGCAAAATTGTGGATAATTGGGTGATGGTAGATTTCCCCTATGTTCTGGCACAATTAGGTGTTGATTGTTTCAATGGCGAAGGCTGGGAAGCTTTTGATACAGGCACCAAAACACCGCCCGCCCCGTCAGAAAAAGCATCATAAAATAATCGATTATTTTGAAAAGAGACATTGCAATGACCGTTGAAATGCTAAAACAAGGCAAGCCCCAGACAGAACGTGCAGAAGATGACGCCAAAGTCCGTCAGATCGTTGAACAAACTCTGGCAGATATTGAACAAAGAGGTGATGAGGCTGTAAGAGAGCTTGCTGAAAAATTTGATAATTACTCACCTGCCTCCTACCGCCTGTCGCAAAATGAGATTGACGCGCTTATCGCTGAGGTTAGCGAGCGCGATATGGCAGATATCAAATTCGCACATGAACAGGTCAAACGCTTTGCCGAAGCGCAAAGAGCCTCTATGACTGATATTGAAATAGAGACTATGCCAGGCGTACTTTTAGGGCATAAAAATATCCCTGTGCAATCTGTGGGATGTTACGTGCCGGCAGGCAAATTCCCGATGGTTGCCTCTGCCCATATGTCTGTGTTGACAGCCTCTGTTGCCGGTGTGCCGCGCATTGTCGCTGCGACCCCGCCATTTCAGGGAAAGCCAAATCCGGCTGTAGTCGCTGCCATGCATTTAGGCGGCGCCCATGAGATTTATGTACTTGGTGGCATGCAGGCGATTGGCGCCATGGCAATTGGCACACAAACCATAGAGCCTGTTCACATGCTTGTTGGTCCCGGCAATGCCTTTGTTGCAGAAGCAAAACGCCAGCTATTTGGCCGTGTTGGTATTGATTTATTTGCCGGCCCAACTGAGACAATGGTGATCGCTGATGAGACAGTCGATGCTGAGATGTGTGCAACAGATCTGCTTGGCCAGGCAGAACATGGTTATAATTCTCCGGCTGTTTTGCTGACAAATTCGAAAAAACTGGCAACAGACACACTGGCAGAAATAGATCGGTTGCTACAGATATTGCCAACCGCTGATACCGCTTCGGTCTCATGGCGTGATTATGGCGAGGTGATCGTCTGTGACAGCTATGATGAGATGTTGGAAGTGGCAAATGATATTGCCTCTGAGCATGTTCAGGTGATGACAGATCGTGATGACTGGTTCCTTGAACATATGACATGCTATGGCGCCCTATTCCTTGGCCCCAGAACCAATGTTGCAAATGGTGATAAAGTCATTGGTACCAATCATACATTACCAACCAAAAAAGCAGGACGATATACAGGCGGCCTGTGGGTTGGCAAATATCTGAAAACGCATTCTTATCAGAAAATCACAACAGATGAGGCAGCAACACAAATCGGCGCTTATGCGTCCCGTTTATGTATGCTTGAAGGCTTTGTTGGTCATGCAGAACAAGCAAATGTGCGTGTGCGCCGCTATGGCGGACGCAATGTGCCTTATGGTGAGGGCGCTGAATAAATGACGAGCCTCCATAATCATCACAAAGCCTTATTTGCCCCTTTTTGCCGTGCCTTTTATGATGGCGATATTGCAAAAATCCGCACCGAAATGTCACAGCTTTTCGCTGAGGATTGCCTGTTTCATATGTGTGCACCTTTTGGTGATTTCATTGGGCCTGATGCGTTTTTTGAGGGTGTGATAGCGCCTCTTTTTGATGCCATGCCAGATCTGGAAAAGCGTGATTTCATCATCATGGCAGGTCAGACAGACCATGGTGGTAACTGGCTTGGCAGTGGTGGTAATTTTTTTGGTACCTTTGCTGAACCTTTTTTACAAATCCCGCCAACAGGGCATATCGCCCATATGCGTTTTCATGAATTCTATCAGTTCAAGGATGATAAAATCATCGAGATGCAGGCCATTTGGGACATTCCAGAATTAATGATGCAGGCAAATGCGTGGCCTTTGGCACCGTCTTTGGGACGAGAATGGGCTATCCCCGGGCCGGCTAGCCAGGATGGTCTTTATAACGGCCCAAGAGATGAGACGCTGTCTGCGCAGTCATGCACACATATTGTTGATATGTTAACAGCGATGAAACGCCACCCAAGCGAAGGCGGTCCAGAGGTGATGCAGCTTGATGATTACTGGCACCCGAAGATGACATGGTATGGTCCGGCAGGCATTGGCACAGGCAGAGGCACAAATGGCTTTCGGAACTGGCACCAAATTCCGTTTTTGAATGGCATGCCAGACAGAGGCCAATATGTTGGTGATATCACCTATCATTTTTTTGGTGACCAGAATTATGCAGCTGTGACAGGATGGCCTGATATGTTGCAAACACATACGCATGATGGCTGGCTTGGCCTGCCGCCTACGGGCAAAAAACTGGAAATGCGTTCTTTGGATTTCTGGCGCATTGAAAATGGCAAAATCAGGGAAAACTGGGTCACAGTGGACTTGATTCATGTCTATGAGCAGCTTGGTATGGATATTTTTGCGCGTCTGGCAGAGTTTAATAAAGCGCGCTATGGGATGGCGAATTATCAGCCATTAACCAGTGATGAGTGATAACAAAAAGTAAAGATAGCTATGCATAACACACCCTCATTTCGCCTTGATGGCAAAAAAGCCCTGATTCCCGGCGGTGCAACTGGCATTGGCTTTGGTTGCGCCTGCGCTCTGGCAGAGGCAGGAGCTGAAGTGACAATCGCGGCCAGACGAAAAGATGTGGTGGATGAGGCGGCTGATTGCTTGCGCAAAGAGGGTTATCAGGCAGAGGGTCTTTCAATGGATATCTCTGATATTTCAGGCACAAAGTCTTTGCTTCAGGCCAATGGTACTTATGATGTGGTGTTAAATTGCGCCGGCATTGCCCGCCACAAACCAGCATTGGAGTCTGTGGAACAGGAAGTAAGTGAGGTCATAGATATCAACTTAAAAGGCGCTTATTTCCTGCTTGTGAACGCAGCGCAAATGCTGATTGATGCCGGTAGGCCGGGCAGCCTGATTACCATGTCGTCTCAGATGGGACAGGTAAGCGGTGTCGACAGATCTGTCTATAGCGCTACCAAATTTGGTGTTGAAGGCTTTACCAAAGGGATGGCGATTGAATGGGGACCTCATAAAATTCGCGTCAATACCATTGCACCAACCTTTGTGCTGACAGCTTTTACCAAGCCTACTTTTGACCGGCCTGAAAGAGCAAAATGGATCTTAGATAAAATCAAATTAGGGGAAGTGGCGCAAATTGAAGATATTATGGGCGGCGCCGTTTATCTTGCCAGTGATGCAAGCCGTATGGTCACAGGCACCTCTTTGCTCATAGATGGCGGATGGACAGCGGATTAGACGATTATGCCAATGGACCGCGTTACCTCTATCGATGTTGCAAAAGAAGCTGGCGTTAGCCAGTCAGCGGTCTCACGCGTTTTCTCATCAGGGGGGTCAGCCTCAGCCAGAACCACTAAAAAAGTGCATGAGGCCGCGGCAAAATTAGGCTATCGGCCAAATATATTGGCCAGATCTCTTATCACAGGCAAAAGCAGAATCATCGGTGTGATTCTGGCCTATCTTGAAAATCAGTTTTACCCTGAAGCACTTGAAAAATTATCACATAAACTGCAACAGCAAGGATATCATGTTCTGGTCTTTTTAGCCTCTAACAGCCAGAGCGACATTGATGAGGTTGTGCAGGAAATTCTGGATTATCAGGTTGATGGTATCATTGTTGCGTCAGCGTCTCTGTCATCCAGCCTGTCAGCAGAATGCGAAAAAGCCAATATCCCTATTGTGATGTTTAACCGCGTGGATGAGAGTGCAAGCGCCTCTTCAGTGACCTCAGATAATTTCAAAGGTGGCTATGAGGCAGCGGCGCATTTTGTGGCCTGCGGGCACCATAAAATCAGCTATATCGCCGGATGGGAAGGTGCCTCAACACAAAGAGACAGAGAGGCAGGATTTTTAGAAGGGCTAAAGGCGCATGGCAAGAGGCTTCATACAAGAGAGGTTGGCAATTATAATCACACAGAATCTGCCAAGGCTGCCAGAGCGATGTTTGATACAAGTGACAGGCCAGATGCTGTGTTTATTTGTAATGACCATATGGCCTTTGCTGTGATGGATGTTATCCGTCAGGAATTTGGCCTTGCGATTCCACAAGATGTCGCTGTCATTGGCTATGATGATGTACCGCCTGCCTCCTGGCCTGCCTATTCTCTTACTACAATGAGGCAGCCAACAAACGCCATGGTAGAGGCATGTGTTGATATCCTTATGGGGCGTATTGAGGGCAATGAGACAGCGCCAAAGACCACAAAGATACCAAGCCCTCTGGTAATAAGGGGCAGCACCAGAGAAATCATAGAACCTATGTCACAAGAGGAGCACGTCAATGAAAGGCTTTGATCCGAAATTTACAGATTTTCCTGATTATATTATCGGTATTACTAAAGAAATCTGGGAAGACAGGCAAATCGCCACCCTGCATCATTATTATAGCGATGATATAATTGTACGCTCGCCTGCCTCTATTGTGATTGGTAATCAGGGTGTGATCGCCGCAACAATGGCCACTTTGGCTGAATTTCCGGATCGCACTTTATTCGGAGAAGATGTCATCTGGTCAGGCACCCCTGAAGACGGGATGTTATCATCTCACCGTATTATCACCACCGCAACTCATACAGGTGATGGTGTTTATGGCAAGGCCTCTGGCACGAAATTACGCTATCGTATTATCGCTGATTGTCATGCCAAAAATAATACAATTGATGATGAATGGCTTATCCGCGACCAGGGTGCGATTGTCCGTCAACTTGGCTATGAGCCTCTATCTTATGCAAGGGAGATGATTGAAAAAGAAGGCGGCGCTGCCTCAGCAAGCCGGCCTTTCCATCCAAAAGATGACAAACAAGGCCCCTATCAGGGCACAGGCAATGACAATGAATATGGCCAGCGTTATGCTGATATCCTGCAACGGATTATGGGCGCTGATATGGCTGTGATCCCGTCTTGTTATGACAGGGCATGCCATCTTGAATATGCAGGTGGCATAACAGGCCATAGCCATGATTTTGCAGATCAGTTCTGGATGGGCCTTCGTGCAAGCTTCCCGTCTGCTAGCTTTACCATTCACCACCAAATTGGCAGAGATGATGAGATGATGCCCCCCAGAGCTGCCTTGCGGTGGTCTTTGACTGGCAAACATGATGGCTGGGGCAGCTTTGGTGCGCCGACAGGTGCCGAAGTTCATATTATGGGCGCATGCCATGCCGAATTTGGCCCTTGGGGTTTGCGGCGTGAATATGTGTTATTTGATGAGACAGCTATTTGGAAACAAATCGCACTTGTCACCGGCTAGGCCAGCAAAATAAAGGAGGCCATAAGATGATAAGTAGCTCAGAGATGGAATCGCGGATTGTACGCTATGGTGATTTGGTCCCATGCCGCACAGCTTTTATTGATGCACACACACCTGGATCTGATCAAAAGGAAAATTTTACGATCATAGGTGGCGGCGTATCTGAATCAGCTGATCAGCATGTCCATATCAAAGAGACGCCTGGATTTAATATTGGCGCTGCAGGCCAGCCTCCTTTTTGCCGTAACTCGCTTCATACACATCGCACTGCCGAAGTGTTTTTCGTTCTGTCAGGAACATGGCGGTTTTTTTGGGGGCGATATGGCAATGCAGGCGAGGTTACCCTCACCAAAGGCGATATTATCAATATCCCCACCGGCGTGTTTCGTGGCTTTGAGAATATTGGCACAGATTATGGAATGATCCTGGCAATTCTGGGCGGTGATGATGCAGGTGGCGGTGTGTTATGGGCGCCTGAAGTCATCCTTGATGCCAAAGATCATGGCTTGATTCTTGGGCAAAATGGCAAGCTTTATGACAGTAAAAAAGGAGAATCTTTGCCGGCAGATATTGCCCCTATGCCAGTGATGGAAGAAGAGGTGCTTGCCACGATAAAAGAACCAACTGTCTCAGAATTTATCCCGCATTATGTAGCACGTTATCTTGATTTAATGGCCTTGTCGAAAGAGGGGCCGGTTGATGTCATATCCCCAAATGGTGTGCTTCGTGACAAGCCTGGTTTCGCTGTTGATTTCATTTCTGCCTCCTCTGTTTCATCTGAGGCTTATGCCAGTGAGGCGCATGAGGTTTTGATGGTTGCCTCAGGGCATTGGCGGCTATCTTTTGAAGGGGGCACAACCACTCTTGCCCCGGGAGATGTTGCCGCTATCCCGCCGAACCTGTCTCATAGCCTTTGCCCTGCCATGTCAGGCGAGGCCAGCATGTACCGTGTTACCTCTAATCATGATCCTGCCGGGCCGACCTGGACCGAATGGCAGACCCAATCCACATAAATTTAAGGACAAAACCCATGTCACAAATAAAGACAACACATGTCGGCTCATTGCCACGTGAACAAGAAGTGGTCGATTTTATTTTTGCACGCGAAAAAGGTGATGATTATTCACAATCAGCTTTTGATGCTGCCATGACTGCCCATGTTGACAAAACTGTTCAAAAACAAGTCGAGGCCGGCATATCAATTGTCTCTGATGGTGAGACGTCTAAAATTTCCTATGCGACTTATGTCAAAGATCGCTATACCGGTTTTTCAGGCGACAGCCCGCGCAATGCGCCTGCTGATCTTCTGGCCTTCCCAAGCTTTTTACAAAGACAGGCAGATTCAGGTGGTACACCGACTTATGCGCGTCCTATGTGTACATCTGAGGTGCGTGTTAAAAGCCATGATGACCTGCATAAGGATATCGCCAATTTGAAAAGCGCCATGGCGAATCACGGCGCAGAGCGCGGCTTTATGAATGCCGCATCGCCGGGTGTGATATCATTATTTCTTGCCAATGCACATTACCCGACAAGAGAAGCCTATCTGGCCGCCCTTGCAGAGGCGATGAAAGAAGAATATCGTATTATCATAGAGGCAGGACTTGACCTGCAGCTTGACTGCCCTGACCTTGCTTTATCGCGTCATATGTTGTTCACAGATATGTCTGATGATGAATTTGTGAAAATTGCCAATATGCATGTTGAGGCATTAAACCATGCTCTGGATGGCCTGCCGAAAGATCAGATTCGTGTCCATATTTGCTGGGGTAATTATGAGGGGCCTCATATTTGTGATATTTCAATGGACAAAGTCTTTCAGACCTTGATGAACACACATGCAGGCTATGTGTTATTTGAAACATCTAACCCGCGTCATGCGCATGAATGGACTGTGTTTGCAGAGCGCAAAAATGAGATTCCAGATGATAAAATTCTGGTGCCGGGCGTTGTAGACAGCACCACCAATTTTGTGGAACATCCCGAACTTGTTGCCCAGCGTATTCAGCGCTTTGTTGATATTGTTGGTGCACAAAGGGTGATTGCAGGCTCTGATTGCGGCTTTGGAACCTTTGCCGGCTATGGCGCGGTTGACCCGCAAATCGCTTTTGCAAAATTGGAATCGCTTGCACAAGGGGCGGCAAAAGTGAAAGCTTAGCGCTGTTTTCTGGTGACAGAATAATTCAGCAACATCACAGGTATCAGCCCTGTCAGCACAATCATCAAAGCTGGCAAGGCTGCCTGTTCAATCATCTCATCTTTTGCATATTGATAGGTAAAGGTGGCGAACGTCTCAAAATTGAACGGACGAAGCAATAAGGTCATTGGCAATTCTTTCATCACATCCACAAACACAAGCAATAGGCCGGCGCCAACAGATGGTGAGATAATCGGCAACACAACTTTTATTAAGCTTTGTGAAAAAGATTTCCCCAAAGTGGTGCTTGCTTCAAAAATATGTTTTGGCACCCGCGCAATGCCTGTCTGCACCGCGCCATATCCAACCGCATGAAACCGAACAAGATATCCGATGATCAAAGCAAGCAGGCCGCCGCTTAGATAAGGGGCACCTATGAAAGCGGCAAAATAATTAAGGCCACCCATAAAGCCAAGAACGCCAATCGCCAATATCGTGCCAGGTATGGCATAGCCGGTAGAGGCGACAAGCGCCATGATACGTGCAGGCTTTCCCAGACGATAATGTGTCAGAAGACCAATAATCAAAGCCACGGCCATAATGCCAGAGGCGGCATAAATAGCGACTGTCAGATTATTGAAGAGCAAGTTAGTGAATTGCGCACGCGCTTCTGCGCCAATGCCGTCTGCCAGAAAGGATAGTAAAATAAGCACAGGTATCACGAAACCTATCATCACTGGTGTCACACAAATCAGATAAATAAGCGCTAATTTGCCTGAGGGCGCCTTTTGACGTGGCACGCCGCGTTTGGTATTTGACAGATTTTGAAATGATTTGCGCGACCTTGCATAAAGCTCTGCGCCTAACAGCGCAATGATAACAACCAATGCACATAAAGAAAGCTGTGCTGCAGCTGGCATGTTATTCATGCCAAGCCACACATTAAAAATCCCCAAAGTCAGTGTTTCGACTGCAAAATAATCCACTGTGCCAAAATCAGATATGACTTCCATCAATACCAATGC
>JBMHBX010000037.1:0-10191 GCA_049890215.1 Puniceispirillaceae bacterium (SeqCode) | reverse complement strand
TGAGGTTGTCTTTGGCCTTGGCCCTGCCGGCACAGGCAAAACCTATATGGCCGTTGCGATGGCGGTTGATGCGCTGAAAAAGCGTCTTGTAGAGCGCATTGTCTTATCTCGTCCTGCGGTCGAAGCAGGTGAGCGTCTTGGGTTTTTACCAGGTGATATGAAAGAAAAAGTCGACCCCTATCTGCGCCCTTTATATGATGCGCTCTATGATATGATGCCATCTGATAAGGTTGATAAAATGCTTGCCTCAGGTGAAATTGAAATCGCGCCTCTTGCCTTTATGAGAGGGCGCACCTTATCAAATGCTTTTGTGATCATTGATGAAGCGCAAAATACCACAGCTGTTCAGATGAAGATGGTGCTTACCCGTCTTGGACAGGATTCCCGGATGGTTGTCACAGGTGATATGTCACAAGTAGACTTACCCACTGGCCAACAATCAGGTCTGGCAGATGCCGTTGGCAGGCTGCGCGGCGTCAAAGGCATAGGCATAAGCGAATTAACAGGCGAAGATGTCGTGCGCCATCCGGTCGTTGCCCGTATTCTGAAAGCTTATGAGACAAAAAAATAAGGTCCTTTTATCTGCCTCATTTTACGCTAGACAAAACACAGCTATCGCTTTCATACTATGGCATGAAATCGCCCTTTGGTAACAGGTATCATACAAATTAATGCACAACCAAACAAAGACCATGTCTCACAGTGCACATGATCAGGAAAATCATGATCAGTCATCTGAACCTGACAGTCCGGATCAGATCAAAAGCTGGCACTTTAACGCACACACATATCTTGATATGATCATCGCTGATGACAGATGGTCCGCTCATATTGATGAGGCATTGCAACAAGATCTTCACCAAATGGTGATCTTCATCACAGAGCTTATATCCGCCGATTATTTTACCGCAAATCTCCGATGGACAGATGATGCTGAGATGACAGCGCTGAATGCGCAATTCAGGCAAAAAGACAAGCCGACAAATGTGTTATCATTTCCCGATGACAGCTTGTTTTATGATGATGATCTTACGTCTGATAATGACTTCCCGTCTGATAATGATAAGGCTGATGACAGCGCCGCCCCTCAGGCTTTGCGCCTTGGCGATTTGGCCTTTGGGTTTGAGACCATGGCACGCGAAGCACAAGATATGAATATTTGTATTGCGGCCCATATGCGCCATCTGATCATTCATGGCCTGTTGCATTTGATTGGCTATGATCATGAAACAGCTGAAGATGCTGAAGAGATGGAAGCGCTCGAAATCGCTGCCCTTGCCGTCATTGGTGTTGAAAACCCCTATCAAGGTGAGCTTATCTAGATGTTTCAGCAGCTATCAAAATTATTTCCCTTCATGAACAGGTCAGTCTCAGACAGAGAAGAGCTGACTGATCTGATTGAAACCTCAATCAAACAGACTGTTGCTTTTGATAATCATGAAAGTGCCTTGCTCCAGAATATGCTTGGATTGCGTGACATCACAGCAGAAGATGTGATGGTGCCGCGCGCTGATATCAAGGCAGTTGATCTGTCTGTTCCAGCGCATGAAAATTTCCAGAAAATTGTCAGCTCACAACATAGCCGTGTGCCAGCTTTTCAGGGCTCAATGGATAAGATTGTTGGCTTTTTGCATCTCAAAGATCTGATGGCGCGCACTGCCACTGGTGAATTTCAGGCTGACAAGGCCTATGATTTGACGCCTTTACTGCGTCCTGTCTTATTTGTCTCTCCTTCTATCAGGCTTCTTGATTTGCTTCATGAAATGCGGCTTAAACGGCAACATTTGGCGCTTGTGGTTGATGAATTTGGCGGTGTGGACGGGCTTATCACCATTGAAGATCTGGTCGAAGAGATTGTGGGTGAGATCGAAGATGAACATGATCAGACCACCTTGCCGCAATTCCAGGTTTTTGATGATGGCACCGCCATTGCCGAAGCACGTCTTGAGATTGGCGCATTAGAGATTCTGACAGGCCCGTTGCTTGATGAAGATGATGAAGATGAAATTGAAACAGTTGGCGGTCTTGTCTTATCTATCGCAGGGCAGGTGCCTAGCAGGGGTGAGGTTATCACCCACCCAACTGGTATTGAATTTGAAGTTATAGAGGCAGATCCGCGCCAGATAAAAAAGGTGCGTATTTGCGGGCTGACCTCTTTTAATGGCGGTGTCTCATCACAAGAAATTGACAAAGCGCCGGGATAAGACCGATGGCCTCTTTCACGCAGCGGCTGATGATGTGGCAGCAGGGTAATCGCTATGCCTATCCTGCCAGTTTCCTGAGCGGCGCTTTGGCAAGCCTGTCTTTGCCACCTGCTTTTATCACCCCTGCCTTTTTATTATTTGGTGTGGTGCTCTATCAGGCGGCGTTGGCACCAAACTGGCGCATTGCCGCCAGACATCTTGGCCTTGGCGCTTATGGATGGTTTGTAATTTCCCTTTATTGGATCAGCCATTCTTTGCTGGTCGGCACGGCAGATTATTGGTTTTTAATACCATTCAGCTTTTTGGGCATTCCCATACTTGTTGCGGCTTTCTGGGTGATAAGCGGGCTTGTTGGCTATCAGATGGTGCGCCGCCCTCTGGCGCGTCTTATCATGATGATGGCATGTCTTGGGGCAGGTGAATGGGCACGTGAATTTGTGGCAACAGGCTTTCCGTGGAATGCGCCGGGTCTGATATTTTTATCATGGCTACCTTTTGCCTCACTTGCCTCTTATATCGGCCAGACAGGCCTCAATTTTCTGGCATTTATCGCTGCCGGCATAGTGCCTTTATGGCTGATGCTCTCATCCAAAGGGCGACGTATAATCAGCTTTATTCTGGTGATATCCTTGTCTGTTTTGGGCGCATTGGCATTGTCTCATTATCAGCCTGATATCGCTATAAATGACAAAGACGGCCCTGTGATTCGTCTGGTACAGCCTGCCATCGCGCAAGCTGAAAAATGGGAGTATGACAAACGCACCGCCCATTTGGCACAGATGGTCTTATTATCAAATCAGCCCTTTGCCAAAGCAGCAGATCTTGTGATCTGGCCTGAGGCGGCTTTTGCAGGTCTTTACGGTCCCGGGCGCCCTGTCATAGACACGCTGGCTGATAAAGTCGCACAAACCCATCAAAAAAAGGGCGGGCAGGGCCAGCTTCTTCTTGGCACAATTCGCTATGAGACAGACAACCAGTTGCGAAACGCAGCCCTTCTTATTGCCAGAGATAAAACCCATCACTTTTATGATAAAACGCATTTGGTGCCTTTTGGGGAATATGTACCATGGCGCTTTATCCCATTTATTGATGCCATTGCCGGCCCGACTGATTTTACCAAAGGGCCGTCTGTGACGCCCTTGCAGGTGCCTGATGTTGGCCTGATTCTGCCTTTAATATGTTATGAGGCTATCTTTCCGTGGCTGACAGGTCATGCGACCACGCGCCCTGATGTCATTGTGAATCTGACCAATGATGGCTGGTTTGGTCATACCGCCGGCCCTTATCAGCATCTGGCCCAAACACAAATGACAGCCATCAGCTATGGCCTGCCTGTGTTGCGTGTTGCCAATACCGGCATATCTGCTGTTATCGCCGCAAATGGCACGATGATAAGCACCCTGCCTCTTGGCACAAGCGGCGTGATTGATACAACACTGCCTCCTGCCATGGCGCCTACTTTTTTTGCCAGATACGGTCATCTGCCTGCCTTATCACTGATTCTTATCATGGCAGGATTGGCGATTGCCCTTGACCGCTTCTTGCAAAAGCGGCAGTAATAACCTCATTGATGAGATAGGAGTTTTTATGAGCTATTTATTTACCTCTGAATCAGTGTCTGAGGGCCATCCTGATAAAGTTTGTGACCGGGTATCAGATACGGTTTTGGATTTATTTTTGGCCAAAGATAATCAGGCGCGCGTAGCTTGTGAGACATTGGCAACGACAAATCGCGTCATTCTGGCCGGTGAAGTTCGTGCTCCTGAAGATAAATTAGATGATATCATGAATGCCATTGAGCCTGCGGTGCGCGCGGCTATCAAAGATATCGGCTATGAGCAGGAAAAATTCCATCACGCACATTTTGAATTTCAAAATTATTTGCATGAACAATCAGCCCATATTGCACAAGGTGTTGATGAAGCAGAAGGCAAAGAAGAAGGAGCAGGCGATCAGGGTCTTATGTTTGGCTATGCCTGCCGCGAAACCGAAGAATTAATGCCGGCGCCTATTCATTATTCACACCAGATTTTGCTTCGTCTGGCTGAGATGCGTAAATCAGATCCAGATACGATCCTGCGCCCTGATGCCAAATCACAATTAACAGTGATTTATGATGATAACGGCGCCATCAAAGGGGTCGATAAAATTGTCTTATCAACCCAGCATGCCAGTGGCGCAAGCCAGGATGATATCCGGCGCCTTGTGACACCTGTGATCGCTGATATTCTGCCCGATGGCTGGATGGTCTCAGCCGAAGATTTGCTGATTAACCCCACAGGCACATTTGAGATTGGTGGCCCTGACGGTGATGCCGGTCTGACAGGTCGTAAAATCATCGTTGACACCTATGGTGGTGCGGCCCCTCATGGCGGCGGCGCTTTTTCAGGCAAGGATCCAACAAAGGTGGACAGATCAGCTGCATATGCAGCGCGTTATCTTGCCAAGAATGTTGTTGCCGCAGGGCTGGCAAGCCGTTGCACAATTCAGCTTGCCTATGTCATTGGTGTTGCAGAGCCTGTATCAGTCTATGTAGACACACATGGCACAGGAACAGGTAATGATACATTGCTTCAGGATAAGTTGCGCTCATTGGTGGATTTGACACCAAAGGGGATTCGCACGCATCTTGGTTTGAATGCGCCGATTTATGCACCAACATCTGCTTATGGTCATTTTGGCCGCAAAGCAGGTGAAGCAGGTCCTGGCACATTCCCATGGGAAGCAACAGATATCGCAGCAAAGCTGTCCTGATAGTCACACAAGGCAGCCCTTTGTCTGGTCCATCATCCCAAAAACCGCTTGGCAATAACAGCAAAGGCCCCAAAGGCGAATTACCATTTTACGGAAGGCGCAAAGGCCGGCCTTTGCGCCCGTCAATGCAGGCCTTATTTGATGATACTTTGCCGCAAATCGCGGTGCCGCCCGGCCTGTCTGATTGCACAGCGCTTTTTGATCATAAACCAAATGATATTGTTCTTGAAATTGGCTTTGGCGGCGGTGAGCATTTGGCAGCTATCGCCCGCAAGGCGCCTGATACAGGCTTTATCGGGGCAGAGCCATTTATCAATGGTGTGGCAAGCCTGCTTCGTCATATTCACGAAGATAACATTACCAATATCCGTATCTGGCCGGATGATGTGCGTCTGATTCTGGATGATTTGCCCGGCGCCTGTCTGGCAGGCGCTTATATTATGTTTCCGGACCCCTGGCCCAAAAAACGTCATGCCGGCAGGCGCATACTCCAAAAATCAATGCGCGACAGGCTGGCACGTCTCATTCGTCCCGGCGGCTATTTGCGTATGGCCTCAGATCATCCTGTCGCCAAATGCTGGTTGTTGGCAGAGGCAATGGCAGATGACAGATTTATCTGGCAGGCAAAAAAGGCTGATGACTGGCGCCGCCGCCCTGATGGCTGGCCACAAACGCGCTATATGGCAAAAGGTGTTGAAGAAGGCCGCCCTGCCAGCTGGTTTGAATTTCTAAGACGATAGCGCATCTTGCGCCATTTGGCCGTAAAACGGATTACGCTTGCCTTTAACATCTGGTTTTGCTATATGATGGGGCAAATCCGGATATATGTGCGGTGGGCTTTTTTTCCAAAGTCCGCCTTTTTTTATGTCCGGCTCAGGTAACAGACCCAAATAGTGAATAAAGGGGTGCCATCAGCATTATGGCAGGCACAAATACGGTAATCGCTGACATGATTGAACCAGCTCTTACAGAGATGGGTTATGATCTTGTGCGTGTGTTTTATTCAGGCACGCCAGGTGGCGGGCGCAATCATCTGCAAATTATGGCAGAACCCCTCACACCAAGAGAGATGACAGTCCAGGATTGCCAGAAAATCAGCAAATATATCGCTGCCTTGCTTGATGTCGAAGATCCTATCAAAGAGGCGTATCATCTGGAGGTCAGCTCACCTGGCATTGATCGTCCTTTGACCAGACCTGATCATTATGATCGTTTTGCAGGTGATTTGATAAAGTTACATCTCAAACAGATGGTTGATGGTCGCAAACGTCTCAAAGGGCGTCTGACAGGCCGTGATTCACAAGGCAGGATCATTCTTGAGACAACATTTGGTCAATTGTCATTTTCCTTTGATGAGATTGATAGTGCGAAAATTGATCCAACAGAATATTTTGAAAACCCGGATAAAAAGGCGCCCCCGATAACAGCGCCCTGAACTGATAAAGCTTTGTCATGATTATGGAAAAACAAAGCGCCTAGACAACGTAAAAAGGTAAATCATCATGGATACATCTTCAATTCCCGGCCTAGAGCTTATTCAAATCGCTGATGTGGTAGCGCGTGAAAAATCCATTGATCGTGAAGAAGTGATTGTGGCAATGGAAGAGGCGATTCAAAAAGCAGGTCGCTCAAAATATGGTCAGGATCGTGATATCCGCGCGATGATTGACCGCAAACAAGGCACAATTGCTCTGGAACGCTGGACAGAAGTGGTTGAAGAAGTCGAAGATGAATCCACACAAATGTCTGTGACAGAAGGCGCGAAATATAATTTGGGCCTTGGCGAATTTCACCGCCAGCCTCTGCCGCCGATTGAATTTGGCCGTATCGCTGCCCAGACAGCGAAACAGGTGATAAGCCAGAAAGTCCGCGAAGCAGAAAGAGAGCGCCAGTTTAACGAATATGAACACCGCATTGGTGAAATTGTGGTTGGCACAGTCAAGCGCGCTGAGAGCTATTCAACAACTGTGGATTTGGGACGCGCCGAAGCTGTTATCAGACGCGAAGATATGATCCCGCGCGAAGGCCTGAAACAAGGTGACCGTATCAGAGCCTATATCAAAGATGTGCGTCGTGAAGTGCGTGGCCCGCAGATTTTCTTATCACGCTCTGCCAATGAATTTATGGCTAAATTATTCACTCAGGAAGTGCCTGAAATCTATGATGGTGTGATTGAGATCAAAGCCGTTGCCAGAGAAGCAGGCAGCCGCGCGAAATTCTCTGTTTTATCACGTGATCCATCTATTGATCCTGTGGGCGCTTGTGTGGGTCTGCGCGGCAGCCGTGTGCAGGCAGTGGTCGGCGAGCTTCAGGGCGAAAAAGTCGAAATCGTCCCTTATGATGAAGATCCTGTGGCCTTTGTTGTGAATGCCCTTGCCCCTGCTGAGGTGGCAAAGGTGGTGATGGATGAAATCGCAGGCCGCATGGAAGTGGTTGTGCCTGATGATCAGCTGTCTCTTGCGATTGGCCGGCGTGGCCAAAATGTAAGACTCGCCTCACAATTAACAGGATGGTATATTGATATTCTGACAGAGGCCGAAGAATCAGAACGCCGTCAGGAAGAATTCAAAAACCGTTCGACTCGCTTTATGGAAGCATTGAACATTGATGATGTGATTGCGCATTTGCTTGTCGCCGAAGGCTTTGTCTCAGTTGACGATATCGCTGAAACACCTGTTGATCAGCTTGCTCAGATTCAGGGTTTTGATGAAAATGTGGCAACAGAGCTAACCAATCGTGCGATTGAATTTGTCGAAGCAGAAGCTGCACGTATCGAAGCAGAGCTTGCCAAGCTGAAAGTGGCAGATGATTTGATGAGCTTTGAATATCTCAGCATGGCGATGATTTTGACATTGGCCACAAACGGGATTTTGACACGTGATGATCTGGCTGAACTTGATTCAGAAGAGCTTGTCAGCTTCCTCAAAGATGATGGCATTGATGATGAAACAGTCGCAGGTGATATCATCATGGCTGCCAGAGCGCATTGGTTTGCTGATGATGAACAAGAAGAGGCCGCAGGCGATGAAAGCGCCGTCAATGAGGCTGACTAATTAACAAGAGCAAGGATAACCCCTTCATGTCGCACAAGCGGATCTTGAAATGAGAGGCCAGGCAGATGACAGAACGCCGTTGTATCGCCTCAGGAAAGACAAAGTCAGCCTCTTCGCTGATCCGCTTTGTGTGTGGACCAGATGGGAGCCTTGTACCTGATCTGGCGCTAAAATTGCCAGGACGCGGTTGTTGGTTATCTGCTGATATCTCCTCTTTGAAAACCGCCTGCAACAAAGGTCTTTTTACACGTCATATTGGCTGTGATTCAGTCTCATTTGATCTGGTAAAAGAACGCCTTTGCACCTTATTGGGCAAACGGTTTTTCCAGTCTCTCAGCTTGGCCCGCCGTGCCGGTCTTGCCATTGGTGGTGCCGGCAAACTGGCAAATTATGAGGCGATGGAAGGGCTGATCATGGCCAGTGACGCCTCGCCTCGTGAAGCCAAATCACATATCAGGCGCCTGTCACCACAATGGGTGTATGACAAATGCGATTCTGCCGAATTAGGCGCTGTTTTTGGCAGAGAGTCCATTGCCTATATTGGCATTTTGCCAGACCAGCATGGCACGCAAGGTGGCTTGTCAGCCCGTTTGAAGCAAGATATCGACCGATTTGCCGCTTTTCTGCCCCCTTTGGCTTGTCAGGAAGGCGCAGACGGGTGTATTACACAAAGCTGAATAACAAGGCATCACTGCCTTTTAACAAACAGCTGGATGAGTTTTGATCAGCGCATAAAAGTAAAAATGCGCAAAAGATAATCGCAATTCTTTATGATAAAGGATTGTGGCAGCCGGGAAAGGACCGGGAATGAGTGACGATACGAAAAAATCAAAGACATTGAGTCTGTCTGGCAGTGGCACATTATCTCTTGGAGGTAATGTTGACCCGGCCGCTATGCGTGGCGGGGCAGGTGGCCGTGCCAAGACAGTTCAGGTAGAAGTTCGTCGCAAAAGAGTCCCCTTGCCGCCCTCTCGCAATGCCGCTGCCAAAGCTGCGCCAAAACAGGCGCCTGTGGAAGCCCCAAAAACAAATGCGCCTTCTGCGCCGGTTGATGTTGATGATAAATTAACAGCTGCAGAACGTGCAAAACGTATGCAGGTTCTCCAGCAGGGTCTTGCCAAGCCAGAAGAAGAGACACCTGATACAAACATGGCTGAGGCAGAGATAAGCGCAAATGACGTGGCAGATTCTGCACCGCAGACACCAGCGCCAGTCGAAGAAGAAGCACCTCTTAGCCCGCGTGAAGCACGAAGACGCGCTGAATTAGCTGAATTAGAAGAAATCGAAAAAATCGCGCAAAGCAAAAAGGCAGCTGAACAGGCAAAGCGTGAACAAGAAAACGCCGTGCGCCGCAAAGCTTATGAAAATCAAACAGCAAAGCCAGAGCGCCAGACCCCTGATGTTGGTCCTGTCAATGAAGCAGTGCCAACACGCCCTCAAGGTGGCAGACGCCGCGTGGAAGAGGCAGATAATCAAAACCGGCGCCAGCCAACACGCCGCGAAGGTCCGGCCCGCCGTCAATCTGGTAAAATGACCATCTCACAAGCTCTATCAGATGGTGAAGGCAGTGGTCGTCAGAGGTCTCTTGCCTCTGTGCGCAGGCAACGTGAAAAAGCGCGTATGCGTGAAGAACAGCCTGCCGTCAAACAAGTACGTGATGTGGTTATCCCTGATACTATTACAGTTCAGGAATTGGCCAACCGTATGGCAGAACGCGCCGCAGATGTGGTCAAAGAGCTGATGAAGCTTGGCATTATGGCAACAGTGACTCAGAATATTGATGCTGAAACAGCTGAACTGGTTACCATTGAATTTGGTCACAAGGTCAGCCGTGTGTCTGATTCTGATATCGAAGACGGCCTTGGTGGCACAGAAGATGCTGAAACAGATAAATTACCACGCCCGCCCGTTGTCACCATCATGGGCCATGTTGACCATGGTAAGACAAGCTTGCTTGATGCTATCCGTCAAACAGATGTCGCAGCTGGTGAATCAGGTGGCATCACACAACATATTGGCGCTTATCAAATCAAAACAGCCCAGGATAATGTCATCACTTTTATTGATACACCTGGCCACGCTGCTTTTACTGAAATGCGTCTTCGCGGTGCCAACACAACAGATATTGTGATTTTGGTGGTCGCGGCTGATGATTCTGTCAAAGAACAGACAATTGAGGC
>JBMHBX010000036.1:0-51031 GCA_049890215.1 Puniceispirillaceae bacterium (SeqCode) | reverse complement strand
TTTTGCGCGCATCATCAATATATTGCCAATCACCACAAGCGTTATCCCGATCAAGGCAGAAATGGTCCATTCATAGCCTTCTATGACGGTAGAAATCAAAAGGGCAAACACAGGGAAAATAATGGTCACATATCCTGCTTTGCCTGCGCCAATTTTGCCAACCAGAGTAAGATAACAGGCAAAGGCCAGAACAGACGAGAACACAGACAGCCATAACAGCCCCCCAATATAAGGCGCCGTCATAGCAGGGCTGAGATCATGACCTCTTATCAAGCTGAATAATAACAGGCCAACAGCGCCGTAAAACATCCCCCAGCTGCTTGATGACAGGACTGGTATCTGGCGCTTTTGCAGGCTTGATGACAGCACATTGCCTGTTGAAAAAAACAAGGTGCCAAAGATACAAAACAGCAAGCCTGAAAACCCTGCGCCGCTTGCCATCACTTCTGGTAAAAACACAAGCCCCACACCCGACAGGCCAATAACAGACGCAATAAGTTGCGGCAAAGGAGGCGCTTTGCCCTCTTTGAGCGCTGTCAGCAGAATATTGATCAATGAGGCAGTCGCAAAGGCAACAGCCAAAAGACCAGAGGCCACATATAAAGAGCCATAATAAAATAACGTAAAATTTGTGCTGAATAAGCATAATCCAAGGCCCATAAAGGCGATATGATATTTCAGCTCAAAACGAAATCCCTGAGAGGCACGCCAGGCAAGAAGCGCCATCAGAGGTGTTGCAATGATAAAGCGGTGCAAAACGCCTACTTCCGGCACAACAGCGCTTGCCTGCCAGCTAAGAGGCAGCCAGCTTGTTGACCAGCTAAAGATCACCATAGCATATAAAAATAACGGGTTTTGCAGCATCATATTTGCCTTTTAGGGATAACATACAAAAGAAGGTGCCATATCGGCCCATCACTTGCCCCTATTTAGGGTTTATTGGCAAGCCTTTTTATCAGCTGAACTCATCCCAAATTGCTTTGTTATGTGCGCCAATATCAGGCACGCTGCCGCCCTGATGGTCCTGACCTATGATTTTGGCGCCAGGCGCTAACAGCCTGAACGCTCCGTCTGAGGTGGTGACAGTGATAAATTCACTTTGCTTATGATGCGCCAGATCTGTCATATGATTCAATCTGCCAAAGGCGATCTTTGCCTGATATAATTTGGCTGATAATGTGTCTATTTGATAGGCGGAAAATACATCATTGATGATTTTATCAAGTGCTTGTCTGTGTTTGACGCGCGCAATATTTGACTCAAAGCGCGGATCATCTGCTATCGCGCTGTCACCAAGGATCTCATCACATAATCTGCGCCACTCACGCTCATTTTGGATAGAGATCAAGATTTGTTGCTGATCACGGCAATGATAGGCGCCATAAGGGGCAATCGAGATATGATGAAGACCGGCGCGCTTAATCTCTTTTTCCCCATAAGTATTTTGCAAATAGGGCACATTCATCCAATCAGACAAAGCATGAAATAACGAGACCTCAATGCCTCTGCCACGCCCTGTTTTTGTTCTGCCATATAAAGCTTGCAACAATGCCTGATGGGCAGTCATACCGGCCGCGATATCACAAACAGACACGCCCACACGCCCGGCCTCATTCTGTCCGCCCGTAATCAGGGATAATCCGGTCTCAGCCTGCACTAACAGATCATAAGCTTTCATATCGCGCAAATCCCCTGTGCTTCCATAGCCTGAAATATCACAAGTGATCAGCTTCTCATTTTGCTGACGTAAAATGTGGCTGGCTATACCAAGACGTTCTGTTGCCCCCGGTGCCAGATTTTGGATGAAAATATCAGCTTTTTTGATAAGACGCCTCAGCAAGGCCAGATCTTCTGCCTGTTTCAAATCAAGGCTTAAGGATTCTTTGCCGCGATTAAGCCAGACAAAATAAGATGATTGTCCGCCCACATCTGCGTCATAAAATCTGGCAAAATCACCTTCTTTTCGCTCAATCTTAATCACGCGCGCGCCTGCATCAGCTAATTTGCAGGACGCATAAGGCGCAGCGACCGCCTGTTCCAGACTCACCACAAGAATATCATCTAAATCACCATTTTGTTGCATAGCTTATGACCGCTTTTGCGCGCGTGCCACTATCTGGCGCGCTGCCTCTATGACAGGCTTATCAAGCATCTGACCGTCAAGCTGGCCTATCATGTGATCACCCACCGCTTGCATGATGGCCTTGGCTCTGGCAATTTGTGCCTCACTTGGGAAAAAGGCCTCAAAGGTGGGCGCTATTTGTGCCGGATGAATACATAATTTGCCGCCAAATCCCATTTCAACTGAATGAGATAAATCAGACGCAAGCAAAGCGCTATCTGAAAAATCAGCTGTCACACCATCAATTGGGGCAGGGCGGTCATGCAGACAGCATGCCATCACAATCTGAGATCGTGCATATAAAAGGGCGGTTTTTGTTGGTCTCATGCCGCCATCAAGAGCAAAATCAAGATTGCCGAAAATCACCCCGGACAAGGCAGGATGAGACAGGCTGTCATCAAGCTTGTTAAGGCCTTTTATGCTCTCAATCATGCCAAGAACACTGATATCATCTGCTATGGTGCGGCATATCATCTCGATATCGTTAGCGCCTTCACATTTTGGCAGGATAATCTGCCTGATACCTGCTTGCCTTAGCGCATTGCAATCATCTGCAAAAAACGCTGATCTGACATCATTGAGGCGCACCATAACAGGCTTGCTTGCCTTAGCCTGTGCAAGATTGCCTCTTGCAGTGTCTTTTTCCTGCGGCGCAACAGAATCTTCTAAATCAAGGAAGATCGCATCTGTTCCGCTTTTATCTGCCTTTGCGACAAGCGCACTTTTATGCGCTGGTACAAATAAAGGGGCAATAGGTATCACTCTCATTTACGAAGCTCAATCTGCGCTGTCATGGTTATCTGACCTGTCTCATTTTGGACTGTGCCTGATATTTTAGTCTCTGTCTGCCCAATTGTGACATGGGCTGTCTGGCCGCAAATAAACGGTGCGACTGACCGATAGGTGAATTTCCCAAGGCTCTCACCGCTATGTTGCTTGGCAAGCATCATCAGCCAGCTTGCTTGTATCGGTCCATGCAGCATCAGCCCTTCATGACCTTCATGGTTTTTGGCAAAATCAGCGTCATAATGAATACGATGACCATTAAAAGTCAGCGCAGAATACCGAAATAACAAAGTGCTGTTGGTCTTTATCTGCCATTGGCTTTGCCTGTCATAGGCCGGCAATCTGTCCCCGCCTTGATAAGCTGCCTGCGCCACCGCCTGACGATAGACAATTTGTTGTATTTCATCTGCGATATGTGTGGCGCCTGCATGATAGCTATGTTTGACACTCACAAAGACCATATTGCCACTTTTGCCCTCTTTAGGTGTGATGGCTGCGATCTCAGATATTTTTGTGATTGTCTCCATCACCGGCACAGGGGCATAAAAGGATATCTGCCCACCGGCCCACATGCGCCTTTCAAACCCCATATCTGGCAAATAGAGCCCTAATTTGGGATGCCCATCAGGGCCAAGCGCGTCTTGTGGTTCGCTATCTGGCGCAAGAAGCCACAATAATTCTTCTGAAAAACCACTCTCAGGGATAAAAGGGGCAAAAGTCGCTGACAGATTATCTGTCTGGCGCGGTGTGATGATATCCCATCTCTCGGTTTTGCGGCCAAGCCATTGGCGACTTTCACCCGCCTTATTATCTGTCATGGCCCCTCACTTATGACCTGTTGTCATCTTTATTGCTTTAGCCGGTAACCTGTTGCGAAAATACGGTGAATGATCACCACATTGACAACCAAAAACAGAATAATGGCTGTAATGGAAATGCCAACATCCACATCTGCTGTACCAAAAAAGGACCATCTGAACATTGAAATCAGATAAACCACAGGATTGAATAACGTCACTGTCTGCCAAAATGGTGGCAACATAGAGATAGAATAAAAACTGCCGCCCAAAAACACCAATGGCGTAATGACAAGCATAGGCACCAGATTCAATTGCTCAAAATTGCGCGCTAATATGCCGATAATAAATCCAAACAGCGCAAAGCTGATACAGGTCACAGCTAAAAACACCACCATCCACACAGGATGGGCTATCTCAAAATCCACAAATAAAGTGGCAGTCGCCAAAATGATCAAGCCAATAGCAAATGCTTTTGTTGCCGCAGCCCCCACATAGCCGATAATGATCTCGGTGGTGGTCACAGGTGCAGACAAAATCTCATAAATCGTACCAATAAATTTGGGAAAATAAATGCCTGTAGAGCCATTTGTAATAGACTGCATCAGCACAGATAACATCATCAGGCCCGGGATGATAAAAGCGCCATAAGCAACATCATCAATGGTCTCAATGCGAGATCCAATCGCTGATCCAAAAACGATGAAATACAGGCTTGTTGACAAAACAGGCGATAAAATCGACTGCACCAACGTCCGGAATGTCCGGTTCATCTCAAAGCGGTAAATGGTTCTGATAGCGTGAATATTCATGATTGTGTGTCCTCATGGACTAAAGAGACGAAAATCTCTTCTAAAGAACTTGTATGTGTTTGCAAATCTTTTAGCCGCAAGCCTGCCTCACCAATTTTTGTCAGCAAGGTGGTTATGCCTGTGCGTTCTTGTTTGGCATCATAGGTGTAGATCAGCTGATAGCCATCTTCTGACAGGCGCAGATCATAATCACGAAGCGTCTGTGGAATAGCGCTAACCATCTCATGCAATTCAATCATCAGCTCTTTTTTGCCGAGCCGTTTCATCAATTCTGTTTTTTCTTCGACAAGCAGAATATCCCCATGATTAATAATAGCCACCCTGTCAGCGACTTCTTCTGCCTCTTCAATATAATGAGTGGTCAGGATGATAGTCACCCCTTCTGCTTTTAATTCTTCAACAAGCCGCCACATATCATTGCGCAATTCAACATCAACACCGGCTGAGGGTTCATCTAAAAACAAAAGCTTCGGGCTGTGGCTAAGGGCTTTGGCAATCATCACACGCCGCTTCATCCCGCCGGAAAGCGCCATATTGCGTGTGTCTTTTTTGTCCCATAAAGAGAGTCGGCGCAGGACTTTTTCAATATGCGCCTCATCAGGTGGCAGGCCAAATAAGCCGCGTGACAGCCGCACGGTTGTGATAACTTTTTCAAATGGCTCAAGGGTAATTTCCTGAGGCACAAGCGATATTTGGCGCCGTGCCTGCATAGGCTGCCTGACAACATCATAGCCGCCAACTGTAATCGTCCCGGAGGTGATTTTCGTCAAGCCGCAAGTCGCTGAAATCAGAGACGTTTTGCCTGCACCATTTGGCCCAAGTAGCGCTAGAATCTCTCCTTCACGCACTTCTAAATCAACTGATTTTAAGGCTTGAAAGCCATTATCATAACTCTTTGCTAAGCTCTTTATCTGAAGCAGTGACATTGCGTTTCCGTGCTGTTGCTCTTATGTGGTGGTTCATGGCTTTGAGTTGCCTGACGGACAAAGCGCTTGCTGCGCGCTTGTCCCATTTGCAAACATGCTAGCATAGCCCGCCATTATCAGTTAGCTTTTATTTCAGGAAAAAGGCCGCAAGACAGGTGCCCTTCGCACATCATCACTGACAAAAGGATGTCCCCTTAAATATGCCACCGGTTATAAACAAAGCGCCAAGATGAAGTCCAGTCTTTCACAAGGCATATGGGATGCTGCCAAATTACCGGGCCTTGCCTTGTCGTCTACGATGTTAGGGTTTGCCTCTATGGCACGCGAAGCTGGCTTTAGCTTTGCAATGGTCATGGCAAGCACTGGCGGTGTCTGGGGCTTGCCAGGTCAGGTTGCCATGGTGGGTCTGTGGGCAGGCGGCAGCGGGCTATTTTTGATTTTTTGCGCTGTGGCGATGGCCAATATGCGTATGCTTCTTATGGTTATCTCAGCCAGTGATATTATGAATGTCAAACAGCTCAAAATCCCTTTATGGAAGCATATCCTCACCTTTCATCTGATGGCGATTACAAGCTGGGTTCAGATAGGGTATGTTGCGCCGCATTATCGTGCTGAAGAGCTGCAAAGATATTATTACGGTTTTGCCTCAACCTTATTTACCATGTCTTTGACAGGCACCGCGATCGGCTATTATATCGCAGATATTATGCCTGCCCCTTATTTGCGTGTTCTTATCTACATCACGCCTCTTTATCTTATTTTACTGGGCTTATCAGCGCGCCAGTTCGGCAATCGTCTGGCAGTGGCTCTTGGCGGCTTGTTTGCGCTTGCCTTATTTCCTTTCATACAGGAAATGGCATTATTTATCGCAGGCATAGCAGGCGGACTTGCGGCGTTTATGGTCACACTCCGTGAGGATAAAAGGAAGGCACAGGATGGCTGATCTTGTCTCACCATGGGCCGCGGTCATAGCGGCCATTATTGCCACCGCCTCATGGCGTATCGCAGGCGTGCTGACCTATCGCCAAATGCGATCAGACAGCCTTCTTATGCGGCTGATTAATTTGCTTGCCTACAGCTTGCTTGGCTCTGTGATGGTGATGCTGATGATAAACCCCACCGGTCTTTTGGCAACAGCCAGCCTGTCTCATCGCATGGTGGGTCTGATTGTGGGTATTTGTTTATTATTTGTCACAAAAAAACTGCCAATTGCCCTATGCGGCGCGATTGGCAGTTTTGGATTTCTAAGCTTGTTATTCTGAGGTGTCTGGTTCGTGCTTATCAGCTAATAACTTTGCCCCGATGCCCCAATTATCAGCCTCTGTTTCAGTGATAATCACCTGAATGGCCTCTTTGCGCCCACCACAGCTTTGCAAAAACCCCTCAGTCAGGCTTTCCACAAGAGTGCGTTTTTGTGCCACAGTTCTGCCGGGCAGCATTTCCACTCTGATAATCGGCATTTTTATGATTCCCATCCCGAAATAGCTTTGACTTCCATGAAATCTTCAATGCCCCAGATACCACCTTCACGACCATTTCCAGATGCTTTCATGCCACCAAAAGGAGACATGCGTCCTCTGCCTTTGCCATTCATCTCAACCATGCCAGAGCGTAATTGGCGCGCCACTCTTCGGCAGGTCTCAGGGTTCTGGCTCTGAATATAATTTGTCAGCCCATAAGGGGTATCATTGGCGATTTTGATAGCCTCTTCTTCACTGTCAAATGGCAGGATAGATAACACAGGCCCAAAAATTTCTTCGCGCGCTATAGTCATCTCGTTCGTTACGCCTGCAAAGATAGTCGGCTTGACAAAATAGCCATCTTCCAGACCGTCCGGCTTGCCTGTTCCGCCTGCGACAAGCTCTGCGCCTTCAGCGATACCTGTTTCGATCAGTTTCTGGATTTTGTCATATTGGATATCACTGACCACAGGGCCGATATGGCGGCCTTTCTTATCAGCTTTGTCAGGTTGCATCATCTCTGCCACACTAACAGCGCTTGCCACCGCCTCTTCATAGCGTGAGCGTGCCACCAGCATTCTGGTTGGTGCATTGCATGACTGGCCGGCATTATTGAAACAATGTATCGCGCCTCGTTTGACAGCCTTTTGATCTGCGTCCTCAAAGATGATATTTGCCCCTTTGCCGCCAAGCTCCAGATGAACACGTTTTAATGTTTTCGCCGCATTTTCCGAGATAGCTTGCCCCGCTCTTGTTGAGCCGGTGAAAGAGATCATGTCAATATCCCGATGACCAGATAACAATGTGCCAATACCGGCACCGTCACCATGCACCATATTAAAGACGCCTTTTGGTGTGTCTGCCTCATGCATGATTTCTGCAAAGATCTGAGATGATAAGGGCGCAATTTCAGATGGCTTCAAGACCATAGTGCATCCTGCCAAAATAGCAGGAATGACTTTCAGAGTGACCTGATTCATTGGCCAGTTCCACGGCGTGATAAGCCCCACAACCCCCACAGGCTCATACGCAATTCTGTCTTCAGGCGCATGATCTCCCAATGCTTGCACAAATTCAAAATCTTCGATCGCCATAAGGAAATTTTCAATATGCCAGCTACCGGCGGTCACTTGTGCATTGGTGGCATAATCAATGGGGGCCCCCATCTCTGTGGAAATCGCCACTGCCAGATCATCCGCACGCGCCTGATAACAGCGAAGAATGCGTTTCACCAAAGCAACACGCTCATCCTTAGATGATTGTGACCAGTCACCAAAAGCTTCTTTTGCGGCTTGTATTGCGGCTTGTCCGTCTTGCGGGCCACCAAGCGTTACAATGGCGCACGCTTTATTGTCTGACGGGTTCATCACTTCGATATCAGAGCCGTCTATTGATGAGGTAAATGCCCCGTTAATATAGAATTTGCGTGTATCTGGTAACGTCATTGTCTGGCAACCCTTTTGTGTTAATCAAAAAAAGATATTGTGACACCTGTCACAGCCCCTGTTTGTGCCACAAATCACATCGCTATCATAGCCTTTATGGTTGCGAAAGGTGAAAAACAAAAAGCCCGTGAAAAAACCATCAGTGATAAAAAAATCCATCATTGACAACAGGTCAAATTCCCTCATTGTGATAGATTAAAGCACGTAACATGACCTGCCGCACCTGGCGCATTTTTGTTACGGGCGACCTGCAAACTAATACCTGCAAACTGATACCTGCAAAGTGATAAAGGATAAAACTCATGACAAAAACAGCTATGGGCTCACTGGAAGAAGCCAACAAAATCGTCCCGCGCCTGTCACCACAAGAGGCCATTGCAAAGCATGGCGCTGATAATGTTGTGATCATTGATGTGCGTGATGGCAAGGATATTGACGGGACAGGCACAATCAAAGGCGCGCTTCGTATTCCGCGCGGTTTCATTGAATTTGCCGCTGATGAGACAACTGATTTTCATAATCCTGCCTTGCAAAAAGATAAAGAGATCCTTGTGGTGTGCGCCGCAGGTGGCATGGCCGCTCTCACAGGGCAGACCCTGACAGAAATGGGATATTCATCTGTCTATAATATTGGCGGATTTTCAGCATGGAAAGACGCAGGCGGTCCAACAGAATCATAAACGCTCAAGTCTGATGAACAGGGGCAAAAACAACCCCGTCAGTGGCCCAAAATCAAACGATAAGTGATATGGTTAGACGAAATAGAAAAAGAGCGTCTGTCGCCAAAGGCAATGCGCCTGCGATAGCTCAACTACCCAAAAGCTCTGTTCAAAATCTGTGGCCGCCCGTCTGCCCTTTAAGCGCGGATCAGATAGAGCTCATAGATCTGAAATCAAAACAGCTTTTATCTGATTATGGCATAGAGGTGATGTGTCCTCATGCGCGTCATCTCTACCGGCAGGCCGGCGCTGATGTAAATGACTCAAACGCGATTGTCAGGCTAGACAGGGCTCTGGTGGAAAGCCTGATAAAAACAGCGCCATCTTCTTTTACGCTTCACAGCTATAATGAAGCACAGAAAATCACCATAGGCGGCAATCATATAAATTTTGGCATGGTCTCAGGACCGCCAAATGTTCATGATGAAATAGATGGCAGGCGCCCCGGCAATTTTGCGGATTATCAAAATTTTATCAAATTGGGACAGTCTTTTAACGTGATTCATTTTTTCGGAAATCAGACCTTAAGCCCGTCTGATTTGCCTGTAAATACGCGCCACCTTGATACAAATCTGGCTAATTTCAAACTCACCGATAAACCGTTTTTATCTATGTCAATTGGCGAGACGCGTGTCATGGATACTGCCAGAATGATGGCCATAGCAAGGCGGTGTGAGCTTGAAGATCTGGCGCAATCTCCGGCTGTGATGACGAATATTTCTATCAACAGCCCGCGCAAATTTGATACTGAAATGTCATCTGCTCTGATAGCTCTGGCAACCATTGGCCAGCCGATTGTTGTCACACCTTTTACATTAATGGGCGCGATGACACCTGCCACTTTGGCAGGCGCGCTCACCCAGCAACATGCCGAAGCCTTATTTGCCATTTCTCTGACCCAGATTGTGCGCAAAGGCGCGCCTGTGGTTTATGGCGGCTTTACCTCAAATGTCGATATGAAATCAGGCGCACCTGCCTTTGGCACTCCTGAAAACAGCCTTGCCAATATGGCAGGCGGCCAGTTGTCGCGCCTTTATAACTTGCCATATCGCACCTCTGCCTGTTCTGCCTCTACATCTGCTGATGCACAGGCGGTATGGGAGACTCAAATGGCGTTATGGGGCGCTATTCATGGTCATGGCAATATGATTTATCATGCCGCAGGCTGGCAGGAAGGCGGGCTTGTGGCCTCATATGAAAAACTCATCATTGATTGCGAAATGCTTCAAGCAGCAACAAAAATGCTTGCGCCTCTGACCTTCAGTGATGATGATTTTGGCCTCTCAGCTCATGATGAAGTTTCACCCGGCGGTCACTTTTTTGGTGCCTCTCATACCATGTCGCGCTATCAAACCGCTTTTTATGAGCCTGTCTTATCTGACTGGACCAATTATGAAGCCTGGCAGGAAGCAGGTGCCAAAAACGCAACTCACAGAGCGACTGACATATGGCAACAAATGCTTGCCTCTTATGAAGCACCTGCCTTAGCAGAGGATATCAAAGACGAACTCACCGATTTTGTCGCAAAGCGCAAAGAACAGATCGGCACAAATGAGATCTAACAATAAGCAAATATAGATCCCCCAATAAGGATACCGGCATGACAAAGACCATTGCCATCATCGAAGGCAATCACGCAGGATTGGTAAGACAGGAAAAAGGCGCTTGTTTTGGCGCCGCAGAAAGCTTTGCTGCCTGCTTGTCAGACATAAAGTCAGATTTGCAATTTACCATCATCAGGCCGCATTTTTCTGATCATATTTATCATGACAGCCTATTTGATGAATGTGATGCCGTTATCTTTACAGGCTCAGCCAATGCCTGGTCAGCAGATGACAAAGAGGCCGAGCCGGCGCGCCGGATCATGGCCCTTGCCCTTGGCTCAAAGAAACCAGTTTTTGGCTCATGCTATGGCTTACAGCTTGCTGTTACAGTTCTTGGTGGCGCAAATCGTGCGAACCCTGTTGAAACCGAATTTGCCATAGCGCGCCATATTACAATCAACGAGACTGGCAAAACGCATCCTCTTTATCATACAAAGCCGGACAGATTTCATGCCAGATGCATGCACCGTGATGAAGTTGCCCGCCTGCCGAAAGGTGCCATCACCTTAAGCGCGAATGATCACAGTGACCATCAGGCCGTTATTTATGAGACAGACGAGGTGCGTTTTTGGGGCGTGCAATATCACCCGGAATTGCGCTTTTCGGATATTGCAGACTATATGGCACGCAATGATGTCAAAAGCTTTGCTGATGCCAAAAGATTTGCAGACCGCTTATCTGTGAATGCTGATCTTGATGACATCATGGCTGACTTTCACCTGTTGGATAATCCGCAAGTAACAACACAAGACTATCATCGCCTTATCGCCAAATATCAGCTTGATGACAGTTTGCTATCTGATAAAACGCACCGTTGCGAGCTGGTAAATTTCTTAGCTATTTTGTAACTGATAGCGGCGATACGCAAATATCGTCTCTTGGCCGGGCTCAGGTCTGCGCGGTATCAAACAGGCAAGCCCTAATGAGATAAAGGCCATAGACGCTGCCAGAATATAGACCCCGTCAGGTGCCACGATCCACAAATAACCAAGCGAAGCCGGCAAGAACACTGCCGCGATATGATTGATCGTAAAGGCCACCGCCGCTGTTGGCGCGATATCTTCAGGATCAGCGATTTTCTGAAAATAGGTTTTTAACGCAAAGGCAAGCGCAAAAAGTAAATGATCAATCACATAAAGCAAAGCGGCAAGCCATGCGCCCCAGTCAAAATAATAAATCCCGCCATAAAGCAGAAATAACACTGTCAGACCGGCATATTCAAACATAAGGGCAAATCGCTCACCTAACTTATGCACAAATCGTCCCATAAGAGGGGCAAAGATCATATTGGCAAGGTAATTGACCAGAAATAAAAAGGTCAGATGATGCACATCATAGCCAAATTTCTCTACCATCATAAAGGCGGCAAACACCAAAAAGATCTGGCGCCGTGCCCCTGCCATGAATTGCAGTGCATAATAAAGCCAGTAACGCCGGCGCAATAATAATGTTTTTCTTTGCTTATAACGTGATTGAAATTGCGGAAACCCTATCATGGCATAAAGCGCTAAGAAGACGCACGCGCCGCCACCTGCGGCATAGACAAAGAAATAAGACAAAGAAAAGCTTTGCCAAAACAAAGTGATAAGGCCAAAAGCCACCAAAGATGCCGCAGATCCACAAGCAACAAGCCACCCTAATGTTTGTGGCGCTTTGTCTTTATCAAGCCACTGAAGCTGCAAAGACTGGTTCACTGTCTCAAAATAATGAAAACCAACTGACCCGATAAAGGTGGTGATCAGCAAGCCATAAAAGCTTGGGAAATTGGATGTCACAATCGTTGCCCCGCCTAGCATGACAAGCGATAAAAGCGCTAGGCGCTGTTCTTTCATCACCAGCATGACAAGCAGAACAGTAACGGCCATAAACCCCGGAATTTCGCGCACAGTCTGCAACCAGCCTATTTCAACGCCGGTAAAAGAAGAGACTTCAATCACAAAATTATTCAACAAAGCAGACCATGTCGCAAAGGCAAGCGGCATGGCAAATGCCATGACAAATAACAACGCAACTGGTCTGCGCCAAACAGGCAGATGTTGCGCTTCTTCAAGGGATATAGGTCGGGACCAGTTCATGATATCACTTCATAATGAACAGCTTGCGACAGGCAAACCTAACCTTTAGCCTAGAGCTTTTTGCGGAAATACACAACTTTTTCTGTCATCTGAAACCCCCAGCTTTTATGGGCCTGCTGAGAGGACAGATTTTCAAGATACGCATCTGCGCCAAGTTCCTGCACATCTTTTTCACGCGCCCATGCCTCGCACAGTTCCACAAGCTGAAGACCAAGAGACTGCCTCTGATAGGCAGGGTCAACAAAAATACCTTCGAGAAACGCCACAGGCCGATATAAACAACCATTCACATAATGACGCAAGCTTACCTCAGCAAAGGCAACCGGCACCTTGCCATCATAACAGACAAAGGCGCAATAAGGCATTTCATTATAAAGCGCTGATATCTCTGCCAGATGTTCTTGCTGTGTGTCTTGCGGCCATAATTTGTGACGCAACAGACATAAGTCATCAAAATGCCCTGCCTCAACTTTTTCAAAATGATAAGAAGATCGCTGTTCCATTATCCTGTGACCTTTTGCATGATGGAAGGTAGTAAAACAAAACCGATACATAAGCCTCTCAACACGCTATAGTGGCAAGAAAAAGATATCTCTGTCCAGTTTTTGATGAGATGTCAGCTCACAACCATATAAAAGGAGGGTGACCTTATGCGCTTTGTTCATACCATGATCAGGATTACAGATATTGAAGAATCGCTTGATTTTTGGGTTCATAAAATGGGGCTTGTTGAAACAAGGCGTCATGATAATGAAGCAGGCAAATTCACGCTTATTTTTCTGGCTGCCCCGCAGGATGAAAACACAGCCCGTCAGACCAACGCGCCTGAGCTTGAATTAACCTATAATTGGGATTCTGATGAAGTTTATGAGACAGGCAGATCATGGGGTCATCTTGCTTATCGTGTGTCAGATATTTATGCAAAATGTCGTGAATTGATGGATAAAGGGGTCACCATTAACAGACCGCCTCGTGATGGTCATATGGCATTTGTGAAATCACCTGATAATGTGTCTGTTGAACTTATTCAGGAAGACGGCCCACTGCCTCAGCAAGAACCATGGGCCTCTATGCCAAATGAAGGGACATGGTAGGGATGGCCTCTGTTATCTGTCATCAATTTGCCTATCATGAAGATAATTACGGCTATCTGCTTCATGACCCTGCCACAGGCCAGACAGCGGCAATTGATGCAGGTTGCTCTGACAGCTATCTGTCTGCCCTTGATAAGACAGGCTATCAGCTAAGCCATATTCTCATCACGCATCATCATTGGGACCACACAGATGGTCTAGCAGTCCTGAAAAAAGCCACCGGGGCAGAGGTTTATGGCCCTTGTGATACAAAACAACCAATTGCCGCGCTGATTGATAAACCTGTATCAGATGGGGATGAATTCTCAATTGGAAGCCATGCCATAAAGGTGATCACCACGCCAGGCCACACGCTTGATATGACAAATTATTATTGCCCTGGTGCTGATATGCTCTTTAGCGGGGATAGTTTATTTGTGCTTGGCTGCGGTCGCCTGTTCGAAGGTGACGGGCCGATGATGTGGAACTCCTTATCCAAATTATCAGGCTTGCCAGAAAAGACAGTGATTTATTCTGCGCATGAATATGGCTTATCAAATGCGGCTTTTGCCATCACCATTGACCCGGATAATCAGGCGCTTAAAGAACGCATTCATGCCATTCAAAATGCGCGCCGATCTGATTTGCCCACTGTGCCGTCAACACTGGCAGATGAATTGGCAACCAATCCTTTTTTGCGCGCTGATGATGAGGCCATAAAGGCGCATTTGGGCCTTATCGGTGCCTCTGATGAAGAGGTCTTCAGTGCCATAAGACGAAGCAAGGACAATTTTTGATGATTACGATTTATCATCATGACCAAAGCATGGAACATAAGGTGCCGGTCGGCCATCCGGAGCGACCGGAGCGGATTATCTCTGTCATGGAGATGATTAATGATGATTTCGCCGACCTTGCAAAAAAGTCAGCCCCCCTTGCGTCTATGGCACAATTGCAACTTGTCCATGATAACAGCTATCTTGACGCCCTGTTTGCCTCTGTTCCGTCTGAGGGGCTGCGTTCCATTGATGGTGATACCTACCTGTCAGCCCATTCACTTGACGCCGCCAGACGCGCTGCCGGTGCTGCCTGCTCTGCGGTAGATGATGTCATGACAGGACGCGCTCAAGCCTCTTTTGTGGCTATGCGCCCGCCAGGTCATCATGCAGAGCCTGATAAAGCCATGGGGTTTTGCTTTTTTTCAAATGCCGCTATCGCCGCGCGTCATGCGCAAAATCATTATGGTATTCACAAGGTCGCTGTTCTTGATTTTGATGTTCATCATGGCAATGGAACACAAGCAGCCTTCTGGGACCGTCAGGATTGTATTTATGCCTCAACGCATGAAATGCCACTCTTTCCCGGCACAGGACACCACCTTGAGACAGGGCAGGGCAATATCCTCAATCAGCCCTTATCTGCTGGCATGACAGGCTCTGATGTCATAGATGGCTGGCACCCGCTATTGAACGCGCTTGAATCAGCTGCGCCCGAGCTTATCATCATCTCAGCAGGCTTTGATGCTCATCATGATGATCCTCTTGCCAATATCGAGATGCAATCATCTGATTTTTATGAATTGACCAGCCGCTTTATGGAACTGGCACAAAAAACAGCTGAAGGCCGTCTTATCTCATTGCTTGAAGGTGGCTATGTTCTGGACGCGCTCAGCGCCTCAGTGCACTGTCATCTAAAGGCACTAAGCGGCAAGACTCTGTGAGACGTGTCGTTGTTCAGAATTTATAATTATGCAAGCTCTCGCCTTTGACCTTTGCAACATGGCGGTCAACAAGCCAAATCGAGTTTAACTGAGACAACGCCTTTTCAATTTCAACAAGGCTTTTGTCAATTAGCACCAGAGTTTGTGCAATATTTTTATCACCAAGCCCCTGATTTTTCTCAGTTAATTCCCAGGCCATTTCGGTAAGCTCTGAGCGTAATTTTGTCAGTTTTTGGCTACCGCCTTTACGAAGGGCTCTGATTTGTTTCACTTCTTTTGACATCACAAACCTTATGAATAAACACCGTCAGTCTCGCATATATTATGAGATAAGAGGCATTTTGGCAATGACAAGCCCTGCCATTATTTTTGAGCGCTTTTAGCTTGCAAGGCGCAAAGCGCGTCCTGCCGCCCAGATAGATATGACTGCCATAATGCCATTGACAAGCAGGCAAATCCAAAAGATCTCAGCGCCGCCTAACTGGATGATAACAGAGCCGGCGATAGCGCCTATCACCATATGAGTAGCACTTCCTATGCCTGTTGCGCTTCCGGCGTGACGCCCCGTATTTTGTAATGAGCTGATAATCGCATTTGCCACCAAAAGCCCGTGGGCAAAGCCAATCACACTCAATAAAAAAGACAAAAGAGGCGGTGATAACATCCAAAATTCATCAAAAAGCCAGATCAAGACAAGCATAGCAAAAGTCAGCCATGATCCCACATAGACCCATTGCCCAAGAGACATTTTTGCGCCCATATGACGATTGACCAAATTGCCTGTCATATAGCCAAATGAAATAGTGGCATAATAAAAGCCAAATTCACTAAGGCTCGCCCCTAATCGTCCAAAATGATAGGGCATATAGCCATTCATGGAATAAAACATGCCAACCTGAAGGCCGGCACATAAAGAATAAAGCTGCCATCTTGTGGATGATATCACCGTGCCAAATGCCTCAGCCAAGCCGGATAATTTTAACAAAGGCAGCTTATTTTGATTGGTCTCTATGATCAAAAGCACGCTTTGCACCAACACAATGCCAGAGACAAGACTCATCACAAAAAAGGTGGCGCGCCATCCGAACAGATCCACAATCAAACCACCTATAGCAAGCGAGATAATTGGCACAATTGACTGCACGGCCGTAATCGATGACAAGGCTTTGGATGCCTCATGCGCATGATAAATATCATTGACGATGGTTCTGCCTGTGGTCATAAGCGCCGCCGCACTCAGCCCCTGCATAGCGCGCACGAAAATCACCATCACAGAAGAGGGCGCCATATATCCTGCGACAGAGGCGGCAAAAAACAACGCACATCCCGTTACAAAGACAGGCCGCCTGCCAAATCTGTCTGATAATAAGCCAACAAATAACAGCCCGAGCGCCATAGCGCCTAAAAAGACGGTGATGATAAGCTGTGCTTCGGCATAAGAAATGGCAAATTCGCTTCTGACAGCCGGCACCGCAGGCGCAATCAGAGTCATTGACATGGTGGGCACTGAGACAAGCGAGCCTAACAAATAAACAGATGGTTTTTTGTGTGATAAGACAATAGATGATGGCATGATACTGATTTGCTTATCCCTGATTGATAGATGTTTGGTTATCTGTAACAAAAAGCAACCGGCCCTGACAGGCCTGATAAATTTTTTGAAACAGGTCACCTGCACACCTCTTGAAGGTGGCCTGAGTGCTTCTTATATGACCGAAAGAATGAAAAAAAGCAAAGCATGATGGTTTTGATAAGACCACGAAAATCGGGCCATGGCGCCCTGCAAAAAAACATGTAGCAAAGATGAAAGGGAACACTTATGTCTTCTTATCAGTTCGAAGCAGATACCGGTAAAATTCTGGATATTGTGATCCATTCTTTATATTCCAATAAAGAGATCTTTTTGCGTGAATTGATATCAAACAGCTCTGATGCGATTGATAAATTACGCTATTTATCCATGAGTGATAAGGCGCTCTCTGATCTTGGCGGTGATTACGCTATCACGCTTAGCAGTGATAAGAAACTAAAACAGCTTACCATCTCTGATAATGGGATTGGGATGGATAAAGATGAATTGACACAGAGCCTTGGCACCATTGCCCGTTCAGGGACAAAGTCATTTATCGAAGCCCTTGGTCAGGCAAAATCAGATGATAAGGCAAAGGATGTCGCCTTGATTGGCCAGTTTGGCGTTGGCTTTTATTCTGCCTTCATGGTGGCAGATAAAGTAGAAGTGCTTACCAAAAAAGCAGGCACATCACAGGCCTATTTATGGTCTTCTGACGGGCGTTCCGGCTACAGCATTGAAGAGGCGAGCAAAGATGAACATGGCACCATTATTCATCTGACGCTGAAAAAAGATGCCAAAGAATTTTTGGAACAAATCCGCCTTGGGCACATCATTAAGACCTATGCAGATCACATAAGCTATCCTGTATCATTTCACGATGGTGATGAGGCAACCCAGTTAAATTCTGGCTCAGCGCTGTGGACACGTCCGAAATCAGACATCTCACAAGATGAGTATGATTCGTTTTTCTCAGATATGGGGGCAGGCTACGGGACACCTCTTTTGACCTTGCATAATGTCTCAGAAGGCGCGGTCAGCTTTACCAATTTGTTATGTATTCCGCAAATGCGCCCTTATGATTTATTTGATCCTGCCCGTAAACCAAAGGTGAAACTATATATCAACCGTGTGTTTATCACAGATGATTGTGATGCCTTGATACCGGCTTGGCTGCGCTTTGTCCGCGGGATTGTTGATACCGCTGATATTGATCTGAATGTCAGCCGTGAATTGCTTCAGCATAACAAAACACTGGATAAAATCGGCAAGGCAGTTGTGCGCCGTATCTTGAATGAACTCAAGAAAATGCATGATAAAAAGCCAGATGACTATGACGCTCTGTGGTCTCAATTTGGTGTTGTGCTCAAAGAGGGGATGTATGAAGATCAGGATAACCGGGAAAAGCTGCTTGCCATTTCACGGTTCCGCTCAAGCACAAGTGAGGCACTCACCGGTTTGGCTGATTACGTCTCCCGCATGAAAGACGGGCAAGATGAGATCTATTATCTGTCTTCTGATACCATCACGCAGGCAGAAATGAGCCCGCATATCGAAGGATTCAAAGCAAGAGGCATTGAGGTCTTATATCTCACAGATCCGGTTGATGAATTCTGGTTGCCTCTTATCTCAGAGTTTGACGGCAAATCCTTTGTCTCAATCACCAAGGGCAATGTTGATATTGATAAATTTGATGCCGAAGAGACGTCTGATGATAACGAAGATGCACCAGATACAGATGCCTTAATCGAAGCCATGAAGCAGGCGCTAGGCACTTCAGTCGCTGATATCAGATTATCAAAGACCCTGACAGACAGCCCGGCATGTCTGGTCGCTGATGAAGGGGGCATGGATATTCAGATGCAAAGGCTGATGAAGGCACATGATCCGAACTTCACAGAACAGCCGCGTATTCTGGAAATCAATGCCAAACATGACCTTGTGAAGGCGCTGACCAGATTATTGGCTGACGGGGGCCAAAATGATCTTGTAACAGATGCCTCTTTTATGATGTTTGAGCAATCCTTGATCCTTGAAGGCAAACCACCTCAGGATGTCGCCGCCTTCAGCCAACGCATGACAAGACTGATGACAAGAGGCTTGTCACTTTAAGGCACGATACCTTAGGACTCTCACTCTAGGACTGTTTATGAAGGCGTGCCATGCGGTAATTATGCATGCGGCTCATCTGCTCATGGGCCGCCTCCACCGTCTCAAGCGCTGCTTTGGTGATATTTGTGCCGGGGCCAAAAATGGCTTTGACGCCTGCCTGATATAAAAAATCATAGTCTTTTTCAGGGATCACACCGCCGCAAATGACCATAATATCCTCAGCGCCTTTCGCTTTCAGATGGTCAATCAGTTGCGGGATCAATGTCTTATGGCCGGCTGCCAGAGTTGAAATGCCAATCATATGCGCACCTTGCGAAATGGCGCTGGTCGCTGCCTCTTCGGGGCTCTCAAATAGCTGTCCGACATGAACATTCATGCCCATATCATGAAAGGCAGAGGCAATGACCTTCGCGCCTCTGTCATGACCATCCTGACCCAATTTGGCCATATAAAGGCGCGGGGCCTCATTTGTGATGGCTTTGAATTTGCCAAGGCATGCCTCAATATCCTGAAAAATCTCTGCCTCTTCGCCATAGGCCTTTTGATAAACACCTGTCACCAATTCAGGACGTGCCTCATAACGCTCAAACACCTCGCCAAGCGCCTGTGATACTTCACCAACAGTGGCTCTTGCGCGCATAGCCTCAACCGATAAAGCCAACAGATTATCTGTGCCTGTCTCAGCCCCCTGCTTTAGCGCTGACAGAGCAGCGCTAAGCCTCTCTTCATCACGCTCTGCTTTAATCTGCGCAAGCCTTGCGATTTGCTCGTCTCTGACTGCCTGATTATCAATTTCAAGAACATCAATTTCAGTGGCCTCTTCGGGCTGATAGCGGTTCACGCCAACAATGACTTGTGCGCCATTATCAATCTCAGCCTGTCTTATGGCTGCCACTTTTTCAATCTCAGCTTTGGGGAAGCCCGATTGTACAGCCTTTGTCATACCGCCCATCTCTTCGATAGTCTCGATCAGCGCATTGGCTTGCTGAATAAGGCTGTCTGTCAGATGCTCGACATAATAAGAGCCTGCAAGTGGGTCAACCGTATCAGTCACACCTGCCTCATGTTGCAGGATAAGCTGTGTGTTTCTGGCAATACGTGATGAGGTCTTTGTTGGCAGGGCAATGGCCTCATCAAATGAATTGGTATGCAAAGATTGCGTGCCGCCCATCACCGCAGCCATCGCTTCGATGGTTGTGCGAATGATATTATTATAAGGGTCTTGTTCCTGCAAAGATGCACCAGAGGTCTGGCAATGAGTGCGCAACATCAAAGATCTGCTATCTTGAGGGTCAAATAATTTGGTCATCCATTGCGCCCACAAGGTGCGCGCTGCCCGCAATTTGGCAGCTTCCATAAAGAAATTCATACCAATCGCAAAAAAGAAAGACAGCCTAGGGGCAAAATCATCGACATTCATGCCATTTTGACAGGCAGTGCGCACATATTCGATCCCATCTGCCAGCGTAAAGGCAAGCTCCTGCACATTATTGGCGCCTGCTTCTTGCATATGATAGCCGGAAATAGAAATAGAATTAAATTTTGGCATATGCGCGGCCGTATAGCTGATAATATCAGAGACAATCTTCATAGATGGCTCAGGCGGATAAATATAAGTATTGCGCACCATAAATTCTTTTAAGATGTCATTTTGAATCGTGCCAGACAGTTTGGCTTTATCCACACCTTGTTCTTCACCTGCCACGATAAAGCCTGCCAGAATAGGCAGCACCGCCCCATTCATGGTCATTGACACAGACATGTGATCAAGCGGTATCTGATCAAATAAGATCTTCATATCTTCGACTGTATCAATGGCAACGCCCGCTTTGCCAACATCACCAACAACACGGTCATGATCTGAATCATAGCCGCGATGGGTTGCCAGATCAAAAGCCACAGACAGCCCCTTTTGGCCCGCCGCAAGGGCATTGCGGTAAAAGGCATTTGACTCACGCGCTGTTGAAAATCCGGCATATTGGCGGATGGTCCACGGCCTGCCGACATACATAGAGGCACGTGGCCCCCTTGTATAAGGCGCCTGACCCGGCAGATTGCCCATATGCGCTAACCCATCTATATCATCTTGTGTATAGACAGGCTTTATAGGGATATTTTCCAATGTCTGCTTTACCGGCACCTCATCAGAATCTGCTGATGGCAGGCGCAGTTCTTTTGCGATTTGTGCATGCCATCTCTCAAACGCTTTACGATCAGTCATCTTAAATTGCCTATCTCTTTATCCTTACCGGCGCGAGGGCCGCCATCCCAGCCGCCATCCCATTGGTCGCTATTTTATGGAAACTTCTCATAGACGTCTAGCGGTTGTTCAGGCACCAGACGATGTCGTTCCTTCAAAAAACCATCTCTCTGGTATTAAATATTGACACAACTGGTTCTATTATTACGCTTACGCATAAGGCAATTTTAGTGCCAATATTATGCGTATCTAGTCACCACAAACGGCCTGTACAAGATGGGGCGCCTTTTGTGGTGGTAAACCTTTATTTCATGTGGGAGGGATATTTCCATGAAGATGACAACAGAAGAAGCTTTTGTAAAAGTATTGCAAATGCACGGTATTGAGCATGCATTTGGGATTATTGGGTCTGCGATGATGCCGATTTCGGATTTGTTCCCACAGGCAGGCATTACCTTTTGGGATGCTGCCCATGAATGTAACGCAGGCATGATGGCTGATGGTTTCACACGTGCCTCTGGCAAAATGTCAATGATGGTTGCACAGAACGGCCCTGGTATCACTAATTTTGTGACACCGGTAAAGACAGCTTACTGGAACCATACCCCATTGCTTTTGGTGACACCGCAGGCTGCCAATAAAACCATTGGTCAGGGTGGCTTTCAGGAAGTTGAACAGATGGCGTTGTTCAAAGATATGGTCGCTTATCAGGAAGAGGTGCGTGATGCCTCTCGTATCGCTGAAGTGCTGAACCGCGTGATTTTGCAGGCAAAGCGTGCCTCAGCACCGGCGCAGATTAACGTGCCTCGTGATTTCTGGACACAAGTCATTGATATTGAATTACCTGCTATTGTTGAATTTGAGCGCCCGGGCGGCGGTGAAGATGCGCTTCAGCAGGCAGCTGACATGTTGTCAAACGCCAAATTCCCTGTATTGCTAAATGGGGCAGGGGTCGTGATTGGCGGCGCTATCGAAGCCTCTATGAAACTGGCAGAGCGTTTGGATGCCCCTGTTTGTTGTGGTTATCAGCATAATGATGCATTCCCCGGCTCACATCCTTTATTTGCCGGCCCTCTTGGCTATAACGGCTCAAAAGCGGGCATGGAACTTATTTCCAAAGCTGACGTTGTATTGGCATTAGGTACCAGACTAAATCCGTTCTCGACCCTACCAGGTTACGGTATTGATTACTGGCCAAAAGATGCCAAAATCATTCAGGTTGATATCAACCCTGATCGCATTGGCCTGACAAAGCCTGTCACAGTTGGTATTGTTGGCGATGCGAAAAAAGTGGCTGACTCACTTCTGGAAAAGCTAGGTGATGCAGCAGGTGATGCAGGCAGAGCAGAACGCAAATCTATGATTGCTCAGACAAAATCATCATGGGCACAAGAATTGACATCTTTAGATCATGAAGATGATGATCCTGGCACAACATGGAATGAACGCGCCCGTAGCAGAGAGCCAGGCAAAATGTCACCTCGTATGGCATGGCGCGCGATTACCTCAGCCTTGCCAAAAGAAGCCATCATCTCATCAGATATTGGCAATAACTGTGCGATTGGTAATGCTTACCCAACTTTCGAAGCTGGCCGTAAATATCTGGCACCTGGCCTATTTGGCCCGTGCGGTTATGGCCTGCCTGCGATTATGGGTGCTAAAATTGGTCGCCCTGATGTGCCGGTCGTTGGCTTTGCCGGTGATGGCGCATTCGGTATCTCAATGAATGAGATGACAGCCATTGGTCGTAATGAATGGCCGCCAATCACGATGATCATCTTCCGTAACTATCAGTGGGGCGCAGAAAAGCGCAACACAACTTTGTGGTTTGATGATAATTTTGTTGGCACAGAGCTTGATACAGATGTGAAATATGCCGGCATTGCCGAAGCATGCGGCGTCAAAGGTGTTCAGGTCTCTTCTATGGCTGAGCTTGAAGATGCTCTTGCAGCAGCGGTTGATGCCCAGATGAATGATAAAACAACCACCTTTATCGAGGTGTTGTTGAATCAGGAATTGGGTGAGCCTTTCCGCCGTGATGCAATGAAAAAGCCGGTTGCTGTGGCTGGTATCAGCAAATCAGATATGCGCCCGCAACAAGGCGCATAAGCAACACAAAGCTTACCAGAGCTTATTCGACATAATCAAAACGCGCCTTGCACAAGTGGTAAGGCGCGTTTTTTTATAAATGATTTCCTCTCACAGGGACGAAAATTGATAATTTTTGCCTGTCACTGACTGGCATTGTGAAATATTTGTCTCTAGGCGTAAATTCCCTGTTGAGATATGAAAATTCTTCAAAGACACTCCCCTTCCTTGGACAGGAGAGGGTGTTAATGAGGCATTTTCCTTTATTTCTAAAAGTGGATAACAGGCGGGTGGCCGTTATCGGCAATGATGATGACGCCATTGCCAAAGCGCGCCTGTTGGCAAAATCAAACGCTATCATTGAAATCTATGCTGATAAGCCAGAGCCATCTTACGCGCACTATTTAGAAGAGAACAAAGACCGCTTTACCAGATATGAGCGCCTCTTTTGTGCCTCTGACATAGATGATGAGGCGCACGCGCCATTGGCATTTGTCTATCTCACAGAAGCTGACACGTCTCTGTTATCCTTATTATCAAAAACATCTGTGCCTTATTGCGTGATTGATGACCTCAAACATAGCAGCTTTACAACGCCTGCCATCATTGACAGATCGCCTGTCACCATTGCCCTTGGTACAGAAGGCACCGCGCCTGTTTTGGCACGGCTTCTCAAACAGGAATTTGAAGAACGCCTGCCTCAGTCACTTGGTTTGATTGCACAATATGCAGGCAAGATGCGCGAGATGGTATCAAAGACGCTGACACCGGCACAAAGGCGTGTTTTTTGGAAACGATATTTTTCGCACCCGCCATCTGCCAATACCACGCAAGCTGTCACAAAATATGCCAAATCCTTAATGGCAGAATTCAAAAATCAAGAAAAGGCGCCACAACAGACCCTCTGGTTTGTAAGTGCCGGCCCGGGTGACCCTGATTTGCTAACCATGCAGGCCCGCCGTCTTCTTCATGATGGTGATGTGATATTGCATGACAGGCTTGTCTCTGCTGAGGTGTTAGAGCTTTGCCGCAGAGAGGCAGAGGTCATAGAGGTTGGCAAATCAGCCTATGGCGCATCATGGCGTCAAGAAGATATTCATTCCCTGATGATTGAGAAAGCCAAAGCAGGGCATAAGGTCATACGTCTGAAATCCGGAGATGCCACAATCTATGGCCGTTTGGATGAAGAAATCGCAGCGCTTTGTGAACATGATATTCCTTTTCAGGTTGCCGCAGGTCTGACAAGCGCCGCTGCCGGAGCGTCTGTAATGTCCGCCTCATTGACAAGGCGTGGCCGCAATTCAGGCACAAGGATTCTGACCGGCCATGATGTGAATGGGTTTGCTGATTATGATTGGCGTGAAATGGCCAAAGGCTTGGCAAGCGCCCAATTCACCGCCGCCATTTATATGGCCATCGGGGCAAGCAGCTATCTGGCAGGGCGGCTGTTAATGCATGGCGCCCCGTCAGAGACTTATGTGACGGTGGCAGAGAATATTTCACGCACCAATGAAAGGTGGCTTGTGACCACGCTGGATAATCTGTCGCGGGATATCGCACAATCAGACATTAAAGGTCCTGCGATTATGTATCTTGGTTTGCGCCCTCATGCCATACAGGCCAATTCCCTGAATATTCACGATGCCTCAGAGGTAGCGACAGATGTCAAAACGTCAGTTTAACCCCTTCAGAGGCAAACAAAACCCTGCCTTTTTTGTCATAACGGCAAATGACTTATTGACAGGTGATGTGGTCTATTTCTCGACCTCTGCCCATTGGTCGCCTCATCTGGCAGATGCCAAACCCTATGTGCAATCTGATGAAGCGCAATCACAGGCAGATCATCTGACCACCCTGACAGCACATGAAGCGGTAGGCCTTTATGTCATACCCCTTGCTGACAAATTAACGCCGCTTTCTTTCAAAGAACAATTACGTGCCAAGGGCCCGACCAATTATCACCATGGCAAACAACAGATTGCCTGAAACCAGCAAAGTGAGATGATACCATGTATCACTATCAAGATTTTGATAAAGACTTCATCAAAGACAGAGTCTCTGAATTCCGTTCGATAACACAAAGGCGCATTGACGGCGTCCTGACCGAAGAAGAATATAAGCCCTTTCGTCTGCAAAATGGCCTTTATCTTCAGCTTCATGCCTATATGCTGCGCGTGGCCATCCCTTATGGCACCTTGTCATCTGCCCAGATGCGCACATTGGCTGATATTGCGGAAAAATGGGATAAGGGCTATGGCCATTTTACCACCCGTCAAAATATCCAGTTTAACTGGATGAAGCTTCAGGATGTTGGTGATGTGCTTGATGCGCTCAGCCATGTTGATATGCATGCAATACAGACGTCCGGCAATTGCATTCGAAATGTCACAGCTGATCACTTTGCCGGCGCCGCGCCTGATGAAATTGAAGATCCCCGCATAACAGCAGAATTATTGCGCCAATGGTCAACAGCGCACCCTGAATTTGCCTTTTTGCCTCGTAAATTCAAAATCGCTGTCACAGGCGCCGCACAGGACAGAGCGGTTATCTCTTTTCATGATATCGGGATTCAGATTGTCAAAAATGCCGCCGGCAGGACTGGCTACCGGATTTTGATTGGGGGCGGTCTCGGGCGCACCCCTCTCAAAGGTCAGGAAATCGCTGACTTTGTGCCAAAGGCTGATTTACTGGCCTATCTTGAATCTGTCATGCATATCTACAACCTGCATGGCAGGCGTGATAATAAATATAAAGCACGGATTAAAATTCTGGTTCAGGAACATGGTCTTGCAAAGGCCAAAGAGATGATCACAAATCATTTCAATGCAACCAAAGCGCAGCATAAACCGTTGTCACAAAGCCTGCTTGCCAGAATAACAAGTGATTTTGCCCCGCCAGATTTCTCAAGCGCCCCCGTTTTTTCTGATGACATGGCAAATGATCTGGATGAAAAGGCAAGCTTGTCTTACAACTTTGCCTCATGGATGGCGCAATCTGTGAGTGCGCATAAAGACCCTGCCCATGTATCTGTCACCATATCCTTGAAAAAGCACGGGGCAACACCGGGTGATGCCTCTGCTGCTCAAATGCGCGTGATGGCGTCTCTGGCACAAGAATTTGCCTATGATGAATTGCGCGTCAGCCATGAGCAAAATATCATTTTGCCTCATGTGCCAAAGGCGCATTTATACGCTATCTATCAAAGCTTATCACAAGCAGATCTTGCGACCGCAAATATTGGCCTGATATCAGATATCATCGCATGCCCCGGGCTTGATTATTGCAGTCTTGCAACCGCGCGCTCTATTCCGGTTGCGCAAAATATTGCAACGCATTTCGAAAAACTGAAATCAGAGCATGACATCGGGCCTTTGAAGATCAAGATATCTGGTTGCATTAATGCCTGCGGTCATCATCATGTCGGTCATATTGGTATTTTGGGCCTTGATAGGGCAGGTGTCGAAAATTATCAGATCACAATTGGCGGTGATGCCAGTGAGGATGCCGCTATTGGCGAGCGCACCGGGCCCGGCTTTTCTTATGAAGATATTTTGGGCGCGATTGAGGTCATCATTACGCATTATCTCACCCACAGGCACTCATCAGCAGAAACATTCCTTGCTTACTTCAAACGCGTTGGCATTACCCCTTTCAAAAAGGCTTTATATGATGACTGATATTTACGTCACTGATAAGGGGTTTGAAGCCCGGCCCGCACAAACAGGGCAACAGGCACCTCTTTTATCTGTCACAGATAACCCGCAAGAGGTGATAGGCGCCCTTTATTCTGAGGCAGAGATTCATATTCCTTTTTCAAGCGCGGCTGACGGGCGCGGTTTTTCCCTTGCGCGCTCTTTGCGTGATGCAGGCTATCAGGGCAGGCTTATCGCTGTTGGTGCGCTTGTATGCGATCAATATCGCCATGCACGTCAATCAGGCTTTGACGGCGTCCTGATTACATCTGAACAGGCAGAAAAAATGCCGCAGCAACATTGGCTTGAACAGGCAAAGCGCGTCCCGCACAGCTATGCGGCTCAGATTTATCAGCCTTAATTGTGATAAAAATACCACCCATAGGCAAGAAGTAGGGCAGGTAGCGTTGAATAGAATGTGGCAACCAACGCAGCCCTAGGGGCAAGGGCAATGGCAGGGAATAAAGCATCACCATCATTGCTGATGGCATTACCAATTTGCGCAGACAAAGGCACAATCCCTGCCAGATATAAGCTTGTGACCAATACTTGCGGCCCGCAACCCGGCAATAAGCCTATCACAACCGCAATCAAGGGCACCCACAAAGCAACCCCGTCAAATAAATTCGTCAAATCATAACCGGTTGCAAATAAAGAGACTTCGAAAATCAAAAAGGCGATGATCACCCAGCCGGTGACAAAATTGGTATCAGCGATGGTCTGGCGCCATATGACAGGAGTATCACCTGCCGCACTGTCATGCGAAGTTCCGCCAGAGGCAGTACGGCGCACAAAACGCGGCAATAACCACATAGCAAAGCATAAAAGACCTGCGGCAAAGCCAAATAATGTCACAGGCTGATCAGTGACTGAATTGGCAAAAAGCGGGTCTAGATCAATCTGAAATGCCCCGCAAATCCCAAGGATAATGCCAGGCACAATGGCTATCAGCCACAGCTTATTCACAAAATCAGGGGCATCTTGTCTGCTGTGCACCTCAGCTGCGTTTTGTGTCCCCGCCTCACTGTATGACGGGCGCAGAAAATCACGGCCATGAATCTTGTCAGCACACATGCCTGTGATCGTGCCAACCACCAGACCAATTGCCATGATCAACAGACCCGTCATTGGCTCTTTGGCGATCAGCAAAAAGGCTGCATCCCCCATTGTCGCCGTCAAAGTGGCAAGCACCGCGCCAAAGCTAAGCCTGCCAGATACATAATTTGTAACAACAATAATCGCACCACCACAACCGGGAAGGGCACCAAGGGCCGCTGCCATTGGCACCTGCCATTTGCCTGATTGTGACAATATACGAAGCGCGCTTATGCCAAAAACACGTTCAAGCCCATAGAAAAACAACAAAGTCGCAGCCACAAAGGTGGTGACCTGTAAGTAAGCATCAGCGATGGTAGAGATAATCACTTGCGCAAATGCCTGGTCCAGAAATGCCCATATGGCAAGCCAGCCGGCAAGCAGGACTAAGATCACAGGAAATCTTGTCTGGCGTTGCAAAAGCAATGGCAATGTCTGGTTGGCCGTCAGTAAGGTCATGGAATAGGGCGCTGTATCTCATATATGGTTAAGCTTTTAACATGTTACACTGCTTATGAAGTTAGTCAATGCTAAATTTCAAAGCTTGATGGTTAAAATATAGGCAGGAAAAGTTGTATGAGGCGCGGCAAAAAGACCTGACGTCAATGGGTTGAGATTTTGGCCCAATAACCTTATATAATCGGTAAGTAATCGGATGAAGGATTCCAGTGATGACCCTGATAAAATTGCCATCAAAACATCATGCAAAACATCTTGCAAATACCATTGCTAAAACGCTTTTGATTGCCAGTCTTTTTGGCGGCGCCTCTCATGCACTGGCAGGGGATATCGCAGCAGGTGAAAAAGTGTTCAAAAAATGCAAAGCCTGCCATGTGGTTGAGTCTGAGAAAAACAAAACTGGCCCGCATCTTGTGAATATCATTGGCCGCAAAGCAGGCAGTCTTGAGAGCTATAAAAAATATTCAAAAGCGATGATCGCCTCAGATATTATCTGGAATGAAGAGACGCTTGACGGTTATCTTACCGCTCCGAAAAAATATCTCAAAGGCACAAAGATGGCCTTTGCCGGCTTGCGCAAACCGGCTGACAGGCAAAATGTGATTGCCTATCTCAAAAGCTTCAGTCAATAACGGGTAAGGGGTAAAGGGTAAGTTTTTTTATCTTTGTCCATTTGTAGGCAAGGTTTTTCCCGTGATGGCAATTGACACTATCTGCCCACTGGCTGATATATCGGGGCGCATGACTGCAACCAGACTATTTTTGCCAAACGGTTATTATGAATATGACAAAGCATGACACAAACCCCTTATCAGACGTAGGCGTGCCGCCTGAAACCAAAGACGCTGTGAAAGTCTTATCAGTCAGGCACTGGAATGACAGGCTCTTTCATTTCGAAGTTGAACGCCCGGCAAGCTTTCGGTTTCGCTCTGGTGAATTTGTGATGATTGGCTTGTTAAATGACGATGGCAAACCTTTGCTTCGCGCTTATTCTATCGCCGCGCCTTTTTGGTCTGAAACATTGTCCTTTTATTCCATCAAAGTTCAGGACGGCCCGTTAACGTCAAAATTACAGAATATTCAGCCCGGCAGTCATATCATTATGAAGACCAAGCCAGTTGGCACATTGGTGCTTGATGCGCTTATTCCCGGCAAACGCCTTTACATGATCGCCACAGGCACAGGGATCGCGCCTTTCGCCTCATTGATAAGAGACCCGGAAGTTTATGAGCAATTTGAAGATGTCATCCTCACACATACATGCCGTGATACAGATGAATTGCTCTATGGAAAATGGCTGATTGACCAAACAAAGCAAGACCCACTTATTGGTGAGTTAGCACGTGAAAAACTACGTTACTATCCAACCACAACACGTCAGCAAAGTCCAAAGATGGGCCGCATAACCACGCTGATTGAAGATGGCAGTCTTTTTAACGATTTGAATGTGCCTGCTTTTGATCCTGCCCATGATCGTGTGATGATTTGTGGCTCAATGGGGCTCAATAATGACGTCAAAGCATTATTAGAGACAGCCGGTCTCGAAGAAGGTGCCAATTCTAAGCCTGCAACCTATGTTTTGGAAAAAGCCTTTGTCGGCTAGTCAGTCTTTGGCCCAATCTGTGCTGCCAGCCCTTCAATAGACGGCAATATATCACGCACCCCTTCAAGCGCTTTGGTCGGCTTTGGATAGGTTTGTGAGATACCAATAAAGCGTCCGGCGCCTGCTGCTTTTGCAACCGCTCTGTCAGCGCCTGTATCTCCGACCATAATGGTCTTATCCGCTGAAACACCGCACCCTTCACAAATAGCCAGAAACCCCTCAGGGGCAGGCTTGCCGCCATAGCCTGAATCATAGCCAATAATATGCGTAAAAAAGGACGAGACTGAAAGCGCCGAAAGGGACCCTCTGGCAGAGGCCTCAGAATCATTTGTCAGTACCGCCATCTGATAGCCCATATCTGCCAATCTTGTCAGGCTGGTGGCTATATCACCTAAAGGGGCAGGGGGACGGGCAGCGTTAATATCCACAATGGCTTTGATTCTTGCACCAAAAGCTTCGGTTGAAAATAGCGGTGCCAGAGACGGTCTGCGCACTGCAAAGGCAGCTTGCTGATCTAAAAAAGACCCTGCCGCAAATAGCCCGTCAGGATCGATTTTGCCGCTTGCTTCATCAATACCAATGATGTCCTGAAACACCGAAGCAGGCACCTCATGATCTGTCAGTTCTGAGATATAATGGGTGATATCACGAGCCACAGGCAGCCATGTTTGCGTTAAATCAAGCAACACACCATCTTTATCAAAAATGATCAAATCCATCACAACCCCTTTATGATACGCTCTGCCTTACCGGTAAATGCCCTGACAGAAATAGACCATCCAGCTCACTTCGCCAGATGCCACCAGAATAACAATGACAATACCGGCAAATAAAAACAAAAAATTGATAAATCTCAGCAAAAATTTCCAGCTGGCCTGATGAAAACTCTGGCTAATACTATGAGACGTCAGGCTCGCCCCATAAATGGCAATCGCGCCTGTTATGAATGAAATGATATTTACGCTGATGACATAAAGGGCAATATTGACCATTGGCCCGATCAAAGTAAGATATAAAACCCCAAGCACAAGCCACAGGCCTAACAGGATAATCTGGCTCATAAAGCAGTGCTTTATACTGGCATCGCCAGATAAATATGTGGCAAGATAATGCGCTGGCACTTTACTCTCTTGAAACGATTGTCAACTGCGTCATATCTTGTAAGTAATGACAGGCAAATATGCAAGCAGCGATCATCTCATTGACGGGCTGCGCTGATAAGGGGATTAAGATGAAAATAGCCATTATTGATGATTGGCAAAATGACGCACCAAAAAGCGCAGACTGGCAGTCATTAGCAAACCACCATCAGCTTGATTTTTATCAGGACACTCTCACAGGTGCCGATTTGGTTGAACGGCTTGCGCCTTATGATATCATTGGCATTATGCGCGAACGCACGCCGATGACACGTGCCTTGCTTTACCAACTTCCCAATTTGAAAGCGATTGTGACAAGCGGCATGCGCAATTTGTCTATTGATCAGCAGGCGGCTCGCGAAAAAAACATAATGGTCATGGGAACACAATCGCCCGGCCATGCCACAGCTGAATTGGCGATGACATTAATCGGCATGCTTGCAAGAGATATTTTTGCCAATGCCACCTCTATGACACAAGGCGGATGGCAGGTCTCAACAGGCTCTGATTTGCGCGGCACAACTTTGGGTGTGCTTGGTTTGGGGCGTCTTGGCTCTCAAATCGCTTCTCTTGGCAAGGCATATGGCATGAATGTGCAGGCATGGTCACAAAATCTCACAAAAGACAGATGTGATGAAGTCGGGGTGCAATACGCGCCCAAAGATGTCTTTTTCCAAACATCTGATTTTATCTCTGTTCACCTCAAAATGTCAGACAGGGTACGCCATCTGATAGGCGAGGCAGAATTATCAATGATGAAACCAACCGCTTGTCTTGTAAACACGTCACGCTCTGGCATTATTGACAGTGACGCTTTGATAAAGGCGCTAAAAACCGGCTCTGTTCGCGCGGCTGCCACAGATGTCTTTGATACAGAACCACTGCCATCAGACGATATATTGCGCCAGACCCCAAATTTGGTGATGACCCCACATATTGGCTATGTCACCTCTCAGACGATGGATGTGTTTTATGGCCAGATGAAAGAGGCTATAGAACAATTCATCAAAGGCTCGCCTGTTCGGAAATTTGACGGCTTTTAGGCAAGGGGCCGATAAAGCACCTTTGCCTGCGGTGTCTTTTTTGCCAGATTATTTCATCTGAAGAAAAGCAGACACTTGGTAAATCACAAGAATTGGGATAGGGTTTCGCGATGAATTTTGGAAGATTGTTGAAGATAAGAAACGGGCGTCATGTCACATTATATGACCAAATTCCCTCGTATTTCTGATTTAGAAAAACAGGCACAAAAAAGACTACCACCTTTTGTGGGCGCGTACTTATTCTCAGGCACAGGTCAGAACGCGGCACGTGATGCCACAATGACAGATTATCAGACAGTGAAATTACTGCCTCGCTTTATGAGAGGGCGTGTGCCAACCAATCTGGCGTTGAATTTTCTGGACACCACATTTTCTGCCCCTTTTTCGGTGGCGCCTATCGGCCTGTCTTCTTTGATTTGGCCTGGCTCTGAAGCCGCTCTTGCCAAAGCAGCGCAAAAAAGCGGTTACGGCTATGCCCTTAGCACAGTAGCAGGCGCCTCTGTAGAACAGATTGGACCACTTGCAGGTGATAAAGGGTTTTTTCAGCTCTATGCCGCAAATAACCGTGAATTAGCCTGGGATTTGATGGCGCGCGCGAAAAAAGCAGGTTTTACAAAATTAATCCTGACAGCAGATGTGCCCGGCCCAAGCAGGCGCGAAGAAATGCGTATTGCCGGTGCCCCCATTGGCTCACGCTCTGAATCAAGCCCCACCTTGCGCGTCTTATGGCAGGCAGCCATGCACCCGCAATGGGCCATGGCAGCATTGGCACAAGGTGGCAAATTCCGGTTCCGTAATATGGAGCCCTATGCCTCTAAAGAAGCGCTTAGCAATATCACCAAATTTATCGGAAGTGAATTAAATGGATCTTTGACATGGGATTATCTGAGCGATTTGCGTGATATGTGGGATGGCCCCATGCTATTGAAAGGCCCACTGCATTACGAAGATTGCCGCCGCGCTCTTGACGCTGGGCTTGATGGGCTTGTTCTGTCAAATCATGGCGGCAGACAGCTTGATTGCGCACCATCACCAATATCGCAATTGCCGGGGCTTCGCAAAAAGCTTGGCCCACAAGTCACTTTGGCGATTGATTCAGGATTGCGCTCTGGCCTTGATATAGCCAGAGCCATAGCGCTTGGTGCAGATTTCTGTTTCCTTGGTCGTGCCTTTTTGATGGGAGTCGCCGCGCTTGGTGTCAAAGGTGCCCATCACACAGGCGATGTTTTGCTCGAAGAATTATCAAACACCATGGTGCAGCTTGGTGTTGAGACAATCGAAGAGCTGGCTGAAGTTGACAGCCAGCATCTTTTCTAAAAAGCCACGCGCCCCTTTTTTGACGCACTTTTAATTTTGTGATTTTTTATAGCGCTCAATCGCTTTGATTAACATGTCCCGCTCAAGGCAGATATAAGAGCATTGATTGCGTATCCTGCGCAGATTATCCTCAGCCTCTTCTAACTGGCCAAGAGTCAAATACAGCTCACCCTGATATTCCAGAGCGCCCTTATGATTTTTATCAAGCCTCAGCGCCTCTTCATATGCTGCCATAGACAGATCATTTTGACCAAGTTTGCGGTGAGAATAGCCTTTTAGATTCCACGCATCAGGATTATCAGGCTGATCAATAATCACCAACTCTAATGATTCAAGTGCTGCCTTATAATCTGGCTCAGACAGCGCTAATTTGGCGGCACGCATAGCCTCATGCATGGGAAATTTTTTTATCTCTTTTTTGGAAGCGCTTTCTGATTCTTTTGGCGCCTCATAACTGCCTGCGGCAAAACTCACCGAAGCGCTCATCATCATAGCAAAGATCACCAAAGCCGCCAGTGCGAATGGCCTTATCTCTTGTCTGCGGGTCATGATATCACTCATCATCCTGGCCATAAAACTCTCTCCTTTTGTAAAATCATCCACATTTATCTTACGAAAGACGCATGATAAGAAGATTACAATAAAATCACCTCATCATATTGCTGAATGGCGCTTGTATGTCGTAAGCTCACAGCAATGAAGATTTGTCCGCGCCTTGCAGCCTATCTGCACTGGCAGGGCTTTACACATGCATAGACGGATGTGATGAATGACTGACGAGCCAACAATTTCGCAATCTCAACCAATGTCTGATGATACAGACAAAAAACAGACACCGGCTATGATTGCCCGCTATCGCATCATCGAAGGCACATCACCAGCGCTTGAATTTGAATGCCCGTCCTCTTGCCAGATCATAGCGGCACATGGTGCCTTTCTTGCCAAATCACCTAAAATCGCCGTCACGCAATCATCTGATTATGATGGGTTTGATCTATATGATAATCACAGTGATGAGACAGAGATTCTCTATCTCTCACCAAGCAGCACAGGCTCTCTGATTGCCTTTGATATGCAGCTTCACCGTACCGGCCTGATATTATCATCTGCCAGTTTATTCGCTGCCACAGAACAGATAAGCTTAACAAATTTGCTTGACTTGACTCTTGATGACATGGTGAATCCTTACCGCTTATATCAGGCAGGCGGCGAGGGCATTTTAATTGCCTTCATGAGGGGTGATTTATTCCCCATCAGCCTTGAAGACAAAGATGATTGCCTTCAGATAGATGCCCGCGCTCTTGCCGCGATGGAGACAAGCATTAGCTTTGAATTAGAACAGCTTTCAAATGGTCAATATGTGGCCTCTCTGACAGGGCCGGGACGTGTCTGGCTACAAAGCCTGCCTGCCTTATAAAGGAATGATTCATGCCTGATATTATTTTTCATCATTATCCCCAATCACCAGTAGCTGAAAAAGTGCGTTGCGCTTTTGGCATGAAATCAGCTACCTGGCAGTCAGTTGAAATCCCGCGTGTGCCGCCAAAACCATTACTTATGCCTTTAACAGGCGGCTATCGGCGCACGCCGGTTGCCCAGATAGGCGCAGATATTTACGGCGATAGTCAAAATATCTTTCGCATGCTTGATGAGGTGATTGAAACACCAAAATTAATGAACGGCCTGTCTATGATGATGGCAGGTTATTGTGAATCAGTATTATTCAGCTTGTGTGTTCGCCTGATTCTTACCCATGCAATGGACGGCGCACCAGAAGGCTTTATCAATGACAGAGGCTCTATCTATTTCGACAAAGGATGGACCAAAGAGCAGATGAAAGCAGATCTGCCTGCATTTGAAGCGCAATTACAGGCAGGCTTGTCCATGATAGAATCACACGCCGCCCAAAACGGCCCCTTTTTATTTGGCAGCCAGCCTAATCAGGCAGATGCCAATTTGCATTATCTGTTATGGTTTATTCACGGAAGGTGGGACAGGGGCCCTGAATTTCTGTCACAATTTCCGAATTTAATGGAGATTGAACAGGCTATGACAGATATCGGCCATGGCACGTCATCTGATTTATCAGCAGAACAGGCACTAGAAATAGCCGCTCATGCACAGCCTCAAAGCCCGACAGGCATTGCCTGTTACAACCCGCAAAATCTAACCGTTGGTGATGAGGTTGTGGTCAGGCAAGCAGGGGATACAGCTGATCCTGATATCACAGGGCGTTTGCGGTTTCTGGATGAGACTCGCATTTCGCTTGATTTGCATGATGAACAAATCGGCGATATCGCGCTTCACTTGCCAGTGCTTGGCTATATGATAAAGCGCCGCTAGGCGCCTTTTATCCTGTCATCTTTACCAATCCGTGATCGAAGGGTAATCGGGATTTGGGCTGCCATAAATAAGGCAGTGGCAGGTGCCACCACAAAAATCTTGAAACTAACCCATCCTTCATCGCTCAGATTGCGCCATGCCCATTCATTCGCCGCAGCAAGCACAAACATGAAGCTCCCCCATCGAAGTGTCAGGGTCAGCCAGGCTTCATCTGTTAAAAAAAACTGCGTGCCAAAAAAATATTTCATCATTGGTTTGCCAAACGCCCTGCCTGATAACAGCACAAACCCAAAGCTAAGGTTAAATAATGTTGGCTGAATTTTGATGAACAGGCTTTCACCGGCAAGGATCGCAGCGATGGTGAAAATAGTCGATAAAGCAACCGAAAACAGGGCAAATTTTGCAATCTGCCTTTCCGTCACATAAATCAGCCCTGTGACAAGTAAGGCTATGATCACAGATGCCGCGGCTCCTACAAAAATGTTATAAAGCTCAGTGCCGATAAACAGGCTGATAAGCGGTAATATTTCGCCAAAAAAAGGCAGTAATCTCATCTTTTTGCCTGTCTTAAATTGTTAATAAATACCTGCCGCCACCCCTGCAGACAGGCGCCCGGCAAGCTCTGAAGTCGTCTCACACATGCTTGTCTCATACGTACCATGTAATAATAAAGGCGGGCTTATCAAGCGCCATGATTGCGCATTTGCATAGCTTATTAATGTCCGTTTTGTGGCGGTGCCGTCAAGGCCGGCTCTGATATATATCGCCACCGCCAGCCCTTCATGACGGCCAAGCCAGTCATTATAACATCTGTCAAACATATCCTTTGTGAGGCCTGATAAAGCCCCGATATTCTCAAGCGTGCCAAGGACAAGCCCGTCACAGCCCTGCAAATCACTGGCTATCACCTCTGTTGGCGCTTTTTGAATGACCTCATGCTCATCGCCGGCATAAGTGCACATACTCTCATAAGCGGCTCTGGCAAGCTGTTTGGTATTTTCAGATGGCGTTTGTGCTATCAGTAAAAATCTCATAGTCTGTCTTTTTGATATCTGCTTTTGCAAGGATGTTACGATATGACGATCATTTCTGCGAAAAAGAAAGAAAAAGCCGTCAACAGGCCATCTGTCATGTCATCTGAGGCACGTGGCCAGATGATGCGCACACTGCCTGACTGGCGCCTGAATGATGATAAGACACGTATCTCATCTGCGTGGCGATTTCCTGATTTTGCAGCGGCTTTTGCCTTTATGACTGAAATTGCGTCTTCTTGTGAGGCATTGGATCATCACCCGAACTGGTCAAATAATTATCGCACCGTCTGCATTAGCCTGACCACTCATGATGTTGGCGGCCTGACGGTTTTGGATGAAAAGCTGGCAGTTATTATCTCATCTGCCGCAGGGCAATATGGCGGCAAATTAAGGCAAAGCTGATGCACACAGATCCCCTTAGCCTCAGCCTGTTTGTCTTTGGTTGCTATCTTATTGCCGGCACAGTCAAAGGCCTTCTTGGTCTTGGCCTGCCAACCACCGCTTTGACAATTCTGACCTTTTTATTATCTCCTTTTCAGGCTTTGGCGATTAATCTTATCCCGATGTTTATTGCTAATTTATGGCAGTTCAGCCGCGCTGATAACATAGCCGGCCTTATGCGCCGCTATGGTTATTTTGCCCTCAGCTTGTCTGTCACCATATTGGCAGGCTCCTTTTTGACAAGCCGCCTGTCACCAGATGTGCTTCGTTTGGTTGTGGCGGCGGCGGTTGTGATTTTTGCGATTTATAATTTATCAAATCGCCCCTTACATCTCTCACCTGACAAAGATATCTTCTGGCAAATTTTGTTTGGCGCCTTGGCAGGCATTATGGGGGCATTGACTTCTATGTGGGCTGTCCCTCTTGTGATGTATCTATTATCCCGCAATCTTGGCGCACAACAATTTGTTGATGCTGCCGGTTTTTTGCTCCTTGTTGGCTGCCTGCCTCTTAGCATTGGTTATATCGCAACAGGCCTTGTGACAAAGGCGGTCCTTTTACCTGCGATAATGGGCACAATTGGCGCTCTTGCAGGGTTTCAGATTGGTGAGACTCTGCGCGGGCGCCTGAATGAAGCACTGTTTCGCCGGTTATTATTATGGTTTTTCTTAATCATGGGGCTGCGCATGGCAATTCTTGCGCTGACATCTTTATGACAGGAGCACAAACTGTGATGACAAAACAGGCCTGGGGTCTTCTTTTGCTATTATCTGCCATATGGGGCGCGTCATTTTTATTTATTGAAATGGCGCTTGTGGCGATGGGTCCTGTGACACTGGTATTTTTTCGTGTCCTTATTGGGTCTATGACTCTTGGTCTTTATGTGATGGCAAGGGGGCTGTCCTTGCCGCGCTCTTTTGCTTTTTGGCGATCTGTGTTTGTGATGGGGGTGTTAAATAACGCTATCCCCTTTTATCTGATAGCTTACGGCCAGTTATCCATCACAGGGGGTTTGGCTTCCATTATCAATGCCAATACAGCTTTTTTTGGTGTTTTGGTTGCCGCCATATTCATCTCAGATGAAACCTTATCAGCCAGACGTATCATAGGCGTATTGACTGGTGTGTGCGGTGTGGTGATTGTGGTCGGACCATCAGAATTACTGCGCTTTGATGTGGCCTCAATTGGCCAGATAGCGGTTGTTCTGGCCACCTTATCTTATGCCTTTGCCTCTGTATGGGGACGTCTTACCTTACAAGGCTATGATACCACTATCACCGCTTTTGCAACCGCCTCTTGTGCCACATCTGTTTTGGCAGTCATCATGCTGGCAACAGATGGTGTACCCTCATTTGCGCTGACCCCTTCTTTGCTGATAGTGGCAATTGGTCTTGGTGTGATTGGCACAGGCGGCGCCTATATGCTTTATTTCCGGATTTTATCACTTGCCGGCGCCTCAAATTTGATGCTTGTCACTATTATTGTGCCTGTATTTGCTGTCACACTTGATGCTCTTATTCTGGGGCAATGGATTGGCATGCGTGCGCTTTTTGGGTTTGTTGTGATTGCGCTTGGTCTGATTGTGATGGATGGCAGGCTGCTAAGGCATATTTATCCAAAAACATAGCGCGCTGCCCATAATAAAGGCAGGCCACAACCAATTGTCAGCAACACTGATTTTGTCCAATAAGCGATAAGGGCCGCCCCAAAGGCAGCGATAATACGCGGATTGCTTGTCAGATCTGCCACAGCGCCATTGCTCAGGAACACTTCTGCAACCACAATTGTCCATAACACCGCCACCGGCACAAGGCGCATGGCCACAAGCTGAGATGATGATAAATGCGATGGCATGGCTGATGTAAAAAACACAAAGCGCATGGCAAAGGTAATCAGCCCGCTCGAAATAATAATCAGCCAGATCATGACGCTTTTGTTTCTGTTAGCCTGTAAGTAATGGTTCCTGCCACGATGCCGGCAATAGAGGCAATCAAAAGCCACAAATTATAAGGCAGATGGGCAAAGGCAAAGACACAGGCTGTACTTGTGCCAATCGTGGCAATTTCAACGCGGCTTTTGACCAAAGGCAGCACAATTGCCATGAAAATCAATGGTATCACAAAGCCCAGAGCCAACTCTTCAGGAATAGACGCGCCTGCAATAATGCCAAGCGCCGTAGATACTTGCCAGACAGACCATAATAACAGACCGGAGCCTAGCAGATGATAATGCATATGAGGATCATGAGGCTTATTCTGATAGCGCGCAATAGAGACCGCATAAGCCTCATCTGTCAGCAAATAGGCAAGAAGCACCCGCCACATAAGAGGCTTATCACGCACATAATCAGACATAGAGGCTGAGTAAAGCAAATGGCGTGCATTCAGCGCCGCAACAGAACCAAGTAAAATAGGAACAGGGGTCGCAATGGCCACAAGTTGGGCAAAAATAATCTGGCTTGTGCCGGCAAATAACAGGCTGGACATGAAAAAAGTCTGCCAGACCGTCAGGCCGGATTCGACTCCCAACACACCAAAAACAGCACCAAAAGGCACAATGCCTAATTGCAGAGGCAGGCCATCTCTTACCCCTGATATAAATTCCTCGCGTGCGCCACTCATATCATCTGCTTATATCAGATTACTATTTTGCGAAAATCATAGATGTATCTTTGAAAGCTTTGAACTCAAGCGCATTGCCTGACGGATCGCGAAAGAACATCGTTGCCTGTTCACCCACTTCGCCTGCAAAACGAATTTGAGGTTCAATCAAAAAAGAGATATTGGCCTCTTGCAATCTTTTTGACAATGCATGCCACTGATCCCATGCCAAAATCGCGCCGAAATGGCGTGACGGCACTTTTTCACCATCAACAGGATTTGTCTCTGCCGCCGGCAGGGCACCATCAACCAGATGCGCTGTTACCTGATGGCCGAAAAAGTCAAAATCAATCCATCTCTCAGATGTTCTCCCTGTGCTACAGCCTAACAGGTCGACAAAAAAGCGCTCTGTTGCCTCAAGATCAGTCACCGCAAAAGCAAGGTGAAAAGGGGGTGTAAAATTATCTGACATAACAATACCTATCGATGAAAAACAAAAAGACAAATCACATGTTGGCATAATTAGCCGCTTGTTCAAAGATATTTTACCCTGTTAATTTTTGCCTCATCTTATGGTAAGACCATTTTTCACAAGATAAAATGACTCCTGCCTCAGAAGGACAGCTATGCTAGATACATTTCAATTTGCAAAGGATCATGATTTTTCGGGCAAATGCTGCCTCATCAGGGTTGATTTCAATGTGCCGATGGCAGATGGCAAATTAACAGATGATACGCGCATAAAGCGCATTCTGCCGGGCTTACAGCGCCTTATGAATGAGGGGGCACGTCTTGTTTTGCTCAGTCATCTTGGCCGGCCAAAGGGCAAGATTGTACCAGATTTAAGTTTGGCACCTATCGCAGATTATCTTGGGACTCTTCTTGAAAAACCAGTCGGATTCCTGCCTGATATTCTGGCAGATGAGGCAGCTGATACTTGCGCTAACATACAGCCAGGTCATTGTATCCTGGCAGAAAATCTGCGCTTTTGGCCGGGCGAGGAAGCCAATGATGACGATTTTGCTAAATCATTATCAAAGCTGGGCGATGTCTTTATCGCAGATGCCTTTTCTGCCGCCCACAGAGCCCATGCCTCCACACAAGCCATATGCCATCATCTGCCATCTTATGTTGGTGATGCACTTGGCGCTGAATTGCAGGCTTTATCAGATGTTCTGGTCGCGCCCCAAAAGCCGGTTGTGGCTGTGGTGGGCGGGGCAAAAGTCTCTACCAAACTGGCTGTTCTTGAAAATCTGGTTAAAAAGACAGATGCCCTTATTCTGGGCGGCGGTATGGCAAACAGCTTTCTGGGCGCTCTTGGCGTGGATATGAAAGCCTCTTTGTCAGAATCAGATTTATTTGATACCGCCAGAGGGATCATGAAAACTGCCAAAGACCATGGATGCCGCCTTGTGATCCCGACAGATGGGCTTGCTGCCAAAACCTTTGCTGCTAATGCCCCTCACAGAGCCATCATGAATGAGGCATTAGAAGAAGGCGAAATGATGCTTGATATTGGCCCTGCCTCTGTTGATGCCGCGCAAGTTGTCATAGAACAGGCAGCAACCATTTTATGGAACGGGCCCATGGGCGCCTTTGAAATACCACCTTTTGATACTGCCACCAAAGCTGTCTCGCAGATGGTGGCAGACAGGACAAAACAAGGCCATTGTGTCTCAGTGGCAGGGGGCGGTGATACCATTGCTGCCTTAAATGTCGCTGGCGTAGCAGATGATTTCAGCTATTTGTCACTTGCCGGAGGCGCCTTTTTGGAATGGCTCGAAGGTAAAACATTACCTGGCATAGCCGCTTTGCAAAAAACAGCCAGCTGACTTGTTTTTTATCTCTGTTGTGCCCATCTCATAAGGGCATTATCCTGACGGGCGGCAGTCCAAAACAAACCGCCCTAGCAAAAGAGGCTTATCATGTTGTTTTCAAACCCGTTCAAATCACGATTACCTGAACCAGCAGAAGCCTTGCCGGGACGCGCTGATCCCTTGTGGCAGCCAAAGCCACATGCTGTTCATGGTCGCCCGATTCTGCCGCCATTTCCGCCTGCCTATAAAATCATTACAGTCGGCATGGGCTGTTTTTGGGGCGCAGAGCGGCTTTTCTGGCAGCTCGATGGTGTCTATACAACCGCTGTTGGCTATGCAGGCGGCCTCACAGAAAACCCGACCTATGAAGAAGTATGCTCTGGCCGAACAGGCCATAGCGAGGTTGTGATGATCTGCTATGATCCTCAGATCATCTCTTTGCCAGAATTGCTCAAGATATTTTACGAAGAACATGACCCCACACAAGGTTATCGTCAGGGCAATGATACAGGTACACAATATCGCTCTGTTATCTTTACCGATACACAAGACGATCTGGAAATCGCGCGTGACTGCACCAAATCATACGGCCTTGCACTGGCACAGGCAGGAAAAGGCTCTGTAACAACTGAAATCGCCTCAGACAAGCCCTTTTATTATGCCGAAGATGATCATCAGCAATATCTTCACAAAGTCCCGCACGGCTATTGCGGATTAAAGGGCACAGGGGTGGTTTGCCCGATTGATAAGACGCAGTAGATGTGAATCATCTTTTTTGCGTAAAAGTAGGCTTGACGATTGGCTGATAGGTGGCTATTGTCCGCTCACATTGGATAAACATAAAATTTTTTATTACGAGGCGCGTCATGAAAGTCGTTAGCTCTTTGAAAACACTGAAATCACGTGACCGCAACTGTCAGGTTGTGCGCCGCAAAGGCCGCCTGTACGTGATCAACAAAAAGAACCCGCGCCTAAAGGCACGTCAGGGCTAATTTGCCCTTATGCGGGTCAGGCACCCTAACATGCCTATAAACAAAGCCGGCGTTTGCCGGTTTTTTTATGTCTGTCTGCCATGCTTTTGCAAATGATGAAAAGGCTTTCCACATAATTGAAGCCTCTATATCGACAAGACAGCCTCAAAGAACTAGATTGGCGGTAAAGATCGACCATTCCTGAGAACAGGAGAGCCTGACATGCAAATGCCATCACCAGATGCCTCATTGATAGCGCGCCGCGCTGAAATTGCCCAAAGCTTGCGGGCGATACTGCCTGCTGATTGCGTGATAGATTCTGAAGCATCTATGAAGGCTTATGACGCAGACGGATTATCAGCCTATCGCCAGATGCCGCTTATCGTGGTGTTGCCAGAGACCACACAGCAGGTCGCTGATGTGCTAAAATGGTGTAAATCACAACAAATCAAAGTGGTACCGCGCGGAGCAGGGACGTCTTTGTCAGGCGGCGCTTTGCCTTTGGCAGATGGCATTGTCCTTGGTCTTGGAAAATTCAATAAGATTCTGGATATTGATTATGAGAATCGCTGTGTTGTAACACAGCCAGGCGTTACCAATCTTGGCATCACCCATGCGGTTGAAGATAAAGGCTTTTACTATGCCCCTGATCCGTCAAGCCAGATTGCCTGTTCTATTGGCGGCAATATCGCTGAAAATTCAGGTGGTGTGCATTGCCTGAAATATGGCCTGACCACCAATAATGTCACTGGCATAGAGATTGTGACCATAGATGGTGAGGTCATGCGTCTTGGCGGCAAGCATCTTGATTCTGGCCATCTTGATATATTGGGTTTGATGACAGGGTCTGAAGGATTGCTTGGCGTTGTGACCGAAGTGACAGTGCGCATTTTGAAAAAGCCTGCCACACAACGCGCCCTGCTTGTTGGGTTTGATACGGTTCAAGAAGCCGGTCAGGCTGTTAGCAATGTAATTGCCGCCGGTATCATTCCGGCCGGCATGGAGATGATGGACGCACCTGCGATAAACGCTGCTGAAGATTTTGTGCAGGCAGGCTATCCGCGCGATGCCGCAGCGCTTCTTATCATAGAGCTTGACGGCCCAAAGGTAGAGGTGGACTTCCTTCTTGAGCGGGTGGGCGAAATCGCCACATCTTCAGGGGCAACCTCTTTGCGTCTCAGCCATAGCGAAGAGGAGCGCAATCAATTCTGGGCAGGGCGAAAATCAGCCTTTCCGGCAGTTGGGCGCATATCGCCTGATTATTTGTGTATGGATGGCACAATTCCGCGCAAAGCCTTGCCTGAAATGCTGACCAGAATGGCAGCGATGAGTCAGAAATATGGCCTGCGAGTGGCGAATGTCTTTCATGCCGGCGATGGCAATCTGCACCCTTTGATCTTATTTGATGCCAATGTTGAAGGGGAATTGGCACGCGCTGAAGAATTTGGCAATGATATTTTGCGCAATTGTGTGGCCCTTGGCGGTGTTCTGACAGGTGAACATGGTGTTGGTGTGGAAAAACGCGACTTAATGCCGGAAATGTTCACAGACGAAGATCTCAAACAACAGCAACGTGTCAAATGCGCCTTTGATGATCATCATTTGCTGAATCCCGGCAAGGTGTTTCCTGTTCTTCACAGATGCGCAGAACTAGGCCGCATGCATGTTCATAAAGGTGATGTGCCTCACCCTGACCTGCCACGTTTTTAGGGTATCTGTACAGATGAGCATTTTGACTCCGCGAGATTTTGATGATTTGCAACAGATCATGACCATGATAGTTGCAGATAAAACCCCTGTTGAAATCAGGGCAGGCGGCACCAAAACAGGCCTTGGCGCACCAGTTGCAACAGATCATTGCCTTGATATATCAGCTCTCTCAGGTGTTATTGAATATGAGCCAGAAGAGTTGATCATCACAGCCCATGCCGCCACACCTCTTGCAGACATTGAATCTTTGGTCGCAGAAAACGGCCAGATGCTGGCTTTTGAGCCGCCTCATTTAGACAGGCTCTATCAACAGGATAATACAGGCACAATTGGTGGCACCTTAATGGCAAATTTATCAGGGCCGCGCCGCCTGTCTGTTGGCGCTGCCCGTGATTTCCTGCTTGGCTTTCAGGGCATATCAGGGCGCGGCGCCTCTTTTCGTTCCGGCTCCAAAGTGGTAAAAAACGTCACAGGCTATGATTTATCCAAATTACTATGCGGCTCATTTGGCACGCTCGCTGTCCTTGATGAGATCACGCTAAAAACGCTGCCTGCGCCCCAAACATCTGTCAGCGTTGTTATCGCCTGCAAGACTTTGGATGAAGCAGCATCCGCTGCCAGAGCTGCCATGCAGACAGCCTATGAGCCATCGTCTGCCGCTATCCTACCCAAAGGCATAGATGAGCTGTCACGAAATGCGCCAATTGCACTGATACGTCTAGAAGGGGTGGATATTTCAGTACGCGACAGAGTCACACAATTAACAAACAGCCTGTCATCTTATGGCCATGCAGATTGTTTAGACCATCAGACAAGCACCGCTATCTGGGCGGCGATACGCGATGTTGCCCCTTTATTGTCAGATGACGGTCATATTTGGCGTATATCACTTGCCCCCTCTGAAGGCCCTGATTTATATCATGCGATTGTCAATGATCTGCCTGCAACAGGCTATTTTGACTGGGCAGGGGGGTTATTATGGCTGCATTGTGATGATGACACGGCGCATGAAACCATCAGAGCGCATTTAACAGCCTGTTCAGGCGGTCATGCCACCTTAATGCGCGCGCCTGACCAGTTGCGCCAAAACGTGCCGGTCTTTGAGCCCCTCGATCCTCTTCTGGCAAGCCTCAGCAGCCGTATTCAGGAATCCTTTGATCCGCACAGGCTCTTAAATCCCGGCCGTCTATAGATAAGAGATAGGTTCATGCAAACACATTTTACCAAAGAACAGCTTGCCAACCCGTCTATCGCCGCCGCAGATGAGATATTGCGCAAATGCGTTCATTGCGGCTTTTGCACCGCGACCTGCCCTACATTTGTGCTGACAGGCGATGAACGTGACAGCCCGCGCGGGCGTATCTGGATGATACGTGATATGCTTGAAAATGATAAAGCGCCGGCGCCTGATGATACAGCCTATCATCTGGACAGGTGCCTGACGTGCTTATCATGCACAACCACCTGTCCGTCTGGCGTTGATTATATGCATCTTATTGATATTGGCCGCCAGCATGTTGAGGAAAACCATCAAAGAGACTGGCTTGATAAAAAGCTGCGTCAAATGCTTGGCTTTTTGTTGCCGCGTGCAGGTCTGTTTCACAAAGCATTATTCTTTGCCAGATTGGCACGTCCTCTTGCCGGCCTGTTCTCCGGCAGGCTTCGTGCCATGTTATCTCTGGCGCCAAAAACCTTGCGCACACTTGACCCTGTGGGGGCAACAGATGAGCGCTATCGCCCGCATGATTATCCTGGCAAAAAAGTCGCCCTTCTGGCAGGCTGTGCCCAACGCGCGATCAACCCTGATATTAACGCTGCGACCATCAAATTGCTAAATCGTTTTGGCGTAGAGGTGATCGTCAAACAAAAAGCCTATTGTTGCGGTGCTCTGTCTCATCACATAAATGATGAAAAAGGGGCCAAAGCCGCGATGCGTTCCACAGTGGCCGCATGGTCAGATGCGCTTATCAAAGATGGCATTGACGCTGTGATCGTCAACACATCTGGCTGTGGTACGACCATCAAAGATTATGTTAATTTACTGGCTGATGATCCTGATTACGCTGACAAGGCGGCACAGATCTCATCTCTTGCCAAAGATGTAACCGAATTTTTATATGAGGCAAATCTGCTGACATCACTTACCCCCAAACAGATCACAATTGGCTATCACGCCGCTTGTTCTCTGCAACATGGCCAAAAAGTGCTGAACGCGCCCAAAGCGTTATTGCAAAATGCCGGTTTTCAGGTTGTGACAGCCAAAGAATCTCATCTTTGTTGCGGATCTGCCGGTGTCTATAATGTCCTTCAGCCTGATATGGCCGCACAATTACAACAGCGCAAAATCGGCCATATAAACGATATGGGGGCAGATATAGTGGTCGCAGGTAATCTTGGCTGTATCAATCAGCTGCAAGATATCAAGGCGCCTATCATGCATACAATCGAATTGCTTGATTGGGCCTATGGCGGCGAAAGGCCAAAAGAGTTACCTGAACATCTGGCCTAATCAAGCTTGAAGAAATCATTTCCTTTATCATCCATGACGATAAAGGCAGGGAAATCTTCAACTTCAATTTTCCAAACGGCCTCCATGCCAAGTTCAGGATATTCAAGCACTTCGACTTTTTTAATCGCCTCAAGGGCCAATTTGGCCGCCACACCACCAATAGAGCCCAGATAAAACCCGCCATAATCTTTGCATGCCTGCCTCACAGATGCCGATCTGTTCCCTTTGGCAAGCATAACCATAGACCCGCCGGCTGCCTGAAATTCTGCAACATAAGAATCCATACGCCCTGCGGTGGTTGGCCCAAAAGACCCTGATGCCATACCATCAGGCGTTTTGGCAGGTCCGGCATAATAAACAGGATGATCTTTGATATAATCAGGCAGGCTGCCAGTCTCAGCAAGCCGCTCTTTTAATTTTGCATGGGCAATATCACGCGCCACAATCAACGGTCCTGTCAGGCTCACCCTTGTTTTCACTGGATAAAGGCTTAATGTTTTGCGGATTTCATCCATAGGCTGATTTAGGTCAATGCGCACAACATCAGCGCTGTCATCTTCTGTGCTCACATCTGGCAGGAATCGCGCCGGATCTTTTTCGAGCGCTTCAATGAAAATGCCATCTTTGGTGATCTTGGCTTTTGCCTGTCTGTCTGCGGAACAAGACACCCCAATCCCAATCGGGCAAGAGGCGCCATGACGTGGCAGGCGGATAACACGCACATCATGACAGAAATATTTGCCGCCAAATTGCGCGCCAATACCAAGCGTTCTTGTTAGCTCTAAAATGCGCGCCTCCCATGCGGTATCGCGCCATCCGTGACCTGCCTCAGATCCTGATTGCGGCAGATTATCTAATGCTTTAATGGATGCCATTTTGACAGTTTTCATGGTATATTCAGCAGACGTCCCGCCAATCACAATGGCCAGATGATAAGGCGGGCAAGCCGCAGTCCCCAACCCGATGATTGCCTCTTTGATGAAGGCCATCATGCTGTCTTCATTCAAAACCGCTTTTGTTTTTTGATATAGAAAAGATTTATTGGCTGACCCGCCACCTTTTTGAATAAAGGTCAGATCATATTGCGCCCCTTTTCCGGCATAAATATCAATTTGGGCAGGCAGGTTATTGCCTGTATTTTTTTCTTCGAACATGCTCAGAGGCGCTAATTGTGAAAAGCGCAAATTGGCGCTTTGATAAGTATTATAAACTCCTTCTGACAAATATGTGGCATCATCGCCCCCTGTCAGGACACGCTCACCTCTTGTTCCCATAATCAATGCTGTGCCTGTATCCTGACACATAGGAAGTACACCTTCAGAGGCCACAACCGCATTTTTCAACATTTCTAATGCCACAAAACGGTCATTTTTCGTAGCCTCACTATCATCTAAGATTGCGCGCAATTGTGCCAAATGCGCAGGCCGCAATAAATGCGAGATATCTTTGAAAGCGCGCTCTGCCAATAACCGCAAGCCTTCAGGCGCAACCTTGATAAAAGACTGCCCGTCAATTTGTATTTCGCTGACATAATCAGATGTAACAAGCTCATAATCTGTCTGATCTTCACCAGTCGGAAGAATCGGAGAATAGGTAAAAGATGACATCAAGCGCCCCTTTTTCATATATGTGGCAAAGTTTGTTATTCAGGTTTCGGGCGGTTGCGGAAACTATCTAAAGAGACGATTTCAGCGCTTTCATCGCTCTTATCCTCTTCATGAGGCAAGGCTTGCAATGCTTGTACAGCCTCTTCTGCTATTTCTTCAAAGGCGCCAAATTGCAGGCCGAATCCGACTGAGGGGTCTGAAAATTGTGTAACGGCGGCAAATGGTATGACCAATGTTTCCGGCTTTCCTGAAAAAGAAAGAGTGACAGAAAATTGCGCCTCTTCGACTTTCAAATCCCAAAACTGGTGCTGAATGACAATGGTCAGCTCTGTCTCGCCACCTTTGATCAAATTTTGATTAATGCAGACGCCGTCATAATCTGTGCGAAAGGTAATAAAGAAATGTGATTCACCCGGCAGCCCCACATGCTCAGCGATAGAGAGCGCCCCGCGCAACACATTGCGCATAGAATCATCAACCAATAATTCATAATTAATGCCAGAAATATGGTCTTGATTATCAGACATGGCCGTTTCTTCTCTTTCTCAACACAAAACCCATCTTCTGAAAAGATGGTGGGACGCTTCTGTTGCCAGGTGCCTCCCGAACCCCGCCTATCCGAGCTCAAGCGGATAGGGCTTTGAAATGGTTTTTGTTACCGCTTAAGCAGCAACAGCAACCGGAGCAGTGTTGTCGTTTGCAACTACTACATGGCCCGATAGCGGCGGATACCATACCGAACGAAGATACAGTCTTTATTACATGCGTCGATCCTGTTTCGCCCCCCTAAAAAATGCCATCTCATCAGATGATATGCCAAAATGGTGGAGGCGCCGGGTACCGCCCCCGGGTCCGCTCTGCTTATTTCACTGCATGTTTATCGTCATAGTCGGACAAGCCGACACCCCTATCATAGGCAGAATCGCGCCTCTAGAAAAGCTTTATTAACATCTGCTAGGCAATTGCCCTTGTGCCTCAGGCGTATTATGGTAATCAGGACCCTTTTTAAGCCTCATGGTGATTTGACGTCTCATCAGGCTCATCAAGGGCGCGCGCAGTCACAGCTTATTCAGGCAGGGAGTTTTCATCATCATGCAGGCCTATCTTGATCTACTTCAGCTAGTCATGGAAACAGGCACAGATCGCTCTGACCGCACAGGCACAGGCACCCGTTCTGTCTTCGGTCATCAGATGCGCTTTGATCTGTCCAAAGGCTTTCCTTTGCTGACAACCAAAAAGCTGCATATACGCTCAATCATTCATGAATTACTATGGTTTATCCAAGGTGATACTAATATTGAATATTTGCAAAAAAACGGTGTGACAATCTGGGATGAATGGGCAGATGATGAAGGCAATTTAGGACCTGTCTATGGCAAACAGTGGCGGCGTTGGCAGGGTGCTGACAAACAAGAGATTGATCAGCTACGCCAGCTGATAGATATGATAAAACAAAGCCCTGATTCGCGCAGGCTGATTGTGTCTGCATGGAATCCGGCAGATGTGCCTAATATGGCATTGCCGCCCTGCCATTGTTTGTTTCAGTTTCATGTGGCAAATGATCGTTTGTCCTGTCAGCTTTATCAGCGCTCTGCTGACATTTTTTTAGGCGTGCCATTTAACATTGCCTCTTATGCTTTGCTGACCCATATGATAGCGCATATTTGCGGCCTGAAGGTGGGTGAGTTTATCCACAGCCTTGGTGATGCGCATATTTATCACAATCATTTTGATCAGGTAAAAACACAGCTTCAGAGAACGCCGGGCCCCTTGCCACAGCTTGTTCTTCACAACCCGCCTGATAAGCTTGAAGATTTTCGGTTTGAGATGTTTGAAATCACCAATTACGAAGCTGCCCCGTCAATCAAAGCGCCAATCGCAGTCTAGGAGACAGTCATGAACACGCAATTGGTGAACACACAATTGGTCGCAGTGGTCGCTATGGCGGCTAATCGTGTGATAGGTGACGGGGATGATTTATTATGGCATTTGCCGGGTGATTTGCGCCGTGTCAAAGAGCTCACAATGGGCTGCCCCTTAATAATGGGGCGCAAGACATGGGAGTCTATCGGCAGGCCTTTACCAGGCCGCGCCAGTATCGTGCTAACCAGAGATCCAAACTGGCAGGCAGACGGCGCCATC
>JBMHBX010000035.1:0-38380 GCA_049890215.1 Puniceispirillaceae bacterium (SeqCode) | reverse complement strand
CAGCACCTAAAAACATAGCGTTGTAAAGCTTGTTACGTTCATCATGAAAATTGCGTGGTCCTGTCAGTGAGTAGCCCTGACAAGGAGGGCCACCAATAAGAACATCAACCGCATGTGTGCTAGTTTGTTTTTTGATAGTTTGCGGCCAATCATTTGATGACAGGTCTGCTTGGAGTCCTCTACCAATATTGCGGTTAAAACTGTCAATGCTTGGTTTATCGTGGTCTATTCCAGCCAGAATATTAAAACCAACTTTTTTGAATCCAAGAGATAAACCCCCACAACCACAAAAAACAACGATAACAGAATAGGATTCAGGTGTGCGCATAATAAAAATATTGAATACAGAAAATGATATATTAGACCCGATTAAAACCTATCATAAATAAATAGCAGGGACTAAGGTCTAATTTCTTTTGAGGGTCAAAAACACCTAACCAGAACAATCAGCTCTGTCTACAGCCAGCCGGCTGCCTTTTGTCTTTGATGGGCGACTATGGCGTTGCGCATAAGGATAGAGACAGTCACAGGGCCAACACCGCCCGGCACAGGTGTAATCCATCCGGCAATGTCGGTGACAGCCTCTGTGTCAACATCGCCAACAATACGCCTGTTGCCATTATCATCTGTGATTTGATTAATGCCAATGTCAATCACAGCTGCCCCTGGTTTGATCATATCAGCGCCGATCAAATGCGGCACACCAACCGCCACTACCAACACATCGGCACGCCGTGAATGCATTGGCACAGAGCGTGTCATATGATGACAAACAGTCACAGTGGCGCCTTCTGCCATCAGCATCATAGCAGCGGGTCTGCCAACAATTTCTGAATGGCCGATCATGACAACTTCAAGACCTTGTAAAGACAGGCCCGTTTCCTTGATAAGCTCAACCGAAGCCGCCGCCGTACAAGGCGCCAATGCCACATCTGAATAGACAATATTCCCGATAGAGGCAGGGTTCATCCCCTCAACATCCTTAAGGGGGTGAATGGCTGATTGTAATGAGCGCACATTAATTTGCGGTGGCACCGGCCTTTGTAAAATAATGCCAAGCACATCAGGATCATCATTCATCTCTTGCAGGCGCGCTTTACAGGCCTCCTGTGTGATATCACCGTCCCAGATTTGCTCTTCAAAAGGGATGCCTGCCTGTTTTGCTATGCGTGCCTGATTGCGAATATAAACGGCAACTTCTTCTGGTCCTGCAATGGAAATAGAGACAAGCTTGCCAATTTTTCCCTGATCTTTGACATAAGCGCGCACCTCTTCCAAAATGCGTTCTTTTACAGGGGCGCCAAGTAAATGACGATGATCAGATGGCTTAGGCAGTGTCATAAAAGGACCCTTAGCTTGTAAAATCGTCTGATTCTGGCAGGCCATTTATCCGGCAACAAGCGGTAAGCGTATTGGCAAGAAGGCAGGCAATGGTCATTGGGCCAACACCGCCCGGTACCGGGGTAATGGCGCCTGCCATTTCAGCGCAGCTATCATAATCAACATCACCTACAAGCTTTGTTTTGCCGTCATCACCTTCTATGCGGTTAATGCCGACATCAATTACGGTAGCGCCTTTTTTGATCCAGTCGCCTGGCACCATCTCAGGGCGGCCAACCGCCGCGACCACAATATCAGCTTTGCGCACAATATCTGCCAGATCCTTGGTACGTGAATGAGCGATGGTCACTGTGCAGCTATCATTCAGCAAAAGCTGTGCCATAGGCTTGCCAACAATGTTAGAGCGCCCAATCACCACAGCGTCCATGCCTGATAAAGAGCCATGATAATCACGAAGCATCAGCAAACAGCCAAGAGGTGTGCAAGGCACCATTGATTTCTGCCCTGTGCCAAGCAAACCCACATTCGAGATATGAAAACCATCAACATCTTTTTCAGGCGCAATATGGTTAATCACCAAATCTTCATTGAGATGAGACGGCAAAGGCAGCTGAACTAAAATACCATGCACATTATCATCATGGTTTAAGCTATCAATTAAGGATAGTAACGCTTCCTGTGACGTGTTCGCATCTAATTTATGTTCATATGAATTCATGCCAGCTTCTATAGTCTGTTTGCCTTTTGAGCGCACATAGACTTGTGAGGCAGGATCTTCACCAACAAGCACCACAGCAAGGCCCGGGGTGATATTATGCGCTTGTTTTATCTTTGCGACATGTGTTGCGACTTTTTCGCGGACACGTCCTGCAAACGCTTTGCCATCAATTACATCTGCTGACATTTTCAGCTCCTCTGTTTTACCTTATTGCGGGCCCTTATCTTGTGGGGCTTGTTATAATACAACAAAGGCCACTTGTGAATAAGTGACCTTTGCGAAGTGTAATCATCTGACCATTTCGTGATAATAATCGCTAGAACAGGCCTTCAATATTGCCTTGTTCATTGAGGCCAATAGTTTCCGCCGCCGGGTTGCGCGGCAGACCTGGCATGGTCATGATCTCACCACATACCACTACAATAAAGCCGGCACCGGCGCTAATGCGTACTTCGCGCACAGGAACGCTATGGCCCACAGGGGCGCCGCGCAAATTCGGGTCAGTTGAAAAGCTATATTGTGTTTTTGCCATGCAAACAGGCAAATCCCCATAACCTTGTGCTTCCCAGTCACGTAATTGATCGCGGATTTTTTTATCCATAATCGCTTCATCAGCGCGATAAATGCGCTTACAGATCGTCTGAATTTTATCTGCCAAAGGCATATCTGAGGGGTAGATTGGCGCAAAATTAGCTGTGTTGGCATCTGCCAATTCTGCTACGCGAACGGCAAGTGCCTCAGAGCCGGCAGACCCATCTGCCCAATGTTTTGAGACAATAGCCTCAGCGCCTTGCTCTGCCACATAGGCCTGTACTGCTTCGATTTCAGCATCAGTGTCTTTGATGAAATGGTTAATCGCAACAACCACAGGCACACCAAAGGATTTCAGATTTTCAATATGACGGCCAAGGTTCGGGCAACCTGCTTTGACAGCTTCAACATTTTCCTCATTGAGATCATTTTTTGCAACGCCGCCATTCATCTTCATCGCACGCACTGTTGCGACAAGCACCACAACAGAGGGGGCAAGACCTGCTTTGCGACATTTGATATTCATGAATTTTTCGGCACCAAGATCAGCGCCAAATCCAGCTTCTGTGACAACATAATCTGATAATTTTAACGCCGTTGTGGTGGCAATGACAGAGTTACAACCATGCGCGATATTGGCAAAAGGGCCGCCATGCACAAAAGCAGGGTTGTTTTCAAGGGTCTGCACCAAATTTGGCTGCATAGCGTCTTTCAATAACACAGTCATTGCACCATCAGCCTTGATATCGCGGCAGAAGACAGGGCTGCGGTCGCGGCGATAGGCAACAATCATATCACCAAGGCGCTTTTGCAAATCGTTCAAATCTTTGGCAAGACACAAAATGGCCATCACCTCAGAGGCAACAGTGATATCAAAACCAGCTTCGCGCGGGAAGCCGTTTGATACACCGCCCAAAGACGCTGTGATCTGACGAAGCGCACGGTCATTCATATCAACCACACGGCGCCAGACAACGCGGCGTGTGTCAATTTCAAGTTCATTGCCCCAATAAATATGGTTGTCAATCATGGCAGACAACAAGGAATGCGCTGAGGTAATGGCATGAAAGTCGCCTGTAAAATGCAGGTTCATTTCTTCCATCGGCACAATTTGTGCATAACCGCCGCCGGCAGCCCCGCCCTTCATGCCAAAATTAGGACCAAGAGAGGCTTCACGGATACAAATCATGGCATTTTTGCCGATTTTATTGAGACCGTCACCAAGACCAACTGTTGTTGTGGTCTTGCCTTCGCCTGCAGGTGTAGGGTTAATCGCCGTCACCAATATCAGCTTGCCATCGTCTCTGTCTTGTACAGAGTTAATAAAGGACTGGCTGACTTTGGCTTTGTCATGGCCATAGGGAAGCAAATCAGCTGACGGGATGCCAAGCTTGTCACCAATCTCCATAATTGGCTTTTTATTTGCGGCGCGTGCGATTTCAATATCACTCAAAACACTCATCTCGTTAAGTCCCTTATCAACTGATAGAATTTCTCATCCCCTCATAATGAGGAAAAGGTTAAATGACAAGCCAAAGAGCAAGCCAGTCAACACTTTTTACGTTTTTGTAATTTTACGTCATGATAATCGCGCCTAGTTTTGTTCTTTGTAAGACAAGACCAGGTGCAAGAAGGCATATGATGTGAAAAATCTTTACCCTGATATCTGAAGACACACACTCAATAAGAGCGGGGCAGGCCAAGGATATGCTCTGCCAGATAAGACAGGATTAAATTGGTTGAAATAGGCGCTGTTTGATATAAGCGCGTTTCACGGAATTTGCGCTCAATATCATAATCTTCGGCAAAGCCAAATCCGCCATGAGTCTGTATGCACATATTGGCGGCTTCAAAAGAGGCATCAGCCGCCAGCATTTTTGCCATATTGGCTTCAGCACCAGGGTTTTCACCTGCCTCATAGAGGCGTAATGCTTCTTTGACCATCAAATCGGCAGCGCGCATATTGGTATAGGCTTTGGCTATGGGAAATTGTATACCTTGATTTTGCCCGATGGGCCGTCCAAAGACATGGCGGCTTTTTGCATAGCTTGTCGCCTTATCAATAAAATATTTGGCATCTCCCACACATTCAGCTGCAATTAAAATACGTTCTGCGTTCATACCTGATAAAATATAGCGAAAGCCTTTGCCTTCTTCGCCAATCAAATTGGCGGCAGGCACATGTAAATCATCAAAAAATACTTCTGTTGTGGAATGATTCATCATGGTGCGTATCGGGCGTATCGTCATACCATTGCCAAGCGCCTGTTTCATATCAATCAGGATGACAGACAGACCTTGTGTTTTTTTCATCCCCTCTGACAGAGCTGTGGTTCTGGCCAATAATAACATTAAGTCTGAATGTTCTGCCCTGCTTGTCCATATTTTTTGCCCATTGATGATAAAATGCTCACCGTTGCGTTTGGCGGTGGTGCGCAAGGCGCCGGTATCTGTACCGCTTGTCGGTTCTGTGACGCCAAAGGCTTGCAGGCGCAATTTGCCAGAGGCGATCGCCGGCAAATAGGTTTGTTTTTGTTCATCAGAGCCATGGCGAAGCAAGGTGCCCATAACATACATTTGCGCATGACAGGCCCCGCCATTACAACCACGCGCCTGCATTTCTTCTAAGACAGCCGCTGCCGCAGATAATGGCAGGCCGGCGCCGCCATATTGTTCGGGAATGAGCAAAGACAGCCACCCTGCCTTGGTCAGCTCTTCCACAAAAGCGGTGGGGTAGGCCATATCCCTGTCCAAGGCACGCCAATAAGCACCGTCATATTTATCACATAATTTGCCAACAGCGTCTCGCAAATCATCATATGCTGGCATGACCATAAAAAGGCTCCCTTATCAGTCAGACGTCACTGATGAAACCACAGGCGCTGGCAAGATGTCTAGACAGGGTAGCTTTTTAGCACCCCTTTTTCTGTTTTTCCTGTTGGCGTGCGCGGGAATGAGTCAAGGATAGTGACAATAGACGGCACCATAAATTTCGCCATCACCTGACTGCAATGAGAGATAATCTCCTCTTCAGATAACCTCATGCCTGTTTTGATGATCACAAATAAGCGTATTTGTTCTTCGCCATAATCAGCTTCTATGCCAATGGCAGCGGCATCTTCAATAGCAGGATGGGTTAGCACACCTTCTTCGATTTCAAAGGCAGAGACAAGCTCGCCTTTGATGCGAATGCGTTCAAATTTGCGGCAGGTAAAATAAAAGAGGCCATCCTCATCAAGCCACCCAATATCACCAGTATGAAACCACAAATTACGGCGGCTTTCATTTGTTTTATCAGCCATCCCAAAATAACCATCTGACATCACCCCGGGCTCTTTGGGGCGGATGACAATTTCACCTTTGGTGAAAGGTGGCAGAAGATCATCATTATCATCAACAACAGCTACCTCGAAATGCGGCAGGACAATGCCGCCTTCATGATCCCATTGCGGTACCACAACCCAGCCCGCATCCGTTGACCCGTAACCACCACCAGGGATCAGGTGTAGTCCAAATCGTTCATCAAAATCTTTTTTTGGCACAGGCGCCGGTGTTGACCACATGCGTGTTATTTTATGCGCTTTGTCCTTGTCGCTTTGCGGGGCGGCATATAGAAGTTGCTGGACAGACCCCAAACACATAAACCAGGTCACACCATACTCAATGGCTTCATCCCAGAATTTCGAGAGGCTGAATTTATCACGCATGATCACATGCCCGCCTGTCATGAAAGTCGGCAAAATATCATAATAGGCAGGCCCGATATGAGATAGCGGATAAGGTGTGTAATTCACATCATCTTTGGTAAGGCGAAACGGGCCAATCATATTTTCAGCCGTGCGCACAGCATAGCGATGAGATAAAAGACATCCCTTTGAGACACCTGTTGTGCCAGAGGTAAACATAATGGTGGCAACATCTGTGTCTTTGTTGCGGGCTGTGATATGGCTGTCTTCGTCTGATAATAATGAATCAAACAAGATGACGCTCAGAGATGAAAAGCGCTCTTGTGCCTCTTGCAGGCCGTCTGTCACAAGCAAGGTTGTCAGATGTGGCAGCTCCTCTATGATATCATGTAATGCGTCAAAATGAGCGCCGGACGTCATCAGAATTTGGCATTGCGTCAGATTGATCATCCGCGCCAGAGAGGCGCCTTTGAAGGCACGGTTAATAGAGACCTCAATCAGATCCAGCTTTTTCAGCGCATAGGTTAATGCCAAATAGCTCAGCGCATTTTCATGCATGATACCAACATAGCCAATATTGATTTCAGGCAAGCTTTTAAGGCCGTGGGCAATGCGGTTGGTATAATTTTCCAGAGCGCGATAGCTAAGTGTCTTGCCGGTTATCACATCTGTGACAGCCGGCCTGTCTTCATAGCGATCGGCTATGTCATGCAAAAGCTCACCAAGGGTAATACGTTGCGCCATTTCACACTCTCGTCAAATTAGAGAAACATAAAGGTCACTATTATAAAGCTGAAACTAAGGTTATCGTTTCAGCGGCGGGAAACGTGTCAGCTCTGCTGCCACGGTCCAGTCCATATGATTGCGCACATATTCGTTTGAGGCATCGCGAGGCGGGTTATAATCCCAGTCTGTTCTGCGGCCATGTTGCATAGCTTCAAATACAGCGGTTCTTTGTTTTTGCTTGGCAATCACATCTGCTTTGATCTTTGCACTGTCCCATCTTTGCAACACTTCCTCGGCAAAGGCATCTGCTATATCTTTATGTTCAGGGCTTGCTGCCAGATTTTGCAACTCTTGCGGGTCATGTCTGATATCAAATAACAGCGGCGCATCAGCGTCACAATGGATATATTTATAATCACCGCGCCTGATCATATAGACAGGATCTCCTGTCATCTCAGCGCAATATTCGCCTATGGCATCCCCGTCATCTCCCTTGCCTGTGCTTGCCATTGGCATCAGCGAGCGCCCGTCAATCGGCTGGCCAAGAGGTGGCTTTGCTGCACCATTGCTTGCAGCGATATCCATCATGGTTGGCAGGATATCGACCAGAGAACAAGGTGTATCAATGGCACCTTTTGCAATGCCAGGGCCTGCCATAATCAATGGCACTCGGCCAGAATGTTCAAAGAAATTCATCTTGTACCATAGATCACGTTCGCCAAGCATATCGCCATGGTCAGCGGTAATGATGATGATGGTGTTATCAAGCTCGCCAATTTCGTCAAGCGTGCGCACCAACTCCCCAATTTTACTGTCAAAATAAGATACATTGGCGTAATAGGCATGGCGCGCATTCCGAATTTCTGCCTCTGTTGCCGGCTTTGTTGAGGCTTCCATGCCATCCATCAGCCTCTTGGAAAAGCTGTCTTGCTCCTCATAAGATAATCTTGTCTGAGGCATATCAATCTCATCAGCATCATATAGATTGAAAAATTCAGGCCTTGCCACATAAGGGTCATGAGGGTGAATAAAGCTGGCCACCATGCAAAAGGGAGTTTGTTTATGACAGGCATAATCCATCAATTTGCGGCGTGCAAAAAAAGCGACTTCTTCATCATATTCCAACTGAAAGGTGGTCGCTGCCATGCCGGCTTCTTTGACAGATTCCATATTATGGTACCATTTATCAATGCGCTCATCTGGTTGTTCCCAATCAGGGGTCCAGGCAAAGTCTGAAGGGTAGACATCTGTGGTCACGCGTTCTTCAAAGCCATGTAGCTGATCAGGGCCGACAAAATGCATTTTACCTGATAAGGACGTACGGTACCCCATCGCACGCAGATAATGGGCAAAAGTCGGCACTGAGGACGGAAATTCACTGGCATTATCATAAGAACAGATAGAGGTAATATGCTGGCCTGCCATAAAGCTAAAGCGAGAGGGGGCGCATAAGGGCGAATTGCAATAAGCAGAATCAAACCGCATGCCACGCGCAGCAAGAGCGTCCATATGAGGTGTCTTTACCACCTTATGTCCATAAGCACCCGTAAAATGCGGTGCCAGCTGATCTGCCATAATCAACAAAATATTTGGTGTCTTTTTTGTCATAATAGGCCTCTTTTTGCGTGCGTTATGCCGAACGGGCTGATGGGTCACTTTTGTGGTGAAAACAACATCCCTCTGGCAACTCTAGACAATAATTAGCGCCATCCAAGTCATTATTTGCGTCAAAAAATGTTGTGATTTAGCCAAGCCTGCCAAAGAAAGTCATGCGCGCTGACTCTGATAATGCGATATCAGGGCGGTCATTATAGGCAAGTACGACCAGATAGCGGGGGGTATCACCAATGGTTGGCGTGACGCAATGCATCGCATTTCTGCCACGAAACAAAACAAGACTGCCGGGCGTAATGGGAAGATGTGTGGGTGTCATTTTGCCATCTAGGATATCTGAGACAGCCTCAAAATTCATCTCACCTGCATCAGCATTGCGCACATCTTTGACATATAAAAATTCACCGCCCGCCTTTGGTGCTTGCAGCAATAAGGTGATGGCAAATGATGAATTATCAAAATGCCACCCAAGTTCCTGTCCTTCATGCGCATAATGCACATTGATAGATGACAGGGGATCAGCATAAGCATAGACATTATCTTGTTCGACTAGCTGACAGATGAATTTTTTGAATAACGGGTCATGATAAAGTGTGTGAAGATCAGAGTCTGCGGCAATCTGATCAGTGGTGATACACCCTTTTGATGAGATGACCTGCCTGTTAAAAGCATGATCTTTTGGCAGGGCGTCATCTGGCGGCGTTAAATAGACATTATGTGTTTGATTCGCAAAATAAGCAAGGTGCGCTTGTTCGTCTGCTTCTTTTATCATCTGGCGCAATATATGCGGCTGCAAAAAACCGGATAAGCAGATAACACCGTTGTCCTGTAAGGTCTCTTTGGCGGCATTGATATAATCAGGACTGTCAATGGGATGACGCTGCCAGTCAATGATATCACAAAGAGGCTTTGTCATTTTGGCTCTTTGTTAGGCGAAGGCATTTCAACCGCCCCCCCTTTGGCGACCCAGTCTGTAAAGCCATCTGTCAGATGGCTTGCCTCAAAACCCATATCCTGCAAGCTAGCCACCGCCAGGGCAGAGCGCCAGCCAGAGGCGCAATGAAACACATAATCTTTATCAGCCTGTCCAAACAAATCGCGATAATAAGGACTCTCCGGGTCAACCCAAAATTCCAACATGCCGCGCGGCGCGTGGACTGACCCTGGTATATAGCCTGATTTTTGACGCTCTCTGATATCACGAATATCTATGATCACCAAAGACGGGTCACCATAGCGCTCTAGCAAATCTGCGGTTGGCACTTCTTTGATACGTGCGCGCGCTGCCTTTACAAGCTGTGCAGATGTTGTGTGAATGCGGCTCATCTATTGGCTTCTGGTCATCAGCAAATTGCCGAATTCATAAAGGCCAAGCGCGATTTCTGATTCAAGCGGAAAGGATAATACCCCCATCACATTATATCCGAATATCAAAGGAATGACATAAAAGCGTGTCATATAGAAAAACCACGCCGCATAAAGAGGATGTAATCGCTCAAGCAGGAATTTTGGTGTGATAGGCTTAAAGAGGCGCATTACAGGATCTGTTAATTTCACAAAAGCGCGCATAAAAAAGAAATCAGATGTCTCATGCATAAAGATGGTCATGCCAAAGCGGCCAACCAAAGTCCACATGATAGCGCCAAGGGCATAATCAAGGAGAAAAATATAAGTAGGAAATTCTTGCATGATGATCTTGCCCCCTCCGGCAGTGATACTCTTATGATGATAATAGCAAAAATTGTGATTGAAATGATGAAAAAAAGGGCGGAACAAAGATTGTTCCGCCACATGAGATTTGAGGTCTTATCAGCTTACTCTCTCAAACAAGCTGATAAGAGACAGCTTTATTGGTCATGAACCACTTTCCCGCTTGGGATACGGATTTCATCAACCATTTTCTGTGTTTCTGCATCTGGTGCTTCTGTTGCCAATGAGACAACAATCATCAGAATCAAGCTCACAGGCATACCAATCATACCAAAGCGCAGACCGTCAATGCCTGCCCATGGTGCCATGCCGCCGAACTGAACCATATACAGGTACCAGAAACCAACGCCGAAGCCACCAATCATACCTGCGATAGCGCCGGCGCGATTTGCACGCTTCCACCACACACCAAGTACGAGCGGGAAGAACAGACCTGAGTTTGCAAAACAGAACGCCCAAGCCACAGCACCCAAGATGCTTGTCAGCTTCATAGACGCCACAAACGCACCTGCACCACCGATTATGACAAGCAAGATACGAGCCACAATCAAACGTGTCTTTGTATCAGCTTTCGGGTCGATAATCTTGTAGTAAAGGTCATGTGACAAAGCGTTTGCAATCGCAAGCAACAAACCATCAGCAGTTGACATAGCAGCCGCAAGGCCACCAGCAGCTACCAAGCCAGAGATAACATAAGGAAGGCCAGCCATTTCTGGTGTCGCCAACACAACGATATCGCCGCGCATGAAGAATTCATTGATTTGCAAAATGCCGTCACCGTTACCATCAACAATCTTCAGGAAGTTCACGCTTGACCATTGCTGAATCCACTCAAGATTCTGCACGTCTGCAATAGACTTGCCAATGATTGAAGTCGCTACGTTCGGATCAAGAAGAGATAGCTTTGTGAAAGTCGCAAGAGCTGGTGCTGTTAGGTACAACAAGCAGATAAATAGCAGTGAATAGCCAACTGACTGACGTGCTGCTTTTACTGATGATGTTGTGAAATAACGCATCAAAACGTGTGGAAGAGACGCTGTACCTGCCATCATACAGATAACAAGTGTCAGGAATTTCCACTTTGCCATCAAGCTGTCAGAGGCATCATTAATGCCCACTTTCAGTGCTGCCAATTTACCGGCTGCTGCTTGTGCTTCTGCTGTTGGCATAAGTTCTTTCACGCCCAACAGGCCTTCAAGTTCTTGTACACGTTCAATCGCGCCAAATTGTGCGAAATGCGGAATTAGGCCATAGCCCAATTTGTTTGACATCCACACAACAGGAACAACATAGGCAATAATCAAAACGATATATTGTGCCACTTGTGTCCATGTCACCGCACGCATACCACCTAGCATTGAACAGAACAAAATACCGGCAAGGCCGACCCAAACACCCACTTCAAATGGAATGTTCAGCGCACGCGCTGCCACAGTACCTGTACCGTTAATCTGAGCTGTCACATAAGTGAAAGATGCAACCACAAGGATCACAACAGCACAAAAACGTGCAAGGTTACCGCCATAGCGTGTACCAATAAAATCTGGCACTGTGTAACAACCAAATTTACGCAAATATGGCGCAATCAAAGAAGCCACAAGCACATAACCGCCTGTCCAACCGACAAGGAAGGCCATGTAAGGATAGCCCTTCATGTAGATACCACCGGCCATCGCAATAAATGACGCGCCAGACATCCAGTCAGCAGCAGTTGCCATACCATTATAAACCGCTGGCACTTCGCGGCCGGCGACATAATATTGATTTGAATCCATTGTCCGTGACAACACACCAATCAAGGCATAAATCGCCACAGTAAAGGCCACAAACAGCCAGCCAATGACAGTGTTAGATACACCGGCGGCTTCCAAAATAGCCATTAAGATCACAAAACCAAGGAAACCGAGTGTATATAGACCATACACACGACCTAGATTTTGGACAAATCCACCTTCTAGTTTAATCATTTCAGCCCCCTAGTCTTCGCCAAAACCGTGCTCTTCATCAATTTGGTTTTGACGTGATGCAAACCAAAAGACGAGGATAGCAAAGCCCACTTGTGAGCCCATACCGGCCATGAAATACGCGCCCGGGAAGCTGCCGTTTAGGCCTTCACCGAACCAATGGATAACAAAGGACAATACTGCCCAAATGCCCAACGTAGTCCACGTGAGCGACTTGGTCTTAGCCCAATGTTGTTCTTGTTTTGAAGACATGTTTCCCCCCAAAAACTGTTAAAATAAATCGGGGGAAATTGCTAAAATAAGACCTGACTTATGTATCATAATTCACGGTCTTATTGCTTAACTTTAACGCTTCCCCCCGAAAGACGTTGCCTTATGTAAACATAAAGTTCATAACTCGTCAAAGAAACTGTTTCATTCGGGGGGAGAAAATGGTCAAAAACTTATTATTGCGTCTTCGAGATAAGCTTGGTTTCTCCCCGCGCCCAATGCTAAACAGCAAGCAAGCCCTTGTAAATTATGCAGAAAAACAGGCCGCCTATGTGTCTCAGGTGACTCTTTATGGCTATGTGAAAACACGCGCAGGCACGCAATGGCCAAAATTATTTAACAATGAAACCTATCTTATTTCACTGCGCACAGCGCGTTGGCATATTTATGCGGCGTGCGTATCTGATATAGCGTTGTTTCTGGCAGCGCGTGTCTTTATCCATGGCGGCATTAAAGAAAACCAGGCAGAAGCTTTGGCAAATGAAATAGCGCGTACTATTTTGCTTCGCACAGAGCAGGATGATGTGCCTGAATCTGTGTTTTCTGCCATCGCAGATGAAACTGCCAAAGTGGCGCAATCGCTTGACTGGACGCAAGCTGCCGGCACAGCTATGACATTTCAGTCAAGTTCTGATGCCTTTATGAGATGGGCGCCTACCGCAGATGAATTCAAAGTGCTTGATGAAGAGATTATGCGCAATTCTATTCATTTGCGCTGGATTGGCATAAGACGTGAAGTCAAAGAAACGCTTGATGCCATGCCCATTATCAAAGAATTGTCGTAAGATATTTAGCGATGGTCTGGCCCATCTGATGATGAGAGGCTTTTGACCAGTGAATGGGGTCTTGTTCTGAAGGCGTGACTGCCTCATTGGCATCAGCAAAATATAAATCTTTATCATTTATGGCAGCCAGCTTTGTTTTTAGCATGTCTGGCAATTGCGCTATCATCTCAGAGCCGCCCTGCCATTCTTCATAACGTGGCCAGTCAGGGTTATTAGCGCGCTTGCCTAAGTTAGCAGGGGCAATGATCATCACTTTTGGTGAGAGGCCTTCACGCCATTTGCCATGTCCTACAGGGGCGCGGCGCGCGATTTTTGCCAAAGTGACAAGATTATCTGAGACAGAATCGGCTGAGGCCTGAAATCTCTTTTTGGCATCATTGGTGCCAAGCATAATCACAATTATATCTAAAGGGGCATGGCTTAATAAAGCAGGCTTCAGATAGGGCAGACCATTATATTCAGGCCCTTCCTGGCTATCTGGATAAGCGGTTGTGCGCCCCGGCAGGCATTCTTCAACAAGCTTTACCTGTGCCCCCAGTTCTGCAGACAGCTTATCTGCCATGACAACAGGCCACCGCGCCTCATATCTGATACCGCTTCCATCATCAAGGAATCCCCAACTATTGGAATCACCATAGATACAGATATGATAGGTTTTGTCTGTCATTTTGCGCCCGCCTTAAGCACTTCTGTGGGCAAGCACCATATCAGCTGCTTTTTCGCCAATCATAATCGCTGGTGCGTTTGTGTTGCCAGAGACAATAGATGGCATGATAGAGGCATCCGCAATGCGCAGATTATCTATGCCATAAACACGTAATTGCGGATCAACAACCGCCTCAGGGTCAATGCCCATCCGGCAGGTGCTTGTGGGATGATAAATGGTCTGTGCATAGCGGCGGGCTACCTGCAACATATCTTCATCACTTGTCATATCGCCGCAAACAGTATGCTCTCTGACGATAAAGGGGCTCAAAGAAGGCATTTTTGTCATTTCCCGCGCAAATTTCACAGCACGTATCGCACATAGCTGATCAGCTCTTGCACTTAGATAATTGGCAAAGATAGTGGGATAATCATAAGCATTTGGTGTGCTGATATGAATATGCCCTCTGCTTTCAGGGCGCAATTGGCACACAGATGCGGTGAAACCTGAAAAAGGATGCATTTTTATGCCAGGCTTATCAGCGCTAAGAGGCTGAAAATGGAACTGAATATCCGGCGTGTCGAGCCCTGCCATAGATTTGGCAAAGATAGCCACCTGAGAGGCGCCAAGACTCATCGGCCCGCCACGCAACAGGGCATATTGCATACCGATTGATAATTTGCCAAAGGCTGAATTAATCATATCATTTAAGGTTGGCACATTGGTCTCAAATACAAGCCTGATTTGCAAATGATCTTGCAACGCTTCACCAACACCACTTAGCTGATGGCGTGGCTTAATGCCTGCTTGTTGCAAAACATCACCACGTCCAATGCCTGATAATTCCAAAATTTGCGGACTGCCGATGGCGCCGGCAGATAAAATCACTTCACCACCTGCTTTTAATGTCGCGCTTTTAGCGTTCTTTTTTTGATCATAGCTAACCCCAATGACAGCTTTATCATTATCAGGGGCAAACACCAGGCCTGTGATATGGGCATGGGTTTCAATCGTTAGATTCTGGCGATGTCTGGCAGGCTTCAAAAATGCTTTTGCGGATGAGCAACGCAGACCTTTATATGCGGTTTGGTCAAAATAGCTCACGCCTTCTTGAACAATTCCGTTGTAATCATCTGTATAAGGAACACCCATCTCAACCGCAGACTGGATAAAGGCTTCTGAAATTTTACTTTTGGCGCGAATTTTGGAAACCCGAAGGCCGCCATCACTGCCATGCAACTCTGAGGCGCCAAGCTCATAATTCTCAGAGCGCTTGAATAAAGGCAGGACATCATCATAGGACCATCCGATATTGCCTGCCTGAGCCCAGTTATCATAATCTTCTTTCTGGCCTCTGACATATAAAAGGCCATTAATAGACGAAGATCCTCCAAGACCTTTGCCGCGTGGCCAGTCCAAAGATCTGCCTTCTAATTCAGGCTCGCTCTGCGTTTTATAGCACCAGTCTGTTTTCGGATTATGAAGCGTTTTGAAATACCCAACCGGAATGTGGATCCAGGGGTTGATGTCACGCCCGCCTGCTTCAAGAAGCAAAACGCGTAATGAGGGATCAGCAGATAATCTGTTTGCAATAACACAACCAGCTGACCCTGCACCCACAATGATATAGTCGTAATCAGACACGTTTATTCTTGCCCCTTCCCAATCCGACCGCCTGCATTGTCTCTAGAGGCCCTTGATGTGTCAAATGGTTTTCCGCCACCGTCCGTGGAATGGGACTGGAAATGTTGGTGCTTTACGTTATGTCTCTTATCAGGTAACGACATCATGGGCATTGTTGCCACTTTGCAGTCAGTCACAAGAGGTCTCAGATGAGAGTATCAGAACGCACCGCGTTAATTTATTTATTTGTGACCATGACCTTATGGGCTGGCAATGCCATTGTAGGCAGATTATTTTATGAAGAACTGCCACCTTTTCAGCTCGCTTTTTGGCGCTGGGTTTTGGCAGGGCTTTTGATTTTGGTTGTGATGCGCCCGCCTTTGAAAGAAGACTGGCCTGTCATCTGGTCTCATAAATGGATACTTATCTTTATCGGGACTTTCGGCATTGGTTGTTATAACACCCTGCAATATGCTGCGCTCAATTATACCACTGCCACAAATGTGGGTCTAATTCAGACAGCTATGCCTGTTCTTGTCGCGATCCTTGACAGGCTTGTTTATCGCTCTCATACATCATGGTTGCAGTCATTTGGGATGGGATTATCGACCTTTGGCGTTGTGTGGATCATTGCACAAGGTGATTTGTCCAGGTTATTTGATCTGTCCATCAATATTGGCGATTTTTACATGGTGCTTGCGATTTTGACCTATGGCATTTTTTCAGTGTCACTGCGCGCTGCCCCGAAGCTTAATCAATGGTCTTATTTATTTGTGTTATTCGTGATTGGCGCCGCTGAATTATTTCCGTTTCAGCTCTATGAATATCAACAGGGTGCACGGATGGTTCTGACCACCGGCTCTGTTATGGCTATTTGTTATATCGTGGTCGGGCCTGCCTTTTTGGCTTATAAATTTTTCACCTCTGCTGTTGCCACATTAGGGCCAAACAGAGCAGGTGTGTTTTTCTATTGGCTTCCGATCGCAGCGGCGGGGCTTGCCGTACCTCTTTTAGGAGAGCCGCTATATAGCTATCATTTTGTGGGATTTGTGCTTGTGGTATTGGGGCTGCGTTTTGGTCTTCGTGACCGCAAGTCATAAAAACCAAAACGCATTAATGCCCCGTTACCTTTTTCTTTTTCGCTTTATCTCAGCTGTCTTCTAAAAGCGAAGAGAGATATCTCTATGCACAGCCTTACAGGCTGAAATACGCGGGACAATATCTGCCGGCAGGCGTGATTGAGACCGAAGGCCGATGGTGGCTGCGGTTGCTTGTGCATAGCTTGTCAAAGCAGGCAGCGTTTGGCTTGCGGCTTTCGTGCGCCAGTCAATCTCTTCTTGCATGACTGCCATGACCTCAGCCAGCTTATCACGCCCTTTATCTGTTTTGCCTTTTGACAGATCGCGGCGCGCCTTGCTCATCAGTGATTTGACAGGATTGATACCGGCAACAGATTTCATCTCAGCTTCAAAGCTTTTGATCATCACAGCCGCGTCTTCATCACTAAGACCTGCCAATTCTGACAGAACATCTTCAAGGCGCGGCTGGAAAGAAGCCAGTCCGTCTTTTTCGCCAATGACGGCTATGAGATCACGCACTGGCTGATAGCCGTCATCCATCGCTTTGCGATATTTGCGCTGTGTTTTTGCAAGCGCCTTTAGCTGGTCCTGATAAGCTGATTGTGCCTCTTGCCAGGCAGCAGGGATCTGTGCCTGTAATTGCGCAATCTCTGATTCATATTCTGTGATGTCAGCTTGCAAATCTGTGATTTTACTTTCATCATCTGTGCGGCGTACCATTTTTGTTGCTTCGTCTATTTCACCCTGAATCAGACGCATTTGACGCTCAAGCGTGCGCACATCAGCGTGCATGCTGGCATAGGTAATTTCTGATTCAGACAGGCCTGCTAATTCAGCGTCAACCTCTGCCAGCCTGTCAAATGACGCACGGGCATTTTTTGTGACATTCTTCAAATTACCGGCAATCTTTTTCGGAAGAGCTGATAAATCAGCATCATCAAAAGCCGCAATAGCAGCGTTGATCGCAGGTCTTTGTGCGATGAGTTCTTCTGCCAGATATTCTTCGACACATGACTGCAATTTTGGATTCACAGGTGGCGGTGCATTATAAGAGGACAGGTAAAAACGGTTCGGCAGATAATTCACCAACTGCGGAAAGCTGCCAACAATCACGAGCGCAAAAAGCTGCAATCCGATAAAGGGAATAACCCCGCGATATATCGCAAGAGTCGAAATCGCCTTACTGGCAACACCGCGCAAATAAAATAAGGCAAAGCCAAATGGCGGTGTTAAAAAGCTTGTCTGCATATTGACGCCGATCATAACGCCAAGCCATACGGCTGTGACATTGGCGCCGGGATCTGCCAGTAATATAGGTGCCACAATCGGCACCACAACAACAGCGATTTCGATGAAATCAAGGAAGAAACCAAGCAAGAAAATCACAAACATGACCACAAAGAACTGAGTCCAAAAACCGCCCGGCAATCCGGTCAGGTAATGTTTGACAAATTCTTCACCGCCAAAGCCGCGAAAGGCTGCGGTCAGCATAGCGGCACCAAGTAGGATGATAAACACCATAGAGGTTGTCTTGGCAGTTTCAAGCATCACACCCTGAAGCGTTTTATCTGTCTTTAGCGTGCGATAGCCAGACCAGAAAATCGCGACCAAAAAGGCAATCACAGCAATCGCTGCAAACATCACCGGCACTATATTGCCCGTAATATGCAGATTGCGCACATTCAGATCATAGCTATTGGTCAAAAAAGCGATCACAAGCAAAGAGATGATAGCCAAAATAGCTGGATGAAACGCATTTTTACGCCCCTCATAAAGGCGATATCCTGCCATGATGGTTGCGCCTGAGGCGCCGATGGCACCTGCCTGATTCACAGTGGCAACCCCTGCAACAATTGACCCAAGAACAGCAAAAATAAGCACCAAAGGTGGTATCAAAGAGAAAAAGACCTGAACCAGAAAGGCGCGGTCAAAACCACTGTCATTTCGGACCGCAGGTGCAATAGAAGGGCGCAAAATCGCAGCAGTCAGAATATAGGCAAGATATAAGCCAACCAATACAAGGCCCGGTAGCAGGGCGCCAAGGAACATATCACCTGCAGAGGTCGAAAGCACATCCAGTGAAGAAGGCATAGAGACTTCGCCAGTGGCATGTTTATATAAGGCTTTGCGTGCTGATGAGGCCTGATCAGAGGCAGAAGATAACTGGTCAGCCAAAATAATCAGCACAATAGAAGGCGGAATGATTTGGCCCAATGTGCCTGAGGCACAAATCGTGCCAGAGGCGAGAGACGGTGAATAATGATTACGCATCATGGCAGGCAATGAGATAAGGCCCATCGCCACCACTGTGGCACCCACAATCCCTGTTGTCGCGGCAAGCAGGGCGCCAACAAGTACAACCGAAATGCCAAGCCCGCCCGGCACCGGGCCAAATAATTTTGCCATGGTGACAAGCAGATCTTCAGCAATGCGAGAGCGTTGCAACATAATACCCATGAAGATGAAAAGCGGGATCGCAATCAATGTGTCACGTTCAACTTCCCAATAGACACCTCTGAAGTTTGTGACGCCGGCAGACAGCCATTGAACAGGGCCGTCCTGGGCAAAGAATATGGTCACATCGTCAAATAGTAACCAGCCAAAAATCGTGGCAAGGACAATGGTGATAATCGCAGCGCCTGGAAGGGCAAAAGCCACCGGAAAGCCGGACCCCAGTGCCGCAATCATAATCAAAAAGAGTAATAGTAGAAAATATAGTTCCATCGTCTTATGCCCTGTTACTCTGCTTTTGCGGCCTGGTTAGATTCAGTGATATGTTTTTGAAGATGCGTCATGATAAAGCTTGAAAATTGCAAAATCATGGATAGCGCGAAAATAATCAAAAAGCCTGCCATCAGATATTTAACATACATACCAAACCCACTTTGTGAGGTTTCAAAATTCAATAATGGCCCGTTAATCACAGATGTTTTTTCCCACAATCCGCGCGATAAAATGATCCAGCATAAAGGTATGCCAAGAGAGGCTGCCCCAACGACATTGATAAAGGCTTTTCGGACATCCGGCAGATTGGCATAAAGCACATCAACGCGCACATGGCCTTCTTCAACCAGAGTCTGTGCTGAGGCAAACAGGAACAAAGAGGCATACCAAAAGCGCACTAAATCGCCCATAAAGGCTTGCTCATAAGAAAAAATAAAGCGCGCAATCACAATCATCAATTCAGCAACCACAATCAAAGTGGCAAGCCACACAAAAGAAATGCCGCGGATTTTAACAGCAATCAGCCCGGCAAGGCCAAGTAATGGTATATGAATATAAGATCCACGCCAGATTGAGCGACCTAAATCTGAGGCTGTTTTGTCACCAAATAATGCCGGCAGGAACCCTTCGATACGCAAAAAGGAAATCAAAGCATCAGAAATGCCAACCAACATGACACCCCAAAAGGCAAAGCTAATCACATAGGCGGCATAGGTTGAAAAGCGCGCCTCATGATAGGCAAGAAAGTCCATAAACACACCTTTTTGCGCCTTGCGTGTCATGAAAACCGGCAGAATAAGAGCCGCCAGAAAAGCGGTTATCTGTAATATACCGGCAAGAGTGACTGCCTCACCATCACCTGAGATAAGGCCCATCGCTGATAACGTCATCATCGCTCCGGGCCAGTCAAATAAGTGGATGAGAAAATTATTTGCAATAAACACAACAGCTGAAAACCCGCTTGCGAGCGCGAGGAAATAAAAACCAAAGTGAAAAGGTGACGCAGAAGATGTCATAATGGCACTATCCCCATATTGTTGTGTCGAGAACCAATCTTAAAATGTCATAAAGAAAAAAAGGGGCACCTGTCGTTTGAACGCAGGTGCCCCTTGCAATATCAGCTAAGGATTAGCCTTCAAGGACGCGCTGACGCTGTGATACGTAAGCAGCGTTTGAATTTACGAACCAGCCACCAATATCTTTCAAGCCTGCAAGGAAGCTTTCATGTGTGCGGTTTGCAAGATCAGAATGCTGGCGTGTCTCATCAAACACTTCAATAGCGGCTTCACCAAGTGCATCCCATACATCATCATTGAATGAGCGCACTTCAACACCTTGCTCTTCGATAAGGCGTGTCAGAGCGGCACCGTTCTTTGCGTTATATTCTGACATCATGACGTCATTTTCCTGCGTTGCTGCAGCTGAGATGATCGCACGATCTGTGTCAGACAAATCTGCCCAGAATTTTGCATTGAAGCCAGCAGCTAGCATTGAGCCCGGCTCATGCATGCCTGCTGTGTAATAGAACTTAGCAGCTTCATAGAACTTCATGATTTCATCGTTCCATGGGCCAACCCATTCTGTTGCGTCAATCGCGCCAGATACAAGGTTTTCATAGATTTGACCACCTGGCAATGAAACTGGTGAGGCGCCAACTTTGGCAATCACGTCACCACCAAGACCTGGCATACGCATTTTCAGACCGTTAAAGTCATCTGCTGAGTTGATTTCTTTGTTGAACCAACCGCCGGCCTGTACGCCTGTGTTACCACAAGGCAAACACTTCAGGCCGAATTCGCCTGCGACTTCGTCCCATAGTTCCTGGCCACCGCCGAAACGGATCCATGCATTGATTTCTGAATATGTCATGCCGAATGGCACAGCTGTAAAGTAAGCCCATGCCGGGTGCTTGCCTTTCCAGTAATAATCAGCAGCGTGATAAGCTTGTGCGTTGCCTGATGCAACTTCATCAAATGAATCAAAGGCACCAACGCGCTCACCAGCTGAGAAGTAATCTACCTGGATGCGGCCATCTGACAATGTTGAGATGCTTTCTGCGAAACGCTGTGCGCCTGTACCCAAACCCGGGAAGTCACGTGGCCATGTTGAGACCATTGCAATTTCAACGCGGTCAGCTGCAATAGCAGGTGCTGCAAGCGGTGCAGCAGCTGCACTAATCGCCGCGCCTTTGACGAACGAACGTCTGTTTAATTTTGACATGTTTTCCTCCAAACAATAGATAGTAAATACTACATGGTGAAAAACTAGTGTATGGATCGCCTCTCGGCAAGTAGAAGTGATGAAATTCTGCAATTTGTTTGCGAATTTAAGAGATTTAATTGCCGCAATGGCAGACTATCCCTAACTTTGAGGGTGGCTTCTGGAAACAGGGATAACATAGCCGCTTTCACGCTATTATATCGTCAGAAAGGAATCGGTGAGGTGTTATGCTTGATAAACTCGTTTTAACAGGGGCGGCAGGGCGCCTTGGGTCCTATTTGCGCGAACCATTGGCAAAAATGGCGACCAAATTAATCTCAACGGATATTGTTGATGATATTGGCAGGACGCTGCCAAATGAAACTTATCACAAGGCTGATTTATCGTCACTTGATGAGATGCTTGGTGTCCTGAAAGGCGCTGATATGGTTGTGCATTTTGGGGCGATAGGTGATGAAGCGCCTTTTGACGCCATTTTAGAATCAAATATCAAAGGTGCTTACACTATTTGGGAATCAGCCTATCAAAATGGTGTGCGCCGTGTGGTTTATGCAAGCTCTATTCATGCGGTTGGTATGTATCCAAAAAACCAGTTCATCGGCACAGATGTCAGGCACCGCCCTGATTCTTTTTATGGGCTTGCGAAATGTTTTGCCGAAGATCTGGCCTCTTTATATTGGGATAAGCGCGGCATTGAATCAGTGTGCATGCGCATTTTATCTTGTGCACAAGTCAATAACCCGCGCGCGCTTGGCACCTGGCTGTCATATGATGATTTGGTTCATCTTGTGCAACGTGCCATAGACACACCCGTGACTGGCCACAGCATTATCTATGGCGTGTCTGCGAATGACAGAGCGCCTGTGGATAATCATCTGGCACAGTTCTTAGGGTACCGGCCAAAAGATAATGCTGAAATCTTTGCAAAAGATGTTCTGGCTGAGGCAGAGATATCAGACCCGCAAGATAAAGCCCAGCTTTGTCATGGCGGCCCCTTTGCCACGGTCGAGCTTGGTCATAGCGGTGTTGCCTCTATGAATATTGTGCAAGATAAAAAACAATTGTAATCACAAATTATTTTTTATAGTCACATTTATTTTTGACGATAGCGGCTATGGCAATTCTGACAGCTATTGCCAAGCGCACCAAATGCTGCCTTTGTGGCTGTTAAGTCATTGCGAAGCGCCGCTTGCTGAAGGCTCATTAAAGATGACTGATAAGCCTGTATCGCTTGTGAAAAGCCATCAGGATCCTGCCAGATAGACTCTTTGGCTTCAGACGGGGATGTATCAGAGCCTGCGGGGAAAAAATCTGCCATCGTCATGGCAAAAGGGCGCATCGCATTAATATGTGTAATGATTGCCTCATAATCTTCAGATCTGACAGCCCCTTTGATGTGGCGAACAGATTGTTTGGCCTGCCCAAAATGGTCCATGCGTTCCTTGACAATGCCGGTTGCGCCTTGATGGGCACTGGCGACTGTCAGATTTGCGCTGTAAAGCCCTGTGATAAAACAGGCAATGATAAGCCAGATATAAAGTTTCATATGGCAAATCCTAAAACAAATGAAGGATATCTTTATCTGTGACTATAAAAGCAGGTTGCCATGACGGGCAAGACAATAGCGCATGACTGCCTCATATCCTTGATGCTTAAACAAAACATCATAATGAGACTCTATCTCTGTGAGTGTGATAGAGGGTGTTTGTTTATCTGTTATCTTATCCTAAAGCTGCACCGGATAGGCGGTCTGTGATAAGGTGGCATATTGTTGGGCCACCATCCTTGTCAGTGTCTGGCAATAAGAGATGATATCATTTTGCGCTGATTTTGTGTGGCCGCCTGCGTCTCTTATTCTGTCGCAACCGCCAAGAAAAAGGATGATCAACCATAATCCAATGAGCGATCTTATCATGTCTGGCACCTGTAATGTTTCAACAGATGTCAGAATATTTATAAATCACTAATAAAGAGTTAATGCATCTTTATAAACAGGTGATAAGGCAGTACGGTCAGCCAATTAGGGCGATGAGATGTCTGAAACATCTTTTATTTCATCTATATCTGCAGGCTTATCAATATCTCTGGCAGGGTCCTTGCTGTGGAAAGCGACCAGATTTAAGGCCTGTTGCGGTATTAGGGACAAACCGCCCTTATCACCTTCTAATTTTGCGAGTTTTGGGAAAAAATCACGCCCCCAGATGACAGGGTGTCCCTGATGGCCGCCATAAACAGGCCTTGTGACCAATCTGTGATGTTCTGGTCGTGCCAAATGGCTTTGTACGATATTGATTACCATATCACAGGTGATGAAGGGCGTATCGCCAAGCGCTATCAGAATATCACTATAATGATGTTGCAGATAAGAAATGCCGCAGGCAATGGAGCTTCCTATGCCTTGCCGGTAATCAGCATTATGGATCGCCGTAATATCAAACGGGGCCGCAAGTTGCGAGATGATATCCCTGTCATGGCCAGTGATGACATAGACAGAACCACAGGCCGCGTCATGACAGGCTTTCAGACTGTGATATAATAAAGGCTTGTCATTGACGCTCATGGTAAGCTTATTCACCGCGCCCATGCGCTTTGATTGTCCGGCTGCCAGTATCATCAATGCAAGCGGGCCGTCATGTCTCATTTATTTGCCTTTTGATCATCACGGTAATAGCTGATCATCTCTGCCAAAATAGAGACTGCGATCTCTGCTGGTGTGGCAGCGCCAATCGCAAAGCCTGCCGGCCCTTTGAGTCTGTCCAGATGTTGATGGCCTGCTTCGCCAAGGCGTGCCAGTCTTTTGGCATGTGTTTTGCGAGATCCAAGCGCTGCGATATAAAATGCTTTTGATAAAAGGCCAATGGCTAAGGCATCATCATCAATCACCGGATTATGTGTTAAGGTGACAAGCGCGCTATGGGAGTCAAGATCATCAGCTTGCAAATGATCTGATGGCCACCCGTTCAGCAAATGGCCCTTCCGAAATCGTTCTTTTGTCAAAAAATCAGAGCGCGGGTCAATAATATGCACCAAATAGCCAGCTTCTATGGCCATGGGCGCAAGTGATTGGGCAATATGGCTTGCCCCGATAATGAATAGCTGTCTTGTCGGTGTGATGGTAAAACTGGCAAGGGCATCATGACGAGGCTTTATTTGCAAATCTGCCTTGCCTTGTGATGAGATCTCAAGGACGCCAGATTGCCTGTCATCTGCCATAGAGGCAATTTTGTCTATCACAGATGGTGAGAAAAAATCTTCATTAACAGGCAAGCACAATAATGTCATTGTGCCGCCGCAAGACAAGCCTTGTGACCAGGCGCGTTCATCAGAGACCGTAAATTCAAGCGCCTTCATCTGGTTCTGTGACAGGCAGGCAAGGCTATGGTCAATCACCTCTGCTTCGACACAGCCGCCAGAGACTGAGCCTGCCATCTCTCCTTGTTGTGAGACAAGCATAATGGCGCCTTTTTGACGCGGGCTTGAGCCCCAGCTATTCGTTACGATAACCACAACGAACAAACGTTTTTTTGTCAGCCAGTCACGCGCTGTTCTAAGTAACGCAACATCAAGCAAAGAATAGGCCTTTCATGAAAAACCAGAAAGATTAAAAATATACCTCGTAATCAGATCATAGGCTAGAAAAACAAGCAAACAAGCGCTAGGCTATCTGATAGCGGCACTTTCAGGAAGGGTGAAATGATGCAAAGCCTTAACGTGCACATAAATGGACAAGCAATGACAAGCTCTGTTGAAGATGACCTTCTTCTGGTGAGCTATTTGCGCGAACAATGTCGGCTGACAGGCACGCATATTGGCTGTGATACAAGCCAGTGTGGCGCTTGTGTGGTGATGGTCGATGATGTGGCGGTGAAATCTTGCACCATGCTTGCTATTCAGGCGGATAATACAAAAGTGGTCACCATTGAAGGCATAGCACCTGACCAAGACACACTTCATCCCATGCAAAAAGCCTTTCGTACGGCCCATGGCTTGCAATGCGGCTATTGTACGCCTGGCATGATTATCTCTGCGATTGATTATGTGAATTCAGGCGGCGCGCTTGATGAAGATTCAATCCGCAAGGGGCTTGAAGGTAATATCTGTCGTTGCACAGGCTATCATAATATCATCCGCGCGGTGCAACTTGGTGCCAAAATGATGGGTGACCATAAAGGGGATCTGTGATGTCTGACACCTTGTCTTATTGCAAGCCATCATCTGTACAGGACGCTGCCTTGTCCTTTGAGCGCACAGATGAGGCGCGATATTTGTCAGGCGGCATGACGTTATTGCCGACAATGCGCATGCGTCTTGTGGCGCCTGATCAGCTGATTGATTTATCTGATTGCGGCCTGTCAGACATTGTGGTGGGTGAGGGTGAAATGACCATTGGCGCTATGGCAACACATCACAAAGTTGCCACCTCTTCTGTTGTGCAGGATTTATTGCCTGCTTTATCAGATCTGGCAGGCGGTATTGGAGACAGGCAGGTCAGAGCCAGAGGGACCATTGGCGGGTCTGTTGCTAATAATGATCCTGCGGCCTGTTATCCTGCGGCGGTACTTGCCCTCAATGCGACCATCATCACAAATCAAAGGCGTATTCTGGCAGAAGATTATTTTGTTGATCTGTTTGAGACCGCTCTTTCAGATTCTGAGATTATAACGGGTATCTCATTTCCTATTGCCTCAAAGGCAGGCTATGTCAAAGCGCCTAACCCTGCGTCTCGTTATGCGCTTGTCGGTGTGTTTGTGGCACAGACAAATGCCGGCATCAGAGTGGCTGTCACAGGCGCAGGAGAGGCAGGCGTTTTTTCCTGGCAAGAGGCACAAACAGCGCTTGAGACAAATTTTTCATCCAGCGCGGTCGCTGGCATAAAGGCTGATACAGACGGGCTTATGGCTGATATTCATGCCTCAGCAGATTTTCGGGCTCATATGATGACAACCATGTTGCAAAAAGCAGTCACAAAGGCAAATGCGCCACATATAAAAGAGGCCTGATTATGGAAATGCAAGATGAAATCCGCCTGCCACTTGGCGTGGAGCAAATTTGGGAAGCCTTAAATGACCCTGATATATTGCGCCAGTCTATCCCCGGATGCACAAGCCTTGAACAAGACTCAGAAACGGAATTATCCGCCAAAGTGAAGGTGAAAATCGGGCCTGTTGCAGCTTCCTTTAAGGGGTCTGTCAGTCTGAGTGATTTGCAGCCACCCACTTCTTATGTCATATCCGGCTCTGGCACAGGCGGTGTGGCAGGCTCTGCCAAGGGCACAGCAAAGGTGACTTTGACACCAGATGGTAGTGAGACAATCATGCGCTATGAAGTCTCTGCCTCTGTTAGTGGTAAAATTGCACAATTAGGCTCCCGCCTGATTGAAAGCACAGCGAAAAAGCTAAGCCATCAGTTCTTTGACAATTTCACCTCTGTCATTGCGCCTGATCATAAAGCTGAAAAAGACGCACAAGATGGGGTCAGCGGATGAAAATTGCCGTTATAAAAGGTGATGGTATAGGGGTCGATGTCACAGAATCTGCTTTATCACTTCTGATGCATGCGCTGCGCCTCTCCGGGGCTGATTTACCCATTTGTGATGAGATTGCCGCCGGTGCCGGCCTGTATCGTGATACCGGCCGTGATATTGAAGAAGGCGGTGAAGAACGCGCCGGAGAGGCAGATGCGATTTTCCTTGGTGCCATTGGTTTGCCTGCTATTCGATATGAGGACGGGACAGAGATTTCACCACATTTGCGCCTTCGTGATCGCTATGGGCTTTATGCTGGCGTGCGTCCTGTCAAAGCCTATCCAAATGCCCCGCAAAAGCTGGCAGATCCGCAGGCTGCCCATCTTGATATGGTGATTTTGCGTGAATCAACTGAAGGGCTGTTTTATTCTGCGGCGGTTCATAATCGTCATGTCACAGATGGTGATAAGGCCGTCTATGAGACCTTGCGAATTTCGCGCTCAATATCAGAAAAATTACATGATTATGCATTTCGTCTAGCACAAAGACGCAAAAATGATGGCAAAAAAGGCAAGGTGACTTGTGTGGATAAAGCGAATGTCTTTGCCTCTATGGCCTTTTTTCGCAAAATCTATTTTGAAGTGGCAAGCCGCTATCAGGAGATAGAAACAGACACAAATTACGTTGACGCCATGGCGCTTGATCTTGTGCGCAAGCCCTGGGAATTTGATGTGATGGTCACCGAAAATATGTTTGGTGATATTTTATCAGATTTGGCAGGCGGCCTTGTTGGTGGTATGGGCATGGCGGCATGCGGTGAGATCGGTGATGATATTGGCTTATTTCAACCAGCTCACGGATCTGCCCCTGATATTATGGGACAGGATAAAGCCAACCCTCTGGCAGCGATATTAAGCGCGGCGCTGATGGCAGATTATCTGGGTGATAAAAACAAAGATGAGGCCTATTTGTCAGCAGGCAAAATGATAGAGCAGGCTGTCTATAACGGTTTTGAACAAAAACGTCTGCGGCCAATGGAATTTGGCGGTGATATGGGCACTATCGCTGTTACCAAAGCGCTTCATGACATCTTGGATGAGATGGCATAGCCAGAGATTGATAATCGCTAAATTTCTGTACCTGCTTTGAATTCACGCCATTTCAGAACCAGATTGGCCCCGATTGTGGCAATCGGGCGAGGCGGCAACTTTACAGGGGCGTCATAAGAGAGCAAATCCTGAACGATTGGCGAATTTGCCTTTGTGGCTAAATCCACAGCGCCAATGCCGGCCAGTGTGCCTTTGGCTGTGCCAAGGCCATTTTGACAGCAGGCTGAAAACCAGTTTGTTTCCACCTCACCAAAGGCAGGCACTGAATTGCGAGACAGGCATAAATGACCTGACCACCGACACTCCATCTTTACATCTTTTAACAAAGGAAAGCGTTGGTAAAATGAATGGTCCTGATTATGTCCGAATTTTGCAATCCGCTTATCAGAGACTTGCATAGAGGGATCATATGTCCATCTGTTGCGCACAATGATGCGGTTGCCCCCAATGCCATCATGACGGCGAATGGTTGAGCCCATCGGATCAGACGGGGTCAGCCCCCATGCCTTTTGTCCGCCAAGACGTGCTTGCTGGTCATCTGTTAATGCCTCAGTCATCGAAGCATAGGTGAAAACATGCATCAGACGATTTTCAAAAAAGCCAAAGCTTTCAGCATGACCATTGACAGCCATGATGATGGTTTTGGCCTTTATTCTGGCTTTTGGTGTTTCAACAAGCCAGCTACCTGTCTGCTGTTCAAATGCCAATGCCGGGCTTTGTTCAAAAAGGGTGATGGGATGTGATTGTTTATGGGTAAGCCCCTGTGCCAAATGCCTGATATATAAAGCAGGTTGCAGCATCACCGCCCCTGGCAGGAAAAGACCAGATGAATAAAAATCAGATCCTGTCATCTCTTTCATTTCAGAGGCTGACATATGCTGATAGGCCTCGCCAAGTGTGTCAAGATGAGTGGCATAATCATCATTATGTTTCTTGCCATTAGCATTCACCGCGCCATTCACCCGCCCAACGGGGTTAACAGCCTCAGCAGGCATGTCATAATCTTGTGCATTGGCTTTGGCAAAGGCCTGTGCATGACGGTTCAGGGCAATTTGCTTCAGATCTGCCTCTATCGCCCCTGCATAGCCATCATCTCCTAATTCATGGGGAAGGTCGATCATGAAACCGGAATTGCGACCGGCAGGCCCATTGCCAATACGCCCTGCCTCCAAAAGGATGACCCTATCGCCGCCGCGCAATTCACAAAGCCTCTTGGCAGCGGACAGGCCGGCAAAGCCACCGCCAATAATAAGCCAGTCAGCTGTAAAATCACCATTTGCTTCGGGATAGTAATGGGCTGGGCCCAGAATTTCATGCCATCCGGCCGGGCCAGGCTGAACAGGTAGTTTTTTCACAGACCTTTTTATCATGTCTTAGATCTCATCAGGTGCGTTATCTGCCAAATCCAGCCATATGGTTTTGACTTGTGTGAATTGATCATGCGCCGCAAGACCATTATCACGCCCTCCAAAACCTGATTGCTTATAGCCACCAAAAGGGGTGGTTGAATCGCCTTCGCCATAGCTGTTGACTGTCACAGTGCCTGCTTTAATGGCGCGCGCGCCTCTTAAGGCATGTTTGATATTGGCTGTATATAATGAGGCGGCAAGGCCGTAACTTGTCTCATTGGCAATACGCACTGCCTCATCAAAACTAGAGACTGTGATAACAGATAAGACAGGGCCAAACACTTCTTCTTGTGCAAGGAAACAGTCATTTGACGGCACATCATAAATGACAGGGCCAATCCCCTCATAGGCGCTTTTGGCAATGATTGGCAAAGATTCTTTATGCGCCCTGTCAATATAGGACTGGACTTTGGCATGATGCGCTTCATCAACCAAAACACCTAATTTATGACTTGGATCAAGCGGGTCACCCTGTCGCCATTCTTTGACATGGTGGCTTAATTTTTCACATAAGCTATCTTTGATATCTTTATGGACAATCAGCCTTGAAGTGGCAGAACAATTTTGACCCAGATTCCAAAAAGCGCCATTTGCAATATGCGCCGCAACCGCTTCTAAATTATCTGCATCATCCATCACAATAGCCGGGTTTTTCCCGCCACATTCAAGAGTGACCTCTTTCATGTTGGATTCTGCTGCATAGGTCAAAAACCGCTTGCCTGTCTGCGTGGAGCCTGTGAAAGAGACCATATCAATATCATGATGGCGCCCGATGGCTTCACCAGTGGTGGGGCCGTCACCAACCAGAACCTGAAGAACACCGCGCGGGATGCCTGCCTCATGCGCTAACTCTGCCAGATAAAGAGCTGATAAAGAGGTTTGCTCTGCCGGTTTGACAATCAGTGAATTGCCTGCCGCAAGCGCCGGCCCCAACTTCCAGGCAAGCATTAATAGCGGGAAATTCCATGGCAAAATACATGCGACCACACCAACAGGCTCTCTGACGATAACAGATAATGCCTCTTGCCCCACAGGCGCGGTATCATCATAAATTTTATCAATCGCCTCTGCATGCCAGATAATGGTATTAATCGCTTCTGGTATATCAATGGCAGCACAATCGCGAATGGGTTTACCACTATCAAGGGATTCAATCACAGCCATTTTATGGCGGTTTCGTTTTAGCAATTTGGCCAATTTTATCAGGATATCTTTGCGCTCTGACGGGTGCCTGTTGGCCCATATCGCTTTATCAAATGCATCACGCGCCTTTGTGACAGCAAAATCAACATCCGCCTCATTTGCCATTGTGAAATTGGCCAATATCTCACCAGTAGCCGGGTTAGTTGAGGTAAGCGCCGGACCAGATCCCTTATGATAAGAGCCATCAATATGACTGGCTTGTGGCAATGTGATCTCATCTGCAAGAGCGCGGTAATCGTCAAGGCTTAGCAATTCTGACATGATGATGTTCCTTATGTTTTATCACTTAAGATACGGTCAATGGTCGCATTCATTCGATCAATCACCTGATCAAGTTCGCGCTTTTCATCTTTATTAAGTGGCTTTAGCGGTAAGCGCGGCAGACCGGCAGGCAACCCTTTGCGGGAAACGCCATATTTGACAGATTGGATAAATTTGCCACCTTGTTCCAATACAGTCATCAAAGGTAGCATCGCCGTCATGATGGCGCGTCCCTTGGTGAAATCACCTTCGACCACGCAAGCCTGCCACAGAGCAATATGTGCATTGGCAGCAAAATTAGACGCAGCGCAGACCCAAGAACGCGCGCCCCAGGCAAAAAATTCCAACGCCTGATCATCCATCCCGCAAGACAGGCTGATATGCGGATAGTGACGGGCAAGCAAATGAACACGGTTAATATCACCAGAGCTTTCTTTGATAGCCTTAAAATTTGGTGATTGCCCGACCCTATCCAGAAATTCTTCATCCATCTCTGCTGCCATACGCCCCGGATAATTATAAAGCATGACAGGCATATCAACTGCGCGCTCTACTGCCAGAGCATGAAGCGCGTTCTCGCGGCCTGTTGGCACTGAATAAGGCGGTGTTGCAATTAATATCGCATCAGTGCCGGCTGCCTTTGCTGCTTTTGCAAGGTCAATGGAATCCTCAGTGCGCATAGCGCCTGTGCCACCAATAGACGGCACCCTGCCATTAATGATTTCAACGCCAAGCGACAACATGCGTTTGCGTTCAGCCATATCTTGTGCGTAATACTCACCGGTAGTGCCTGCAATGATAATGCCATGCACACCTTCTTCAATAAGATGCTCTATGACTTTCGCAAACCCGTCTTCATCAATAGATAAATCTGGATGATGGGGGGTTATGACAGGGGTATAGATACCGTAAAAATCCATAATAGCTAGCTTTCACTTAAATTGCGGCGTTTAACCGGCCATTTCAATATCAATTTCCAGAGGCGCAGGGCGAATAAATTCATCCATCTTCTCACGCGACAAAGCCCAATGGGCCATCGTCAGGGCCACGGCGGCTTCTTCATCATGACTGGCAAAAATATCAATGAACTGATCATGATGGTCACAAGCTTCCCTAATCTCATCCGTGATCCCTTGTGAGCCAGAGCGCCAGAATGTTTGACCAATTCGGGCATGTTCCATCAGCAAGCGTTGCAAGCTTGGCATCAAATAGCAATTATCTGCCATTTCACCTATCTGGTAATGAAAACGGTCATTATAAAAGACCATTTGATCCACTGATTGTGCGTCTACGGCTTGTTTGAACTTGCTTTGCGTGTCTGATAATTTATTAATTTGCCCGGCTGTGGCCAATTGGGCAGCAAGCCGCGCTGTGGCGGCATATATCATCGGCGCAGTCAGAAAAAAATTACGCATGCTGATGGCATCCATTGGCGCGATAATGGCCCCTTTATTTTCATGAATATGAACATAGCCCTCACCTGCAAGCTGACGCAGAATATCGCGCAAAGGTGTGCGGGATATTGCGAATTGCTTGCTAAGGCTTGCCTCATCCAAAGGTGTGCCCGGCGCCAATTCAAGCATCATAATCTGCCGTTTTAGCGTTGCGATGATTTCATCTTTGACTTTGGTCATGTCCCTAGCCGTTTCACTGATGATAAATCAAAAAATTTATCTTGCATTTTCAGTGACGCTACCATAGCGTAACGTTGTATACAATATGTATTTTGTTAAAGATGAGTTCTGGCGAAATGTCAAATCTGGCCAGAAACATATGACAAAGATGAAAGGCAACAGAGGTCATTATGAGTGCTGATAATCAACCAACAGCCTCTCGGCGAGGCGGCCGGGGTGAGAGGCGTGCGCTTCGCACAAAAGCTGATCATAGCATGCTCGGCCATTTGCAGGGCAAATTGCCTCTGACAGAGCCTATGAGCCAGGATCAGGTTGAAATGATCGATAAAGCCTCTTTGGATATATTAGAAGAGGTTGGTGTTGTTTTCCGTGATGATATCGCGCTTGAAGACTGGAAGCGCATTGGCGCAGATGTCAGGGGTGAGACTGTTCATCTTGACAGGGCGCTTGTTAAAGACCTTATCAGCACGATCCCGTCTGAGATTACATTACATGCGCGCAACCCGGATAAAACAGTAAAACTGGGTGGCCGTAATTCGATTTTTGTGCCTATGACAGGCGCGCCTTATTTGCGTGATCTTGATGATGTGCGCCGTGCGCCTACCTTGGCTGATTTAGCTGATTTTCATAAATTGGCCCATATGTTGCCGGCACTGCATTCTTCGGCCCATCACATTGTTGAGCCGATGGATCATCCGATTTCGCACCGTCATTTACGCATTACACATTCTTCGATGATGTATTCTGATAAGACCTTTATGGGGATGACGACTTCTGGCAAAAATGCTGAAGATGTGCTTGATATGTGCGCTATTTTATTTGGTGAATCCTATCTTGAGACACATCCTGTTGTGGTCGGCAATTGTAATGGTAATTCACCCCTTGTCTGGGATGAGACGATGTTATCTGCCATGCGCGCATTTAACAGGCGCAATCAGCCCGTTCTATGCTCTCCTTTTGTGCTTGGTGGGGCGAATACGCCTGCCTCGACTGTGCCAACCGTTGCCCAGTTAAATGCAGAGGCTCTGTCAGCGCTTGCTTATACACAAGTCACAAGAAAGGGATGTCCTGCCATCTATGGTCATTATCTGTCGACTGTCTCTATGCAATCAGGCGCGCCAATGGCAGGCACACCTGAGATTAGTTTGATGAATTTTATGATTGGCCAGATGGCACGTCATTATCAGATTCCATGGCGGACCTCTAATACACTTGGCGGCGCAAAGACACTGGATGCGCAATCCGGCTATGAATCAGCGACAACATTGATGGCTGTCCTGATGAGTGGTGCCAATTACATTTGGCATTCAGCTGGATGGAATGAAGCAGGTATGCATTGTTCAATGGCAAAATTCATTGTTGATTCTGAACAATGTGCAATGGGTTATCGCATGGCAGAAGGGTTGCGGTGGGATGATTTTGACGAAGCCCTTGCCGCGGTCAGAGATATTGGTCCCGGCGGGCACTATCTTGGTCACCCTCACACACAGGAAAACTTTCAGGATGCGTTTTTCATGCCGAAGCAATTTGACAATAACAGCTTTGAGCAATGGGTTGCAGAAGGTGAGCTTGATACCACTGAGCGTGCGCTTCGCACGGCCCGGCAGATGCTAAAAGACTATGAGCAGCCTGTTCTTGATCCTGCGATAAATGAGGCATTAGCTGATTATATCGCACGAAGAGAGCGTGAGATCCCTGCTATGGATGCGCTGAATCAGGACCACTAGGCCTCATAAACAGCAACTGCATTGCCAAGCAAAGCCTCATCAGGCGCAAATCCTAACCCTGCCTCATCAAGAGCATAATGATAGCCATTTTGGCTTCTCATGCCTTTGCCGGGTGCGATATCAACGGTTAGCATATCCTGACATGCCCAGCCGCCAAGGCGCATTTCTTCCGGCACAGACAAGGCAAGGGCGCTTGCTTCTGTATCTGCTATGACTGAGCCGCCTGTGGCCATCACATAAATTTGCATGCCATGTGCCAACGCCATATCACGCAAGCGGCGCGCCTTTGTCAGCCCGCCGACACGGTTGATTTTAATGCCGGCAATTTCTGCAATACCTTCATGTGCAATACGTGTCATATCCTGAAGAGTGACCAATGTTTCATCGACTGATATAGGGGATGTGGTAACAGGGCGAATTTTGGCAATATCTTCCAAAGTCTCGCAAGGCTGCTCAAAAGAAACACCTAAATCAGAGACAGCATTCATGACGATAATGGCCTCTCTTCTGGACCATGCCCTGTTTACATCATATAAAATGCGCTCGCCCTCAAGGCGGTTGGCTTCTAAAAAGCGAATGCGTTCAATATCTTTTTCACAATCACCACCGACCTTGACAGAGTGCCCCACATATCCCAAGGCGCGGTAGTCTTTGATGATATTCAGCATATAATCAGGCTCACCAGATGAGACAGAGGACATGATACGCACACCGCCGCCTTTGGTACCACCAAGCATTTGTGTCAAAGACATATTGCTTGCCTTGCCTTTGATATCCCAACAGGCAAGATCAATTGCTGATTTTGCATAAAGATGGCCTGGTAATTGTTTGTCCATGGCATATTCCACAGATTCCAATTCACGCGCATCAAGACCCAATAGGGCCGGTGCCAATGTCTCTATGCCTGCCCGAATGCCGGGGCCGTGCGCTGGCACATATGTATGCCCCCAGGGCGTGCCTTCTCCCCATCCTGTAATACCTTCATCTGTTTCAATTTTCACAAAGGTTGCATCAAGCACATCAAAGCGTAGCCGACCGCCAGATAAATAATAAGGCTGTGATAAAGGCAAATCTTTATGAAAAACGGTGATTTTGGTAATTTTCATCTGATATCTCCATAGACTGCCACAGGGTCACCCAAACTGTCATAATCAGGGGTCACGCCAAGGCCGGGGGCATCACTTGCATATAATTTGCCATCTTTTGTCTCAGGGCCGGGCTTGCCGGTAGAGGCAGTGTTGTAATTATGCAAATCAGTTGAGTTGAGTAAAAATTCTTCCGGCGTTGAAGCGGCAAAATGAGAGACGGCAGATGTGGCTATCTCACCGCCCCAGCTATCTTCAGAGACCACGGGAATTCTGTTTGCTACAAAAAAATCGCGTACCCGGCGCGCTTTGGTCAACCCGCCCAGATTTGAGATCTTCAAACAAGCAGCATCAGCGCCTTTTTCCTGCACAATACGCATTGCCATCTTCAAATCAGTGATACATTCATCAAGCTTCATCGGCAGATCAGTTTTGGCACGCACTTGCTGACATTCTTCATAGCTGTGACATGGTTGCTCTAAAATATAATCAAGATGAGAGGTTGCGCGCACCACGCGGATGGCATCATCAACACGCCATCCCTGATTTGCATCAACAAGCGCTTTTTCACCCGGCTTTAACAAAGGCACAATGGCCTTGATTCTCTCAATATCCTCAACCCAATTGGCGCCCACTTTGATTTGAAACTGACGATAGCCGGCCTGTCTGTGCGCTTGTAATTCTGCAGTCGTCTCTTCGACAGATTTCTGAGGTGCCACCCTGTACATTGGCGCACCATCTGTCATTTTGCCGCCCATCAACATCCACACAGGCATGCCGCATGACTGGCCAAGCAAATCCCAAAATGCCGCATCAAAAGGCGCTTTGGCATAGCCATGGCCTTGTATTGTGTTATCCATCAGGCGCTCTAATGCCATGGTCTGGCGCGGGTCACGTCCGATAAGTGCCGGCGCAAGCAAGCGTGCCGCAGCCTCCACACCTTCTGAATGAGCTATCATATAATTTTCGCCGCAAGGGGTAAATTCGCCGCAGCCTGTCAGTCCTGTATCTGTATGAACGACCACCACCGAAGCAAAGGCTGTGGTAATGGCATTTCCGGCGCCCCAGCCATAAGAGCCGCCAATATAAGGAAGCCCTTTTTTATAAATGGCTATGCCTGTGATCTTCATGGTGTGACCACGATATTGCCAATATGCGATTTTGCAATGAAGGCACGCTGTGCGTCATGCAAGTCACGCAAAGGATATTGCGCTGCCAAAAGTGGCTTCAGCTCACCTGCTTCGATATAGCTTACAAGCCTGGCAAACAGGCCAACAGGGACAATGGTTGCTCCTGTAAAGGTCAAATCGCGCAGATAAAAGGTGCGCAAATCAAAAGTGACCATCGGCCCTGCTATGGCACCTGCACAAGTCAGCCGCCCGCCACGTTCAATACAATCAAGCCAGTGATGCCAATTATCACCACCGACAACATCAGCTAAAACAGATACTGTTCTTTTGCCTGTTGCTGCCTCTATGTCATCTTTGAGGGCGCTTGTGTTGCGATCAATCACATGATCAGCGCCAATATCGTAAAGTGATTCTGCCTTAGACGGGCTGGACAGGCCGATGGTGATTGCCCCGCGTCTTTTGGCAAGCTGTATCAATGCAGAGCCCACACCGCCAGAGGCGCCGGTGATCAAAACACTATCTCCCTTGGTGACCTGCGCACGCTCCAGCATATTTTCAGCAGTGATATAAGAGGTAGCAAAAGTCGCTAATTCTGCGTCTGATAAAGAGCTTGATACAGGGTGAACATATTTTTGAGAAATCTTGGTATATTGGGCAAAACCGCCATCACATTCTGAACCGTAATAGCCACATTTATCGCGATTATCAGGATCAGACCAATCACGAAGCCATGTATCAATCATCACTCGCTTGCCAAGCAAGCTTTGGTCAGCCTCAGCGCCGAGGCCGACAACTTCACCAACCACATCCGCGCCTTGAATGCGCGGAAAGGTAATCGCCGCCCCGCCCCATGTTGCATCTTCATCATCAGCGTCATCAAACGCACCACCAGTGGTATTTTCAGAGACTGATTTTGAATACCAGGCGGTGCGTGTGTTGATGTCTGTATTATTGAGACCGCATGCACCGACTTTTATCAGCACCTCATCACCAGACGGGACAGGCACAGGCCAGCTTTCATGCCAGGCAAGCATATCAAAATCACCATGCCCCATTAAAACAAATGCATTCATCATGTCTGTCATAACGCTAAATTCCTTTGCCTGAGGCCGCTTTGTCAGGGCCGGATCGTGTCTGGGTTGTCTGTTGCGTCTTTCATCCAGCTTTGAAGTGCTTTTACAGAATGCTCAGAATTCACACCGCTTTTGGGATCAAGAACCAGAGGGCCTGGCCGGTATCCGCGCGAACGCAGTCCTTTTTGCACTGATTCTACCAGATGGATATCTTCTTCCACTGTGGTCTCCCTGTCCTGAACAGCAAGCTTATGTATCACATCTTCGCCATGACCGCCGCCCACATACCATCCGCGATATACAATGACATGATTGGCATCTATGGCACGCCAATGATAGGTGTTGATCACATTGCCCGGATAGACCTGAAACGAAAATAACGGCCATAGATACCAGCTTGAATAATTTGTTGCGTTTGTGACGCTTGTATCAATCTGATAGGTCATATCATCCAGATTTTGGCATTCGGTTGTATGACGCAAACAATAGCCTTGCGGCTGAATATCATATGTCTCAGGCTTGACAACACCTGTGGAAAAAGTCGGGTGATTAAGAGAGCAATGATAACATTCAGAATAATTTTCAACAGAGACTTTCCAATTGCATGCCTCTGGGATTTCAACATATTCCAGAGGGCGCAGTTCCTGC
>JBMHBX010000034.1:0-7775 GCA_049890215.1 Puniceispirillaceae bacterium (SeqCode) | reverse complement strand
CCGTCGCCAAAATCAGGATCATTCTTATCCTTTGCTGCCATATAGCGACGCTTTGCTGAAAAATACCCCAAAGTTGCAGCCAGCGTCGAGCCAACCCCCGGCAGAGCGCCAATCGCAGTACCGATAATGGCGGAACGGCCGATATAGGGAAAATATTTGCGCCAATCGGCAAAGGAAATTTTTGTGTTACTGTCTTTCACCTTGATGGTTTTCTGCGTGGCCGCCTCACCGCGATAGATATCTTCAAGCGCCTTAAATACTTCACCCACAATCAACACACCCAAAATGGCTGCTGCTATGGGTATACCTTCGGACAGAGAGGACTGTCCCAGGGTTAGTCGAGGGTAGAAATCCTCACCTGTGGCGATCATGGCCGCAAACAAGCCTAGCGCCATGGAAATCAGGCCCTTGCCCACCGAATTGCCGATCAAGGAGGCAATAAAGGCAAGTGAGAGTAACAGCAAGGCTGTTTTCTCTGGTAAATCGAGATATCGCTCTACCATGATGGCCAGAAACGGCGCACAGAATACCAGCACGATATCAGAAAATGTATCTCCGGAGGCTGAGGAGAAATGCGCCACCCGAAGGGCCTTTCTAGCCTCTCCCTTCTTTGCCATTGGATAGCCATCAAGCGCTGTCATATAGGCATCGGGCGTGCCTGGGGTGTTAAACAAAATCGCCGGCACCGCGCCGCCGATGGTGGCCCCTTTCATAATGCCAATCAGAAATCCGAGCACCGGAAGAAGCGCATCATCAGAGAACCCGAAAATCGAAATCAAAATAGGCAGAGAGATTGCCATCGCCATAGGCCCAGCAAGACCTGGTGTTGCCCCCACCGTAATTCCCAGCAGGAACCCACCCAAAACCATCAGCAGGGTGATGGGAATGCCCAGCACCGGATCAGACTGTAGGACAAGAAGCACGCCGGCAATAACATGTTCCCAAATGCCCATCAGACATCTCCATTCGGAGGCAGGATCAAATCATCAAAGGGCAAATCATACAAGAGGGCTACCACTAGAGAGGCAACAAACCCAATGATAAAGTGAATGGCTGATAGGCGGCGCTCAACCAAACCAGTCAACCCGCCAATCAAGATTGTGCCGCCGACAAGAAATCCGATGTAATGCCATGGCGGGGTCGCGCGCAGCAGTCGATATTCTGCACCTAGCAGCATGGCCACAGCCGGACCGGCATAACGCATCAACAAAAGCGATAGGGTAAAGACCCCAACCAGACTGGCCACCCATTTCACATGTTGTCTGGTAATTGAGGGATCTGAGGAGGGTCGAAGCCATAACATCAGGCCGCCCATAAGCAAAATGACACCAGCGACTGTTGGGGCCAACGCATCACCAATAGTGTATTTGCGTCTGACCTTTTCAACAAGACCTGTGCCGGCATCCATAGGCACCCAGATAAAGATGATTAAGAGGGCTGCCAGAATACAAAAAATGGCCAGCAATTTATCTTTTTGTGATGAAGATTCCATTGCTGGCCAACATGATTGTTACTCGTGTCTTTACTAAATGCCTTACTGGGCAGCTTCCATCAACGCGCCAGCAGCGTCATATTCCGCTTTGAGCATCCCATCCAAATCAGCCCCTTGATTAATGGCAGAGCCGCCAAACGCCTTGGTGATCATACCTGATGCCTTGCCATTCTGGATTGATTCCTTAATAGCATTGGTAATGGCATCACGCGCTTTCGGGTCCATCCCAGCAGGCGCAACAAAGACAAAATACCCATCGGCATTAAACTGTACACCAAGGTCAGCAAAGACAGGCGCATCCGGGGTTTGCACCAAAGGCTTTGACATAGCAGAAGCCAGATTGACCAGGTCACCAGACGCAACGCCCTTACCCTGAATCCCTGCCATAAAGCCAAGATCCATATCGCCAGCCTGAACACCATTCATCACAGCTTTGCCGCCTTTTACCTGCACGATATTGAACTCAACACTTTGCGCTTCACCTAGCAGGAATGCCAGATCAGACAATTTCGGTGACATGGTGCCAAACCGCAGATTATTGGCTTTTGCATCTGCAATCATATCTGCAAAAGAGGTCCAGCCCTTATCGGCTTTTGATACAACACCCATTTGGAAACCAGCAGTGGTTGTCAGGCCTGTGAAATCAGATGGGGATACGCCTGCACCTTTTGCGGCAACCGCATTATAACCCAGTGATTCGGTTACCACCATCGCAATGGCTGTGCCGTCTTTTGGCATATCTTTTAACGCCACAAGCGCGTTTACACCGCCTTTGCCTGTGACCTGCTCAGGAATAATGTCCCAGCCTTTGGCCGCTTGAATATCACCAGCGATCAAACGGGCTTGGGTATCCGCGCCGCCACCAGCAGCAAATGCGATCAGCATCTTTATTGGGCCTTCAGGCTTCCAACCATGACCATCAGCCAATGCAGGCGAAACCGCCGCTACAATTAAACCGACAGCTGCGGTGGCTGCCATAAATACTCGTTTCATATTTTCCTCCATAAATCCTATTCAATAGGATTTTCATATTAAAGTTGACATGTCAAATTGTTCCTGAAAATTTATTCATATGGATCATCGCTATACCACGAGTTTTAAGAACCCTTCATCCTTTGTGACTTACCGTCTGGCAAAGTTGCAAAGCCGCCTGAATGCGCAGGGCACAGCCATCCTCAAAGAAAAATCTGGTCTGTCTTTGGTTGAATGGCGCGTAATTCAAGTTATCCGCATGTTTGACAAACCGTCTCTTAGCCAAATCGCTGAACATGTTCAGATGGATAAAGGGCAGCTTAGTCGTAAAATCAAAGTTATGATTGAAAAGGGGTTGCTAAACCGCCAGCGCAATAATGACGATAAAAGAATCCAGAAACTCTGCCTGACTGAAAAGGCCAAAAAAATAAATATGGATCTTATGCCTGTGATGGAACGGCGCCAACATCACCTTTTGGCAGAAGTGACACCTGAAGAATTAGAGCTGTTCTACCGCATTATCAATAAAATTGAAACCGCCGCAAAATTAAGAGATATCACGTGAACTCACCCAAAAAAACACCCGCTAATTTGATTGTCATAATGTCTGATGAGCATCAGGCGCGCGCGCTAGGCTGCGCAGGCCATCCTTTTGTGCAAACACCCAACCTTGATAAATTGGCAGCAAGAGGCACAAGATTTACAAATGCCTATACGCCAAGTCCTATCTGTGTGCCTGCAAGGGCGAGCTTTGCCACAGGGCTATATCCGCATCAGACTCGGCTGTGGGATAATGCCATGCCTTATACAGGTTCCATTCGCGGTTGGGGTCATGCGCTTCAGGAACAAGGTGTACCTGTGGAAAGTATCGGCAAGCTGCATTACCGTGATGAAGATGATCCAGCAGGATTTGATGTGGAACATATTCCAATGATGGTGGCAGGCGGGGTTGGCATGGTCTGGGCTAGTATTCGCAAGGAAGATGAGCGCGTTCTTGGGCCAAAACGTATGTTGGGAGAGTATATCGGCCCCGGAAACAGCAAATATACAGATTATGATCAGGCGGTTGTTACCCGCACCCGAAGCTGGATAGCCGACCGCGCTGATGATGAGCGGCCATGGTGCCTTTATGTGGGGCTGGTGGCGCCGCATTTCCCGCTTGTGGTGCCACAGGAATATTTTGATATGTATCCGCCTGAAAATCTGCCTGAGGTAAAGTTGCATCCAAAAGACGGCTATCAGCGCCACCCTTGGGTTGAAAAGCAAAATGCCTTTATGGACAGTGAAAACAAATTTGCCGATGCAGATGAAAGGCTAGCAGCGATGTCTGCCTATTACGGTTTATGCAGCTGGCTTGATCATAATGTGGGGCAGATAATAGCGGCGCTGGAGATTTCCGGACAATTGGACAACACCCAGATTATCTATACCTCAGACCATGGTGATAATGTTGGCGCGCGCGGGCTCTGGGGTAAGTCAAATATGTATGAAGAGAGTGCGGCTGTGCCTCTGATCATGGCAGGGCCTGACATTCCTGCTGGTGTCTGTGATACGCCGGTAAGCCTGCTGGATATTTCTGCGACGATTGCTGCGCATTTCGGCACGGAGATTGACGCGGCGGACGGTGTGCGCGACCTCCCCTCCATTATGGCGGCGCCAGAGGAAAAAGACCGGGTCATTTTTTCTGAATATCATGCCGCCGGCGCGGTTTCCGGGGCCTTTATGCTGCGCAAAGGGGCGTGGAAATTAATTCATTATGTCGGCTTTCCTGATGAGCTTTTTAATCTGGAAGAGGATCCAGAAGAGCACATCAACCGCGCCGAAGACCCATCCTGCAAGGATATTTTACAGGATTTACATCAAGAGCTTCACGCGATTTGTAATCCAGATGCTGTGGATCAAATGGCCTTTGCCGATCAGGCCCGTTTGATCGAAACGCATGGTGGCAGAGAGGCTGCCTTGAAATTAGGCGCGCCTGGCGCCACACCGCCGCCAGAGCCCGGCCCGTCAGGAGAAGCAAGGTGAAACTGACAATCCTTGGCTCAGGCTCGCCAGAAGCCTATATTCGCCGCGCCTCTAGTGGCTATCTTATCGATGTGGGTACAGATTGCATTTTGTTTGATTGTGGCGGCGGCGTATTTGATAATTTACTGCGCGCCGGACGACAGCCCTCAGATATCACGCATATTATGTTTACACACCTACATTCTGATCACATTATGGATTATCCCCGCCTTGTGCATGCGGCATGGGATGAAGGGGGCGCGCCTATCAAAATTTTTGGCCCTGCCCCCATTCGCGCGATCACAAACGGGTATTTCGGCACAAATGGCGTTTTATCGCATGATTTGCGCGCCCGTACTGAATTGCCACAAAGTCAGGAAGTCTGGCTAGCACGCGGTGGGACCTTGCCACGCCCTTGGCCTCAGCCTGAAATACATGAAATCACAGCGGGCGACAGCATTGAGGGCGATGGATGGCGCATCGATAGTGCCACCGCCCCCCATGCCCAGCCCTTTTTAGAGTGCATGGCCTTTGCCCTTCTCCATAAGGGTAAGAAATTTGTCTATTCCGGAGATACTGGACTTTGCCCTGAAGTGTCTGCACTTGCCAAAAAGGCTGATCTTCTTTTGCATTGGTGCTATCGCCTTGACGGGATAGAGGCTACTCCATTAATGGCAGAAACAACACCCACACCGTCTGAAATTGGCAAAATGGCCAAAGCGATTGAGGCGCGCAAGTTAATCCTCACGCATTTCAGAAAATATATGGACAGGCAGGATCTGTTTGATCAGGCACTGAAAAACGCCAAAGAGGCGTTTGGTGAAAATGTTTCCATTGCCGAAGATCTCCAAGAATTTGAGATATAGGATAGTATCATTAACCACTGGATAGTATTATTTGAAGATGGGCCTGAGATGCAGGATGTCCGCGCGAAATATTTTGATGCGCATGTAAAAATACCTGACCTCACAACCACAGATAATGTGCAACTCTTTGGTATACCATCCCAACTATCCACCCTGGCGCGATGTGCAAATACGCTCAAGGCATCAATAAGATAGCCCCAACATGGTTTGACATATTTATAAGGAAGTGGTGCCCAGGGGCGGATTCGAACCACCGACACGCGGATTTTCAGTCCGCTGCTCTACCAACTGAGCTACCTGGGCACATATCACAGCAATCGTAAAGAAAATTGCGGCAATAGGTCTGCAACGTTATAGACAGTAAAAAATCTGCTGTCCAGCGCTAAATAGTACTTTGTAACCGAACCAGAGTTTATACTAATTTAGCCCTGTATCTTTATCAATATTCTCCAGCAAGGTATCAAGATCAGCATCCTCCATCGCCTCTACTGCTGGGATTGTGTAATCTTCATTTAACCAATGGCCTAAGTCAATCTGTGCACATCGCCGAGAACAGAACGGGCTGTGCGGTTTGACAGATTGGGCTTTGCAAATAGGGCAGGTGAGTTTTGTTTTCTCTGGCGGTGTCGCCTTTTTGGACTGCGGCATCCTGCTCTCCTTACACCTGCGATACGGGCTCATACGGTTGTGGCGAGTTTACGCAGAAACCCACCATTGCTCAAGAGGGGTAATACTATGACGCCGCACTAGCTCAAACAAACCAGAAGAGGTAAAACCATGCAATGCAGAAATTTTACTGTCTGTCTGGGCAATTTGTGCCATGGATGTCATTAAGGCCTGACGGTGTTTAGGAGATGTTAAGGGAAAATCTATCAATACCCTGCCGCCTCTCCCACGCAATCGCAGAATATGCATAATTTTCGGCAGAACAAACCGAGATAGGTCTAAGCCGTTAAGACCAGATTTTCCGCTATCAACATCAATCATCATCCCTGCCCTCGTTGTCTCTACCCACAGCATGGCACCATTTTCCAAAGGAATAGATTGCTGCATGCAAGCATCAATTTGACCGAAATATTCTTCTAATTCAATGTTATCTGCTGCACCTAACAGGGCATCTGGCGCCTCTAACCGCGCAAGTTGCTGTCCATTAAAGCCCGAAAAAATTTGCCCTTTTTGTGCGAATTGCTGTGCCGATATTATTTCTTCATTCACTGCAGCAACAAGTATTCTCGCCTCATCTAGCAGGGGTCGTGCTGTCTTGAGACCCAGCGCATTCCTGCGCAGGACAATTTCAACATTACCGCCAAAGCCCAAAAGTTGCACTATGTGATGTTCTAATTCTGGATAAAAATCTTCCTGCAATAATTTCTGTTGCTGCGGTGTTTTCAATGAGTGTCTGATATGAATGCCAGTTGTCGTACCGCGTCTTATGACAATATAACGCCCAGCTAATTCTGCATTGCAGACAGCCTGTGCTGGCTTATCTTGAAAGGGCTGTGCAGTTACCGTAATAAGCCCCCATTGCCCAGGTTCTATTTTTTGCCGAGCAGAGAGTTTAACTGAAATAGCCTGTCCATTGTCCAACACAGCCTGCGCAAGATTAAACCGCGGGGCGACATGGGTAAATTTCACCGCATGAATGGCACCTATTTTCACCGGCGTATCCGGCCAGCATTGTATAACCTGGCCATTTTCGATTAATAACGTGATATTAGCCGTTTGGTGCGAGGTTGAGATGATCTGAGATGCAGTCATAATCAAGCGCTTTATATCTATGTCCTATTCAGGGATGTCATGGCTAAAACCAGCTGCCGCCAACATCCCTGAGAGCATAAAAACATCTAGTCCAACAATATTAGCATAAGAGCCTTTGATCGAATGAATCAGTTGCTCTGCCTGTCCTTGAATAGCATAGCCACCAGCCTTTCCCTGCCATTCCCCACTTGCCAAATAGGCTTTCTTTTCCTGCACAGAAAGCCTTTTCATTCGTACACTACTTATTGAAAGCCGGTAATAGACTGTGCCATCGGGGCAGATAAGACATATCCCCCCTAACACTGTATGTTTTCGCCCAGATAATTTTTCAAGATAAGTTTCGGCCGATAGACGGTCTTCTGCTTTATCCAAAATCATCTTTCCGCAACATACAACCGTGTCTGCAGCAAGAATAAAATGTTCAGGATAGTGTTTTTGGACAGTTAACGCCTTTTGTCTGGCCATGCGCCCAGCGTACTCTTTTGGCTTTTCCCCTTTGTGCGGCGTCTCATCAATATCTGCAGGGCAAATAAGGTCCGGGATCACACCAATCTTTTCGCATAAAGCCAACCTGCGAGGAGATTGCGATGCAAGAATTAAGGGCTTGTCATGCCAAAGCGGGTGCCGGTGACACCGAAAAGCAACTGCCATTTATCACGCCTGTAATGGTATTGATGGCACAG
>JBMHBX010000033.1:0-2928 GCA_049890215.1 Puniceispirillaceae bacterium (SeqCode) | reverse complement strand
GCTTGAAAAGGTTGTAAGCCCGCCTAAAAACCCAATCATAATGAGGGGGCGTAGCTGGTCAGATAAATGAGGATAGCTTAACAAGAAAGCGGCCATAAAGCCCATCAAAGAGCTGCCAATGATATTCACACCGAGCGTGGCCATCCATAGGGGCATGACAGCAGAAGATGAAACAAGCAAGCCAAGTCCATATCTGGACAGAGCGCCAAGCGCGCCGCCAATCGCTATTGATAGAAGAGTGCCAAACATGGCTCTTACCTAGCTTATTTTACGCCGAAAATCCAGCCTTCACGCGTTGCTATTTCAGGCACTGTCCAAGATTGCTCATCTTTGCTTAAAAAACGCAAAGCAGCCGCAGAAATAAGCGCATCCGCATCATCCGCATCTGGTCCTTCAGCGTTAAAATCATCTGCCACAGGCGCAGAGCCAAAATAGGATAAAGCCTTATTCATCCCATCTGGCTTGGTATAATCAGCACCAATTGGCGTGATGCCTGCTAATTTGAAATAATAGGAAGGGAATATTTCAACCAAAGTCAATGAGGCTTTAGGCTTTGAGAAAAAGGGCCAAATCTCTGCCTTACTAGCAAAATAATGGCAGAGCCTCATCCCTGCCAATGAGCCTGTGCCAACGCCTGCTGGGCCAACACAATTAAAGGTAGGGCTCGGCGCTTTGACAGCACGCGCTGCCTCTTCTGTGTAGCGGCGACGTGATTCAAAGCGCGTGCCTTTACGTCCTGCTGGCGCGTTATAATAAGCGCCCAAAGGCCTATGATCCCAAATCAGCCCCCCATAATAATCATCGGCGCCTTGATTAACCTCATCAATGAGCGCCCATAGATGTATCGCATTATCTGGCTGGAGATGCGTCTCTGCCAATTGAGGGAAATAATGCCCCTTATCATCAATAGGATAGGCAAAGGCAAAATCAATGCCCGCAAGCACCCTGCCTTTGCACGATAAATCGTCTAAATAGCGAATTACATCAGCGCGGCTAAAGGCTTTTTTGTCATTAGGCGGCATCTGCTTTTGCGGCAAATCATCACCTGCTGTGGCGGTAAAAATAGAAATACCTTTATGTGCATGGCCTTTGGCCCCAGACCAATCAATCCCCACAAAATAGTCAAATACCATGCGCCTTTACGACCTTTCCCGCAGCTTTTGCCAATAGGCCAATCTTTTGGCGATATCTCTTTCAAAGCCAATTTCTTTTGGCTGATAAAGTGAATGGCGCGCAATATCATCTGGGAAACAATGCTGGCCTGAAAATCCCTTATCAGCGTCATGATCATAGGCATAGCCTTGCCCATAGCCAAAATCTTTCATCATTTGGGTCGGCGCGTTTAGCAAATGTTTTGGTGGCGGTAAGGCACCTGTTTGCTGCGCCAATACTGATGCTGCTTTTGCTGCTTTATAGGCTGCATTTGATTTTGGTGCAGTCGCAAGATAAATCACCGCCTGCACCAATGACAAATCTCCTTCAGGACTGCCAAGGCGCTCATAAGCCTGCCAAGCAGCTAGGGCTTGCGGCAAAGCCTGCGGATCAGCAAGCCCGATAACTTCTGAGGCAAAGCGTGTAAGACGCCGTGCAATATAACGCGCATCCTCACCAGCCGATAACATCCGCGCCAGCCAATAAAGCGCCGCATCACAATCAGAGGCACGCAACGATTTATGAAGCGCAGAGATAAGATTAAAATGCTCATCACCTGCCTTGTCATAATTAAGCGCTTTTTTGCTGAGGAATTGTGCCAAAGCTGGTGCATCAAGAGGCGTATCACCTGCCGGCTGTGAGAGTAGCTTTTCAACCATGTTCAGCAAATAACGCCCATCACCATCTGCCATATCTAGCAAGGATTGTCTGCCTTCTTTTGTGAGAGGCAATTTAAGATTTAGCAATGTTTCAGCGCGTTCTAAGATCGCTGTTAAAGCCTCTGTGGATAGCAGTGTTAAAGGCAGAATCTGAACACGTGATAAAAGCGCTGCATTCAACGCAAAAGAGGGATTTTCAGTGGTTGCCCCTATTAGCCTGACAATCCCTTTTTCAATCGCAGGCAGTAGCGCATCTTGTTGGGCTTTATTAAAGCGGTGAATTTCATCAATAAAAACAAGCGTTCTTTTATTATCGGCAAAACGTGCCTCTGCCTCTTTGAACAGGCGGCGCACATCGCTGACCCCATCTAGAACCGCAGATAAAGCTTCAAAATGATCGCCAGCCATTTGACCAATAATATGGGCAAAGGTGGTTTTGCCTGTGCCAGGCGGCCCCCATAAAATAAGAGAGCCTGTCATCAAGCTTGCCTTATCCAATGATTGCAGAGCCTCTTGCCCCACAAACTCATCTAAAGTCTGTGGACGCAAGCGCTCTGCGAGCGGAATTGACTGATTATCAAAGCTCTTTTCCATATGACTTTCATAACAGAAAAAAGCGCATGCCTGCTAGGGGTGAAATGAAAGCTATCTCATTAGCTATTTAGATCACTTCCACTTCGAAATAGGCATCATATAAATCACTCGTATCAACAGCATCAACACCTTCTAATATCATTAATGTAGTTTGACCTTGCATGATGGCTGTATCATGAGACCCATTACCTGTGTGGTCTACCCCACTACTCAAGGAGAGACCCAAAGCGGTTAGCAAGGCGTTCAAATCTGCTGGTGCTTCTGCTAAGGGGGCATTAATCTGCACAAGGATGCTGTCTTCTAAATTGAAATCAGTCACAATATCTGTGCCATCATCAATTGTGCCAAGCACAAATTTATCAGCGCCCTCTCCCCCTGTTAGGGTGTCATTCCCGCCGCCGCCATCAACATCGGTTATAAAGTCAGAGATTTCAATAATATCGTTCCCGCCAAAAGCATAGGCATCTAAGACGCTTGTTCCCAACAACAGCTCATCCGATAGATCTGTCCCATAGACAGTGCC